>JADLBT010000068.1 GCA_020847555.1 Gemmataceae bacterium
CTCTACCTGATCGACCTGCACACCGTCCGCCTCGGCGGGCCGCTCGACTGGCGCGCCAGCCACGCCAACCTGGCGATGCTCAATCGCTGGTTTTCCCTGCGCGCCGACCGGGCCGACCGGCTGCGCTTCTGGTACGCCTACTGGAAGGCGCGGACGGGCGAGGCCCGCGCGGTGTGGGCCAGCGGGATCCTCGGGGCGGTCGTCGGCGCGCAGCCCGCGCGCGTCGTCCTGCCGGTGCTGGCGAAGGAACTGGAAGAGCGCACCTGGGCGTCGAACCTGGCGTTCTGGCGTGGCCGCGACCGGCGTTGTCTGCGCCGGAACCGCTATTCCCGCAAAGTGTGGACGCCGGCCAGCCTTGGCCACGCGGTCACCGACCTCGATCCGGCGGTGCTGGCCGCCCTCGCCGCCGACCCGGACGAACCGTTCCGCCGGCCGGGGGTGAAGCTGCTCAAGGACTCGCGCAGCTCGACGGTCGCGGAGCTGGAAATGCCGGTCAACGGCGCCCCGCGGCGGGTTATCTGCAAGCGGTTCCGGGTGACCGGGTGGAGCGAGCCGGTGGCGAACCTGCTGCGGCGCTCGCCGGCGCTGCGGTCGTGGGTGCAGGGTCACGGACTGCGCGAGCGCCGGCTGCCGACGGCCCGCCCGCTGCTCGTCCTGCACCGTTGCGGGCGCGGACTGCTGCGCGAAGGTTACCTGCTGACGGAGAAAATCGAAGGCGCCGTGGATCTGCACGCTTTCCTCGCCGCCCTGGCCGACCTTCCTCCGCGTGAGGGCCGGACCGTTTTGCGCCGCCGCATTGAGCTGATCGCCCGTCTCGTTCGGGAGCTGCACCGCCGCCAGCTTTCCCACCGCGACCTGAAGGCCGCCAACCTCCTCACTGCACTCCCTCGCCCGGATGTCGCGATAGACGAGGGGTGCCCGCTGGCCTGGTTCATCGACCTGGTGGGCGTCGAACGCTTTCGCCGCCTGCCCCGGTCGCGCCGGGTGCAGAACCTGGCGCGGCTGAACGCTAGCTTTCTCGCCCACCCCGGCCTGACGCGGACGGACAGGTTGCGCTTCCTGCGCGCCTACCTGCAATGGGGGCTGCACGGCTCCGAGGGGTGGAAGGCGTGGTGGCGCGGGATCGAGCGGGCGACGCGAAAAAAGGTAGCGCGCAACCGGCGCCGCGGTCGGCCGCTGGCGTGAGGACGCCCAAACATTCACGACACCTGCGGACCAGCCCGGCGCTGGCGCCTCCGGGCTGGTCCGCAGGTGTCATCCCCCTGAAATTATTGCCTCAATGCGCAATCGCGGCGAGCGAACCAGGTGTGGAGGTCCGTTCAGTTAGTGATTGCTTACATGGTGACTGGCACCGCTCGGGAGGTGGGAGATGGGCGACTACACCGGGAAGTGGCACTCGACGTTTGGGCCGATGGAGCTGGTGCAGGACGGCCGCCGGGTGGAGGGGTACTACCTCTTCCGCGGGCAGCGCTGTCCGATCGATGGTGAGATCGAGGACGGCCGGCTCGTCTTCGGCTATCAGGAGGACGGCGTCGAGGGCGAGGGGTGGTTCGAGCTGGCGCGGCACGGCCGGGCGTTCAGCGGGCAGTGGCGCGTCGTCGGCGCGGCCGAGTGGCGGCCGTGGGTCGGGACGCGCGTCGGGTTCGACGGGTTGTGGCAGACGAGCTTCGGCCGGATGCGCCTCGTCCAGGACGGCGAGCGGGTTCACGGGTTCTACGAACTGGGCGGCGGCTCGGCGGTCGAGGGCCAGCTGAAGGACAACGAGCTGACGTTCACCTACCGCGAGGCCAACACGGGCGGCCAGGGGCACTTCACCCTGGCCGACGACGGGCTGACGTTCCAGGGCGAGTGGCGGCAGGACGGGCAGGCGGTGTGGCAGCCGTGGCAGGGCGTGCGGGCTATGCCGACGACCGGCCTGACGTGGCTCGTCGTCCTGGAGGTGCCGTGGCACGCCGTCCACGCCGACCAGGACTACTCGTTCGGCAGCATGCTGCGCGAGTTTTTCTCGCGCCAGCCGGGGGTGCGGGTGCGCCAGCGCTTCTTCACGAACGAGGCGGCGCTGCGCCGCCACCTGCGCGAGACGACGCTGATCGCCGAGCCGGTCGTGGTCGTGGTGGCGACGCACGGCATGCCGCAGGGCATCCCGCTCGACGGCGGCACGGCCGACGTGCAGCCGTTCGCGGACTGCCTGAGCTACGCCTGGGATATGAAGCTGCTGCACTTCTCGGCGTGCCTGCTGATGCAGGATCCGGCGATGGTCGAGCGGTGGCGGGCGCTGGCCGAGCGGCTCGGGTTCCCGATTTCTGGGTACTGCACGAGCGTGGACTGGGCGGCGAGCGCCATCCTGGAGTTCACCTACCTCGACCTGATCCTGTCGCGCGGGCTGACGCCGGCCCAGGCGGCGGAGCAGGTTCGCCTGCTGCTCCCGTTTGCCGGCGACGAGGAGATTCCGGGAGCGGCGTTCGCCCCGGCCGGGTTCCGCATGGTTACCCCAACCCAGGGGCAGGAATAGCCGAAAGCCCACGGGCGGGGCTCCGTGGGCTTGCTGCCGAAGACCAGGACCACGGGGCGCCACCCGTGGGCGTTGTTGGTTTCAGCGCCGCACGCCGCGCGCCCCCGGGTACAGGTGCTGCTCGACGATCACTGGCTCGCGCGCGTAGTGGCCGTCGCGCAGCGGTACGTCCCAGATGGTCTTGGCGATCTGGTCCTCGCGCGCGTTCTGGTGCGCCACCTCCAACTCCGCCATGCGCTGCTCGAGCGCCTTGGGCAGGAAGATGACGAAGCAGGCAGGGATTGTTCGCAGGCCGAGTTCCCGGGCCAGCGGCTGGACCTCGGACGGATCGCGGTTCGTCCACCACACCTTGTCGCCGTGCTTCTCCAGGCGCGTCGCCGTCTGCGGCGAGACGTGGCCGGGCTTCAGCTCGTAAACGTTGTAGACGTTCGCGTTGCCGGTCGGCACCACCAGGGTGACGTTCAGCGCCTGCAACTTCGCCAGGTGGATCTTGCCGTCCATCGAGGCAAGGATCTGCCAGCGCAGCTGGCGCCGCTTCTGCGTGGTGAGCACCTGGCCGAACGGACTGGTTCCGCCGCCGGGACCGACGCCCACTCCCTTCCCCGTCCCCTTTCCAGCGAACCCGCCGGTGCCGGGTCTGGGGTTGGGGTAATTCTTCGTGGCCGTGCCGCTCTTTTTGCCGCCCGCCTGCGGCTTCGGGGCCATCGCCAGCTGGATACCTTCCTCGACCCGCTTGACGGTCTGATCCAGCTGCGTGATGACACCGTCGTCGATGGGCTCGCCGTCCTTCCGCGGGGTGAACTTCAGATCCGGCGGGCGAACGGGATCGCGCAGGGCGACCTGCGGCTGGTCCTTCGGCGCGGGCTTGCTCAGGGGGTCGCCGCCGTCCGCCGGGCCGTCGGCGTCGGTCTTGCTGCGCTTGGTCCCGCCGAGGAGCGTCGTCCCGGTGCCGAGGCCGTCCAGACCCAGCCCCTCGCCGCCCATGATCTCGACGATCTGCATTTCCACTGGTCGCTGCTCGTCCTGGTGAGCCCGCCAGTTCGCGGCGATCGCGACGATGAGGACGACTGCCAGCGCGTGCAGGACGATGGCGCCGACCGTGGAGAAGGGAAACTCGTGGTGCGGCGAGTAGCGTTTCCAGAAGCGCTCGTCCGGCGGCACCGTCAGTTGCTTCGGCGTCGGTCTGGTCTCGGCGGCAGACGGTTGTGTCATGGCTTGACTCGGGACAGGGTTCGGATCGCGGCCGCACTTCCTACCTTCAGGGTAACCTGCGTCGGCGCGGGTGACAAGCGCCTGCCCCTGAAGCCCCGGGTGGCGCCCCGTGGGGGAAGCGCTGGGGACTTGCCCCACGGGCCGCCGCCCGTGGGCTTTATCTTGACTGCCTGCTGCTGACTGCTGACTGCTCCCAGTCCCTCCGAAGGTGATATTGCGTGGCCCTCCGGGGGGGACCGTATAATGCCCAAAACCGCCAGCCCCAGGAGCCACCCTCATGCAGGACCGTATCGCATATCAGGGCATCACCTTCGACGATGTCCTTCTCGAACCCGGCTACAGTGAAGTCCTCCCGCGCGAGGTGGACGTGCGCACCCGCCTGACGCGCGGCATTCGCCTGAACATCCCCGTCGTCTCCTCGCCGATGGACACCGTCACCGAGAGCGAACTGGCCATCGCCCTGGCCCAGGAGGGCGGCCTCGGCGTCATCCACAAGAACATGACGGTCGCCCAGCAGACGGTCGAGGTGGACAAGGTCAAGCGGTCCGAGAACGGCATCATCACCGACCCGCTCACCCTGCCGCCCGACGAGATCGTCGGCACCGCCCGCCAGTTGATGGAGCAGCACAACATCAGCGGCGTGCCGATCACCGTCAACGGCTACCTGCGCGGCATCCTGACGCGCCGCGACCTGCGCTTCCTGACCGACAACAATCAGCGCATCGCCGAGATCATGACCCGGGACAACCTGGTGACGGCGCCGGAGAATACGACGCTCGAAACGGCCGAGCGGATTTTGACGGAAAATAAGGTCGAGAAACTGTTGCTGGTGGACGATAAGTACAAACTGAGGGGTCTCATCACGATCAAGGACATCGACAAGTTGATGAACTTCCCGACGGCCTGCAAGGACCAGCGCGGGCGGCTGCGCGTCGGCGCCGCTGTCGGGGTGAACGACTACGAGCGGGCCGAGTCGCTGATCAAGGCGGGGGTGGATGTCCTGGTCGTCGATTCGGCCCACGGTCACTCGAACAACGTTATCCAGACCGTCCGGGAGATCAAGCGGCAGTACGCGATCGAGGTGATCGCCGGCAACGTCGCGACCGCGGAGGGAGCGCGGGCTCTGATGGACGCCGGAGCCGACGCGGTCAAGGCCGGCATCGGACCCGGGTCGATTTGCACCACCCGCATCATTTCCGGGGTTGGCGTCCCGCAGATCACGGCCATCTGCAACACCGTCCAGGGTCTCAACGGCACCGGCGTGCCGGTCATCGCGGACGGCGGGATCCGCTACTCGGGCGACATCAGCAAGGCAATCGCGGCCGGCGCCCACACGGTGATGCTTGGGAGCCTGCTGGCCGGGTTGGCGGAGAGCCCGGGCCACGCGATCATCTACAAGGGACGCACGTTCAAGGCCTACCGCGGGATGGGCTCGCTGGGGGCGATGGTGGCCGGTTCGAGCGACCGCTACCGGCAGGGCGACGTCGGCAAGAGCAGCAAGGCCGGGCGGGCGGGCAAGCCGGAGGCCAGCGGCGGTAAACTCGTGCCGGAGGGCGTCGAGGGCCGGGTGCCGTACAAGGGAAACCTGGCGCCGTTCATCTACCAACTGGTCGGCGGGCTGCGGGCCGGCATGGGGTATTGTGGAACCCGGAACATCGAGGAGTTGCGC
Organism: Gemmataceae bacterium; assembly: GCA_020847555.1. The sequence goes on from JADLBT010000068.1 coordinate 5,394, forward strand.
ACCCGCACTCGGTTCATTCTCGTGACCGGCGCGGGGGTGCAGGAGAGCCATCCGCATGACATCTCCATCACGCAGGAAGCACCCAACTACAGCTCGCGCGCGGAATACGCGGGCCAGGACGGTGGTTAGCCGGCTAGCCCTGGGCCTGCTGCTGGCCGCCGGGTCGGCGCAGGCCCAGGGGCCTGCCCTGTCCCCCGCCCTTCCCGCTCCTGCCGGAAATGCCGCCCCTGCCGACCGGCCCGCCGCCTTCTCCCCGGGCGACCTCTCCTTGCCGGCACCAACCGGGCATCCCTCGGCCGCCCGGCCCCAGGAAAAGACGTATCGCTACACCCGTTCCGGCAC
>JADLBT010000069.1 GCA_020847555.1 Gemmataceae bacterium
ACGCGAGCGGGAGGCCCTTGAGCACGGTCAGCAGGGTGATGAGCTCGCCGTAGACGCGGCCCGTCCGGCCGCGTGCCAGCTCGGCCACGTCCGCGTTCTTCTTCTGGGGCATCATGCTGGACCCGGTCGCGAAGCCGTCGGGCAGGCGGACGAAGCCGAATTCGGCGCTTGCCCAGAGGACGACCTCCTCCGCGAGCCGCGAGAGGTGCATCTGGGTGATGGCGCAGGCGGCGAGGAACTCGACGCCGAAGTCGCGGTCGGCGGTGGCGTCGAGGCTGTTCCGGCTGACGGCGTCGAAGCCGAGCTCGGCGGCGACCATCTCGCGGTCCAGGGGGTACGGGGAGCCCGCGAGGGCGCCGCTGCCGAGGGGAAGCACGTTGGTCCGGCGGCGGCAGTCCTGGAAGCGCTGGCGGTCGCGGAGGAGCATCTCCCCATCGGCGAGCAGGTGGTGGCCAAGCGTGACCGGCTGGGCCCGCTGGACGTGGGTGTAGCCGGGCATGGCGTCGGCGGCGTGCCGCTCCCCGAGCGCGGCGAGCACGCGGATGAGCGCTTCCGCCGCGGCGGCGGCTTCGTCGCAGTTCTGGCGCACGAGCATGCGGTTGAGCAGCGCCACCTGGTCGTTGCGCGAGCGGGCGGTGTGCAGCCGGCCGGCCGCCTCGCCGATGCGCTCCCGCAGGAGGACCTCGACGTGCGTATGGATGTCCTCGAGTTCCGGCCGCCAGGTGACGCGGCCCGCCCGGAACTCCTCCAGCACGGCGGCCAACCCCTCGACGATCGCGTAGGCATCAGGTTGGGGGATGATGCGCTGACGCCCGAGCATGCGGGCGTGGGCGATGGAGCCGGCAATGTCGTGCTCGAAGAGGCCCTGGTCGGCGCCCGCGGTGTAGTCCCGCGTGAGCGCGTCCATGTCGCCTTCGAAGCGGCCACCCCAGGTGCGCTGCGGTGTCGTCATCCGGCTTGCGCCAGGTCGGGGAAGGCGAGCAGCTCTTTGAGCTCGGTGAAGGTGTAATCGGGGACAACGCCCTCGGCGTCGGGCGGTGAGCGGCGCCAGGCGGCGGCAATGCCGAGGCGCTGCGCGCCGGCGACGTCCTCGGCGAGTGAGTTGCCCACCATCAGGGCCTCGTGCGCCTGGCGGCCGAGCCCATGCAGCGCGTGTTCGAAGATGCTGGGGTGCGGTTTCAGGTAGCCCACCTCGACGGAGACGGCTTCGGCGTCCCAGCCGATATCGAGGCCGGCGTCGCGCAGGTCGGCGCGGAAGCGCTCGCCGCCAAAGGCGCGGTTCGTGACGACGGCGAGCGCGAACCCCCGGCGGCGCAGTTCGGCCAACACCCCGGCGGCATCGGGATAGGGGGCCTTGCCGCCTTCGATGCCGGAGATGTAGGTCGCTTCGAGGAGTCGCGCGGCGTCATCGCGGCAGAGCGAGAGGCCGAGCCCGGCGAGGGCGGCACAGCAGACGTCGCCGTAATCGGGTTCGACGAGGTCACCCCGGCGGGCCGCCCGCATCGCGTCTTCCATGGCCAGCCAGGCGGCGCGGGCGACGGCCGCAGGGTCGGGATGGTGCACGCCGAGTGACGCCAGCGCCGAGGACGCGCGCTCTGCGGCCATCCGCCGGAACTCCGCCGTCGAGGGCGCGTCTTTTGCGTGCCAGAGGGTGTCACCGATGTCGAAGAGGATGGCGCGGAAGGGCATGCGAGTGGTTCTCGGGCCGCCGGGAGGACGGGGACAGCCGGGAGTATCTCGATGATGTCACGCCCCCTGTGTGCGGACAACAATTCGTGCCGCACGCTGGGGCATGGGCGCCGGAGGCGGCTTGCGCCCGGGCGTGGCAATTGCAACGGGAAAGGGCTCGAAAAACGGATCCCAACAGCTACAATGCCGCAACGCGATAAGGAGAGGAGGAAGCTCACTATGTCTCGCCTATTCGAAGACCCCCATTCCGGGTTGCTCCTCCCGGTCCCGGGCGACCGGCCCATTGGCCGTCCGTTCGTGTCCCAGGGGTATGGCCCGGAGAACACGGACCCATCCGTGAAGAAGTACTACGCGAAGGGCTACCACCCGGGGATCGACATCGCGGGGGTGCCCGAGGGGACGCCCATCCTCTCCGCGGACACGGGGGTCGTGCGCATTGCGGGGGTGTTCGAAGGCAAGGGGAACACGGTGGGCATCGAGCGGGATGACGGCGTGCTCGCCATCTATGGCCACATGACGCGCATCGACGCCACCCTCGGCCAGCGCGTGACGGTCGGGGACCAGCTCGGGGGCGTGGGCCATACCGGCGTCTCCGAGGGGGACCACCTGCACTACGAAACCCGCCGCAACGGCACGGACGTCGACCCGACGCCCTTCCTGAAGGCAGCCGGCACTGCGGGCGGCGGGACGGCGCCGGCGGATGGCGAGACTGCCGTCGTGCGCGAGGAGCTGAACCTGCGGGAGGGCCCTTCAACCCTCCAGCCGGTCCTGCTGGTGGCGCAGCCAGGGACGGTCGTCACGCTCGGCAAAGAGGGCTGGCTGCCGGTGTTGTGCAGCGAGCAGCGGGGGTGGATGTCCGCGAAGTACCTGGACATCCCTGCGCAGGAGGGCACCGGGTTCGGCCTGACCGCCACGGTGCGCGAGGACCTCAACCTGCGCGCAGGCCCGTCCACGGAGGAGGAGATCGTCCTGACGGCGCCCGCGGGCACTGCCGTCACGGTCGGGCAGGGGTTCTGGGTGCCAGTGACGGCACGTGGCCTTGCCGGGTGGATGTCTGCGGAGTTCCTCGACGTGAGGTAAAGCCGGGGCCTCCGGGTGGGCGCGCCGCAAGCCAATCGCATGCCCGCGGTTGACCTTCGTTATGGGAAGGCAACACCATGCGGGCGATGCGAGGGCTGGCGGCCCCTGTAGCACACCCCTGGCCGTTCGCCTTCGGGCTCTCGGTGGCGGCGGTGAT
>JADLBT010000070.1 GCA_020847555.1 Gemmataceae bacterium
AGCCCGCCGGTCCTGCAACCACCGGCGGGCTCACGCCACGCCGCTCCCGCATTTGCTGCGGTCGGTCTGCTGCGATTATACGGACCGCCTCACCTGTGGGCGGCGCGGGCCGCGTACTCGCCCAGGAGCGTGAACTGCTTGAAGAAGTCGTGCTCCTCCACGCCCATCGGGTTCTTGAAGAAGCATGCCAGGTGGCGCAGCACCCCGACCTCGCCGCGCCGCTGCGCCAGCAGCGCCAGCCGGGCGACGTCCAGCACGAGCGGGGCCGCCAGCAGCGAGTCGCAGCCCTGCCAGGTGAACTGCAGCATCATCTTCACCCCCAGGAACCCCTGGAAGTGGATGTGGTCCCACGCCGTCTTCCAGTCGTCCAGCGACTCGATGTACTCGATCGAGACGTGCGTCTGCGGCCGATACCCGAGGATCTGGGTGATGACCTGATCCTTGGTGCGGATCTTCGATGCCTTGTTGGCCGGGTCGTCGAGTATCACACCGTCGCGGTTGCCGAAGATGTTGTGCCCGACCCAGCTGAGCACGCGCAGGTTGCGCAGCGCGAACATCGGCGCCAGCACCGTCTTCAGGAGCGTCTCGCCCGTCTTGCCGTCCTTGCCGCCGTGGACCGCCCGCCGTGTCTCCGCCAACTCGTGCGCGGCCGGGAACGAGGCGCCGAGCGAGGGGGTGAAGTTGAGGTACGGCCACCCGAGGTCGAGGGCCGCCCAGGCGTAGAGCGAACTCGCCGGCAGGATCGGCTGGCGCTTCTCCAGCGCCGGCAGCAACTGCTCGACGGTCCTGAGGGCGTCGGTTTCGGGGAACGGCGCCTCGGTCGAGGCGACGTTGACGACCACGACCTGATCGAGCCGATGGCGAGCGCGGAAGTCGCGCAGATCGACCTGAATGCGGTCGATCGCGCTGCGGGCTGTCTCCGCCCGGTGGGCCTCGGGCAGGTCGGCCAGGCGATCGATGGCCGGGCCGGCGTTGAGGACCGTCCCCGGCCGGACGTTCTCGGTCCACCGATCGAGTTCCGGCAGGCACGCCTCGACCACCTCCGGGTCGAAGACGTTGGAGCGCTGACGCAAGTCACGGACCGCCTGGCGGTAGGTGGCCCGGCGGACGTCGTGACCGCCGACCTCGAACCACGCCGGCTCGTCCAGGTCGAGGCCGGCGAACTGGGGCAGGGCAGTGACCATGCCGGTCTCCCCGATCAGCCCGCGACGCAGGGCCGCCAGGCCGAGGGCGGCGGTACTCGCGACGCCGCCACAAGCGCCGACGAACCAGATCCCCAGACGACGTGTATTCATGGCAGGTGACTTCTCAGAGGTAGTAAAGGGGACAACGCCCGTCACCGGGCAAACCGGGTGCCGTCAGCAGGCGAGCGCGGGCTGTGTCCCCATCGTCAACACGGGCAAGAGTTTCAGGTGAGCGATCGGCGGCGAGGCGGGCGCAGCAACGCGGCGGCGAGCAGGCGGGGGTCTACTTTCTCACCAGGGCCGGGCATCTTTTCAGCAATTCTCGCAGGTCCGACGGCGCCGGTCAAGCGCGATACAATGAGAACCAGAGGTGAGGGGTCAGGGGTCAGCAGAACGCCCACGGGTGGCACCCCGTGGGGCAAGCGCTGGGAACATGACCCACGGGACGCCACCCGTGGGCTTTTTGTTGGCCTCTGACCCCTCATCCCTCCTGACGAGGGTTCCACCATGCCGACGACAGGCGAGACATTTTGCACGATCGACGAAGCCCTGGCCGACCTGCGCGCCGGCAGGATGATCGTGCTGGTGGACGACGAGAACCGCGAGAACGAGGGCGACCTGGTCATCGCGGCCGAGCGGGTGACGCCGGAGGCGATCAACTTCATGGTCCGCCACGGGCGCGGGCTGGTCTGCCTGGCGATGGCCCAGCCAATCTGCGAGCGGCTGCACCTGGAGGTTCAGCCGACCAATCACGCCAACCCCGAGGCGACGCCGTTCACCCAGAAGTTCGACGCCCGCCACGGCATCACCACCGGCACATCCGTCTACGACCGGGCTCACACGATCCGCGTCGCCATTGCCGACACCGCCGTGCCGAACGACCTGATCCGCGGCAAGGGCCATGTGGACGGGTTGCAGGCTCGGTCCGGCGGCGTGCTGGTGCGCGCCGGCCACACCGAGGGCAGCGTCGATCTGACGCGGCTGGCGGGGCTGAAGGAGGCCGCCGTCATCTGCGAGATCCTGACCGAGGTCGGTCACATGGCCCGGCTGCCTGACCTGCGCGCGTTCTGCCGCGAGCACGGATTGAAGATGTGTACGATCGAGGATCTGATCAAGTACCGGCGCCACCGCGAGAAGTTGGTGCGGCGCGAGGCGGCCATCTGGCTGCCGACGCGCTACGGTGAGTTTGATCTATTTGCCTATTCCTCTCTGGTTGATCCGGAACCGCACCTGGCGTTGTGCCTGGGCGGGGTGGGCGTCGAGAACCAAAGCGTCATCCCCGAGCAGACGGAGCCGGTCCTGGTGCGGGTCCACAGCCAGTGCCTGACGGGCGACGTGTTCGGGAGTTGCCTGTGCGACTGCGGGCCGCAGCTGCACCAGGCGATGGCCCAGATCGAGGCGGCCGGCAAGGGCGTCATCCTGTACATGCGCCAGGAGGGGCGCGGCATCGGGCTGGTGCCGAAGCTGAAGGCGTACCGGCTGCAGCGGGAGGAGGGGCTCGACACGGTCGAGGCGAACCGCAAGCTCGGGTTCGGCGCGGACCTGCGGCACTACGGGATCGGCGCCCAGATTCTGTTCGATTTGGGGGTGCGGCAGATTCGGCTGATGACCAACAACCAGACGAAGATCGTCGGCCTGCAGGGTTACGGCCTGGAAGTCGTCGAGCGCGTGCCGATCCAGGTTCCGCCGAACGAGCACAACACGCGCTACCTCAAGACGAAGAAGGACAAGCTCGGGCACCTGCTCGACAACATGGACTGACCGCGCGGTTCAGCGCCCGAGGTCGCGCTCCCCCTTGCAAGCAGGTTCCGCACGGCCGGCCGGTGCGACCGAGGATCATTGAACCACAGGCGGGGAGCCGCCGCAACCGCCGGGTCGTTGTCTCGCCCACGGCCCGGGGGTAGAATACCCTCGGCCCCCCATGACGACCCACTGTCACTGGCGGCGCCGGCACGCCTCGCCGGCCGCCCCTTGCTGCGGGAGACTCCTCCGATGGGTCTGCGCTCCTGGCTGTCGCGCCTGCACCGCCGTCCCCGTCCCGCCGCGGGATCCCGTCAACACCGGCCGGCGCTGGAACCACTGGAAACCCGCGAAGTCCCCGCCACGCTGACCGAGACGTACCTCGCCGCAACCTACCAGGGATTCCTCGGCCGGGCGCTGGACCTGCAAGGGCTCTCATTCTGGACCGGGCGGCTGGACGCGGGCGCCACGCGCGCGCAGGTGGCCGCCGCCATCCTCGACAGCCCAGAGGCGCACGGCCGTCAGCTGCAGATCCTCTACCGCACCTACCTCGGCCGGCTGATCGACCCGGCCGGTCTGAACTTCTTCGGCGACGCGATGGAGGACGGCGGGGCCACCTACGAGCAGGTCAAGGCTTCCGTCCTCGGCTCCCTCGAGTTTTTCACCCTCAGCGGGACGAACAACCGCGACTGGCTGACGGCGGTTTACGGCAGCCAGCTCGGCCGGCCGCTCGACCAGGCCGGCGAGAGCTTCTGGAACCGCCGCCTCATCGAGGGCCAGTCGCGCCAGGACATCGTCACGCAGATCCTCGCCAGCGACGAGGCCATCCGGCTGAAGGTCGCCGGCGCATATCAGGAGATCCTCGCCCGGCCGCTCGACACCGCGGGGGAGAAGTTCTGGGGCAACGCCCTGCGCGCCGGGCTGCCGCTGGAGAACCTGCTCGCCGGCATCGCCGGGTCCGGCGAGTTCCGCGACCAGATCGACAACTTCCTCACCCGCACCATCGAGACCGACCCCAACGTGGTCGCCGATCGATTCTTCGTCGAGGGCGGCCGGTTCGACGCCACGCTGCCGGCGCTGGAGATCCTCAACCGTGGCGTGCTCACCGACATCCGCATTAACACCCTCACGCGCACGATTCCGGGCGTGACCGGCGCCGTGCAAGCCGCGGTCGGGACGAGTAACACATCCTTTCTCGGGACGACCATCCCTTCTCAGGGAGTACAGATCCCGGTCGGCACGGCGTTCGCCCAGGGAGTGCAGACGGTGGCCGGTACGACCGCCGCCCAGACATTCCTCTCCGGGGGCCAGTCTCTGTTCCCGACGGGAGGGATCGTCTTCCCCATGAACGCGCTCTCGACGGCCAACCTCATCGCGCCGCAGGGGACGGTCCAGACAGCGCCCGGGTCGGTGTTCGTCAACCCTCTATCCGGCCTGGCCAGCACGAGCCTGGTCACCCCGTTCACCGCGACGACCGGCATCAACCCGTTGCCGTTCATCGTGTGACTGGGCGCGAGAGCGTGCGGTTTGGGGTTTCAGGGAGGCGACGGGCGGCTTCGGCCGGCGAACCAGTCGGGTAGCGCGTGCGGCAACTCCTCGACGAACTTGCTGCGCGGCAGCACGAGGTCGCACCCGGCGGCGCGCGCGGCTTTCAGGGTGGCGACGTCCACATGCGAGCCGTAGGCGACGACGAACGGCGGGGTGGGCAATGCGCGGAGTCGCCGGATCAGGGCGGCGATGTCCAGGCCCGGGTTGCCCAGGTCGAGGACGACGCAGCGCGGCGCGTCCCGGACCGCGCGGTTTTCCAGTACGTCCTGCGTCTTCGCGGTCCGAACCGTCAGCCCCAGCTGCGCGGCCGTCGCGGTGATGCGGCTGGTGAAGAGCAGGTCGTCGGACAGCAGCAGACCGATGGGGTTGGCGGCTTCGGCGCTCATCCGGGGTGCTCCTCAGGCGGGTAGATTGTCGGAGAGACAGGGAGCCGTCACGCGCCGGGCGGTGCCTATCGTATGCTGCCCGGACGGCCCCGGACAGGGAAAATCCAGCCCGGAGCGGCTGCGCGCTCTCCGCGGTCGGGAGCGGATGGTCTGCTTTTCGCTTGACATTACCCTATGCCCCTTTTACACTTAAAAACACCCAGGCGGCCTCGCCTGCGCCCTGTACGTTCGGCAAGGAGATCCCACAGGTGACCAAAAAAGAGATCGTCAAACAGATCTCAGAGGAACTTGGGCTGACCCAGCTCAAGACCAAGGAGATCGTCCAGAAGACGTTCAACGCCATCGTGGAGACGTTGATTCGGGAGAAGCGCATCGAACTGCGTAACTTCGGCGTCTTCGAGGTGAAGCGACGCAAGGCGCGCAAGGCGCGCAATCCACGCACGGGCGACAAGGTGGACGTGGCCCCAAAGAATGTGGTCACATTCAAGCCGGGCAAGGAGATGGAGGAGCGCGTGCGCCAGATGGCGCTGGTGGCGGAAGAGGAGACCCTGGCCGACCTCGAGAGCGATGCCGATGAACTCGAAGAGGCCGCCAACGGGCAGAACGAGCGCGAGGGCGGTGCCACCGTCAAGACCCGGCCGGCCCGGGCACGCAAGGCGCCGACGCCGTGAACTCGCTGAGCCGCGACCCACCCCCCAGCACCCGGGCGCCGACCCCGGGTGCTATTGCTTGCCCCCGGCCCCCGCAAAGTTGCCCTCAAGATCGTAACCCGCACGGCCGATACTAACCCCAGGATCCGCAGGCTCGGCGAGCCTCGGCCCGGAGACGTCGGGACCGGACAGCGTCCCGGGTGGGGACGGGACAGAGAGCCGATGCGGCAGGGAGGCGTGGCATGCGGCGGTTACTCATGGTCGGGGCGGCGCTGTGTCTGGGGCTCGCGAACGCGGGCTGCCTGATCAACCAGTACTCAAGCAACCCGAACGTGCGGATGGAGCAGCTGCTGTTCCAGTCCGAGGATCTGCGGCAAATGCACGACGAGTGGCGCCGCTTCTGGATGAACGACCAGCCGTCGCACATGACCTACCAGCGGGTCCACGGCGGCATCGGGCCGTGAGCCGAGACGAAGCGCATCGTACCAGTCGCGAGCACCAGTGAGCGGTCCGCCCCGTGCGCTGGCGCGCGGCTGGTTCTGGAGTCGTCCGGTATGGAGATCGACCTTAACTGCGACCTGGGCGAAGGCTGCGCCCACGACGAGGAGTTACTCGGCCTGGTCACCTCGGCGAACGTCGCCTGCGGCGGTCACGCAGGCGACCCGTCGCTTGCATTCGCCACCCTCGCTTCCGCGGCGCGTCACGACGTGCGGGCCGGCGCCCATCCCGGCTTCGCCGACCGCGAGCATTTCGGCCGGCGCGAACTCCCCCGCACCCAACAGCAGGCATTCGAGGAGTGCGTCTACCAGGTCGGCGCGCTCGCCGGGCTGGCCCGCGCCGTCGGCCGACCGCTCAGCCACCTCAAGCCGCACGGCGCGCTGTACAACCTGGCGTGCCGCGACGACGCCTTCGCGCGGCCCGTCGTCGCCGCGGCCGCCCTGTTCGATCTGCCGCTGCTCGGGCTGCCCGGGTCGCGCCTGGAGGCGCTGAGCGCGGGACACTGCCGCTTCGTCGCCGAGGGGTTCGCCGACCGCCGCTATCTGCCGGACGGTTCGCTCGTACCGCGTTCGCGCCCCGACGCCTTCATCGAGAGCCCCGCCGACGCGGTCCGTCAGGTCGAGTGGCTGGTGCGCGAGTGCGGCGTGCGCACCATCTGCGTCCACGGCGACAACCCGGAGGCGGTGGCGTTCGTGCGGGAGTTGCGGGCCGCCCTCACCCGCCAGGGTCTCGCCATCCGGCCGTTCGCATGAGCCTGCGCGTCCTCGCTCCCGGTCTGCACACGCTGGTCGTCGATTTCGGCCGGTCGCATTGCCGCAGCCTCGGCGTGCCGGTGGGCGGAGCTGCGGACCGCACCGCGCTTGCGCTCGGTAACGCCCTGGTCGGCAACCCGCCCGATGCCGCGGCGCTGGAATTCACCCTCGTCGGTCCCACCCTCCAGGCGGGGTGCGACCTGGCGTGCGTGGTGTACGGCGCGCCGTTCGATCTGGAGAGCGATCGGCAGCGACTCGCCGTCGGCACGACTTTCACCCTGACCGCTGGCGAGATCCTGCAGATTCGCGGGACTTCCGAGAAGGTGCGCGCCTACCTGTGCGTGGGCGGCGGGCTGCAAACGCCGGCGGTTCTCGGCAGCCGTTCGGGCCTGACTGCGATCCGTGAAGGAGATGAATTACCCTGTGTCCCCGGCCGGATAGGCCGGCGGTTCTTTCGGCACCCGCTGCCCTGGGAGCACGAGCGCGACCTGCGGCGGCCGGCGGGACCGCTGCTCCAACCGCTCCGGAGCCTCCCCGGCCCGCAAGCGGACTGGTTCCCGTCGGCGGCTGGAGTGACGCACGCGCAGCCCGACCGGGCCGCGCTACGGTTTCGCGTAACCCCCGCGAGCAACCGCATGGGCCTGCGCCTGGACGGACCGCCATTGCCCGTGCCGGACCGCGAACTCGTTTCCGAGCCGGTCTGCCCCGGAGCGGTCCAGGTGACGCGCGATGGCCAGTGCATCATCCTCGGCATCGACGGCCAGACGATCGGCGGTTATCCCAAGATCGCCCAGATCATCGGCGCCGACCTCGACGCGCTCGGCCAGCTCCGCCCCGGCGACGAGGTGTGCCTCGTCCGGGTCACCCTGGAAGAGGCTGAACTGTGCTACCGCCGCAAGCAGGCGGCACTGAGCGCGTGGGTGACGCGCCTGCGCGCCGCGCTGGCAGGGGCGTGCGAGACACACCAGGGTTAAAGCCCGCGGGACGCGCCCCGCGGGCTTTGTAACCCCTTCTCATGGCGGCCCCGCGCGGGTTGCAAGTCGTGGGCTTTCCTGTAGATTGGCAATGCCCGTCGCCCTTCCACCCAGCCCGCCCAGACTCGAAGGACGATTTACCCCATGCTGAAAGTCCTGATTTCCCCCGCGACCCTGGTTGGCGTCGAGGCGTCATACCTGCAGCTGCTGCGCGACGCCGGGTTCGAGCCGATCTTTCCGACCGAGTGCCGCCAGCTGACCGAGGACGAGCTGCTCGGTTACCTGAAGGGCGTCTCGGCCGCCATCGCCGGGTCCGAGCCGTACACGCGGCGCGTGCTCGAGGCGATGCCGACCCTGCGCGTCATCGCCCGGGCCGGGGTCGGGTACGACGCGGTCGATCTGAAGGCAGCGACCGAGCGCGGGGTCGCCGTGTGCATCGCCCCGGGGACGAACCAGGACGCGGTCGCTGAACACACCCTGGCGCTGATCCTCGGCCTGGCCAAGGATATTGTCAACCAGCATGCCGGGACGCGCTGCGGTCGGTGGCCGCGCCGGTCGAACCTGCCGCTGCGCGGCCGTACCCTCGGCATCGCCGGCCTGGGACGGATCGGCAAGGCGGTCGCCGTCCGCGCGGCCGCGTTCGACATGCGCCTGCTGGCGTATGAGCCGTTCCCCGACCGGGTCTTCGTCGAGCGCCACGGTATCACGCTGGTGCCGATGGAGCGCCTCCTCGCCGAGGCCGACTTCCTCACTCTGCACATCCCGCTGACGGCCGAGTCGCGCCGCCTGATCAACCGGCGAACGCTGGCGCAGATGAAGCCGACCGCGTTCCTGGTGAACACGGCGCGCGGCGGACTGGTGTGCGAGACCGACCTGATCGAGGCGCTGCGGACGGGCCAACTCGCCGGGGCCGCGCTGGACGTGTTCGAGGAGGAGCCGCCCCCGCCGTGCGCGCTGTTCGAGATGGACAACGTACTGGTGACACCGCACACGGCTGGCGTGGACCTGCAGTCGCGCGATGACATGGCGCTGTCATCGGCCCGGGCGATCGTGGCGCTGAGTCGGGGCGAGTGGCCGGCCGAGCAGGTCGTCAACCAGGACGTGCGAGCCGCCTTCCGCTGGTAACCCCAGGGCTTCGGAACAGGGGCCGTGGAGCGGCATTCGAGCCCGCCCCACGGCCCCTCGGGCTTCGCTACTGCAGCTTGCCGATGTCGTCGCAGCGGATGATCTTGAACCGCGCCCCGTCCCAGTAGAACCCAGCCTCCGCCGGTTCGAGCAGCAGCCCGTAGCAGGCGTCGAGCGGCACCTTGAAGCGATTGGCGTAGCCCTGCGCCCGCTTGGCGGCGAGCACGTCGGCCAGCTTCCCCCACTTGCCCTTCGCGGCAAGAACGTCGATGCCCTTCTTCGAGATCTCCCTGCGCGTCAGCAGGGCCGCGAGTTCGCTGGCGATCTTGCTCCGGTCCGCCTTGGCAGGGAACTGGAAGTGTTTCGCCGCCCGGTCGTAATCCTTCGCCTCCAGCGCGGCCAGAACCTCACGCAGCACCTGGACCGCCTTCTCCTTCGTCGGCTGCGTCTGGGCGGCCGACGTCGTCGCACACGCGCCGACGAGTACCACTGCAAGCCACTCGCGTCTGAGCATACTCCACCTCCTGTGTTGCAGGTAGCAGGCGGGGCCGGACGGCCCGCCCTGTCAAGGGGCTCGGTTCGGACCTGCCTTCGGATCCTGGCGGACCTCGGCCCGGATCCGCTCGCCATCCTCGTCGAGGTCGGGCGCGAGGCGGCGCGTCGGCGGGTCGGGGAAGGCGTCGAACTTGATCGGATTGCCGGCCATGCGCAGCGTGCCCGCGCGGACGATCATGTTCCGCGCCTGTACCTGCGGGTGTTCGACCGCGTCCGCGACCGTGTTGATCGGGCTGCACGGCACCCCGGCCGCCTCGAACACCGCCGTCCAGTAGGCCGCCGGCGCGGTCCGCAGGACCGACTCCAGCAGCCCTTTCAGCGCCTCGACGTGGCGGGCGCGGTCCGCGTTTGTGGCGAAGCGTGCGTCCGCCGCCCACGCGCGGTGCCCGAGCGCCGCGCACAGTCGGGCGAACAGGCCGTCGTTGCCGACCGCGACGATCAGCGGGCGGTCGGCCGTGTCGTAGGGCTCGAACGGGGCGATCGACGGGTGGCGGTTGCCGATCGGCCCGGGCACCTGTCCGGTCGTGGCGTAGCGCTGGACCGCACTCTCCAGGATGGCGATCTGACCGTCGAGCATGCTCACATCGACCTTCAGCCCGGCCCCAGTGCGCTCGCGGTGATACAGGGCGCTCGTGATGCCGGCCAGCAGGAACAGTCCGCCGGTGATGTCGCCGACCGACGTGCCAGCCTTCGTCGGCGGGCTGCCCGGGTGGCCGGTGATGCTCATCAGCCCGCTCGCGGCCTGCACGATCATGTCATACGCCGGCCGCTCGCGCCACGGCCCGCTGTCGCCGAACCCCGACACGGCCGCGTAGATCAGGCGCGGGTTCACCTCTCGCAACCGCTCGTAGCCGAGGCCGAGCCGGTCAAGCGTCCCCGGGCGAAAGTTCTCCACGAGCACGTCGCCGCGCCGCACCAGCTCACGCAGCACGGCGCGGTCCGCCTTGTCCTTGAGGTTGAGGGCGACGCTCTCCTTGCCGCGGTTGAGAGATAGGAAGTACGCCGACCGGCCCTCGACGAACGGACCGAAGCGGCGCGAGTCGTCGCCGCCGTCGGGGTTCTCGACCTTGATGACGCGGGCGCCCAACTCGGCCAGCATCATCGTGCAGAACGGGCCAGCCAGAACGCGCGTCAGGTCGATCACCACCACGTCGGCCAGCGGACCGGCGCCCATCGGCAGGTTCCTCCCGAGTTCCGCCGCCGACTCGCAAGCGGCGGGTTGAGGCTTCATTCTGGGGCGCGCCGCCGCCCGGTTCAAGGAGAAAGCGCGGACCGTTGACGCGGCCCCGGCCCGGCATAGACTCGCAGGTGCGCGGTCCTGCCCACCCGCCGAGACACTCCGGAGGTGTGCGATGCTCCGATCGAGTCTGTTCGCCGGCCTGCTCGTGCTCGCCGGCTTCGCGGCCGACCTCCTGCCCGGCCCCGGCCAGGAAGTGCCGGAAGACTTCACGAAGGCCGACCTCAAGACCCTGGGGGTCGAGCCGGTCTCGCCCCGGAAAGACCCGAAGACGGGGTTCGTCGTCGGAGGAAAGAACGAGACGGCCCTGATCCGCAAGCTGACCGAAATCGCCGGCCGCAGAATCGCGTCGCTGGAGAAGGACATGCGCCCCGGCCAGCTGTCGCGGCTTGGCTTCCTCGGTAAGGACGAGAGCCTTCTCGACGTGCTCGCGATGGACAACGGGTACGTCGTCGAGCAGCTGGGGCTGACGCACCAGGAACTGGCCCGGCATCTCCACGTCCTCGGAGCGGTCGCCCTCCGGCAGTACCGCGCCGACACGAAGGCCGGACGCAAGCCGGCCGGGCGAGAAATCCTCTATCACGGCAAGCGGTTCAAGCTCACGGCCGCCTGCTTCCGCGGGCTCATCACCTCGCCCTTCGAGGACGACACGAAGACGAACTGTGAGGCGACGGTCCAGAACGTCGGCACCGGCAAGAAGCTGACCTACTCGCTGCTGATCCCGCACATGGTCGAGCGCTACGGATTCTACGAGGGCAAGGGCACGCCGTACCGGGTGGACCCGCGCGCGATTCTGGACGTCCTCGACTTCCTCAGACCGAAGAAGGCGTAAGGAGTGAGGAGCCAAAGTCCACGGGCGGCGGCCCGTGAGGAAAGTCGCCAGCGCTTCGCCTACGGGGCGCCACCCGTGGGCTTTCTCTGCCCCTCCTCACTTCCCATGCCCCATTCCCCGCTGAGAAAGGCCCCACCGCCTGCGACCGGATCTCAAGTAGATCGCGCCGGATCCGTCGCCTGCGCTCCAGGCTGGTCGTGCGGTTCTTCACGAATCTCACCAGTCCCTTCTTGACACCCGCGTCAGGACGGGTAGAGTAAGATTGAGATTCAGTCTCAACAAGAGAGGCCGAATCGAGGGCGCATTGGAGGGACATGCCCGTGCATGATCTGCTGCCGCTGGAACTGCTCGATTCGGGCGCGTGGGCCGACGTGGCGGAGGTGAGTGGGGAGGCCGGCTGGGTGAGCCGCCTGGCGGAGATGGGCGTGCGCATCGGCAGCCGCCTGTGCGTCCTGCAGCCCGGCAGTCCGTGCCTGCTGCAGGTCGGCGAGGCTCGCCTGAGCCTGCGCCCCGACTGGGGGATGCAGATCCTCGTTCGCCCGCTGCCGGCCGTCGGCTAAGGCCCGCCTCGCTCCCTCCCTCCCGCCGCGTCTCTCGCCCGCTTGCCCCGGAGCCTGCCATGCCGTCCCTGGATCAGCTGCGCCTCGGCCAGCGGGCCTGCGTCGAGACCGTCGTCGGCGACGATGCGGTCGTGCAGCGTATCCTCGAAATGGGCCTGCTGGAGGGGGAGGAGGTCGAGGTGATCGGCTTCGCCCCGCTCGGCGACCCGATGGAGATCCGTCTGCGCGACTACCGGCTGAGCCTGCGCCGCAGCGAGGCGGCGCGGGTCATCGTTCAAAGGATGAGGGATTCGGAGAGGGATGAAGGATGAGGGATGAGGAAAGACAGACCAGCTTGCTGCTGTTTCCCCTCATCCCTCATCCTTTCCTCCGACTGGTTCTCCCATGACGCTCGTGAAAACTCCCACCGTCGCGCTGGTCGGCAACCCGAACACGGGCAAGACGACCCTGTTCAACGCCCTCGCCGGCATGAGGCAGCGCACCGGCAACTACCCGGGCGTCACCGTCGAAACCAAGAAGGGGCGCCTGAAGCACCACGGGCAGGTGGTCGAGGTCATCGACCTGCCCGGGACGTACAGCCTCGCCCCGCGCAGCCCGGACGAGATGGTCGCCGTCGATCTGCTCCTCGGCCGTCAGGCGGGCGAGGGCCGACCGGACGTCGTTGTCACCATCGTCGATGCGTCGAACCTCGAACGCAACCTGTATCTGACGACGCAGGTACTGGAACTCGGCGTGCCGGTCGTCGTCGCCCTGAACATGATTGACGTGGCGACGGCGCAGGGCATCAGGATCGACGCGCAACGGCTGGCGCAGCAACTCGGCGTGCCGGTGGTGCCGATCCAGGCGAACCGGGGCAAGGGGCTCGACGCGCTGCGGCAGGCCGTCGTTGAGGCGTGCGGCGCCTCGCCGCCGAGGAAGGGACCGCCCTTCCCCGGAGCGTTCGAGCGCGAGGCGGCCGACCTGCACACCGCGGTCGGCGCGGAGGTGCCCGCCTACCTGGTGCGCCGGCTGCTCCTCGACGTCGGCGGGCACACGGAGCGCATCCTCGCCGAGCGCGGCGGCAACGGCCTCCCTGACAAGGTGAAGGCGGCCCGGCAGCGGCTGGGGCAGGCCGGCTGCGCCGTGCCGGCCGTCGAGGCGCGCGTGCGCTACGGGTGGATTCGCGAGGCGACCGCCGGGTGCGTCGAGCGCCCGGCCCGGCGGGTCGTCACCTGGACCGACCGGCTCGACCGCGTGCTGACGCACAAGGTCTGGGGCACGCTCGCCTTCCTGGCGCTGATGTTCGTCGTCTTCCAGTCGATCTTCACCTGGGCCAAGCCGCTGATGGATCTGTTCAGCGATGGTCGCACCGCCCTGGCCGACCTGGCGACCGGAGCGATGGGGCCAGGTCCGCTGCGCAGCCTGCTGGTGGACGGCGTGATCTGGGGCGTCGGCAGCGTGCTGATCTTCCTGCCGCAAATCCTCATTCTGTTCGCGTTCATCGCCGTCCTGGAGGATTGCGGGTACATGGCCCGGGCCGCGTTCCTGATGGACAGGCTGATGTCGAAGTGCGGGCTGAACGGCAAGGCGTTCATCCCGATGCTGTCGTCGGTGGCGTGTGCCGTGCCGGGCATCATGGCGGCGCGGGTGATCGAGAACCGTCGCGACCGCATCGCGACCATCCTCGTTGCCCCGCTGATGAGTTGTTCGGCGCGGCTGCCGGTGTACGTCCTGCTGATCGGGACGTTCCTGAGCCCGGACCTGGGGTACGCCTGGTGGGTGCCGGGGGTGACGCTGTTCGGCATGTACCTGATCGGGCTGGTGCTGGCGCCGCTGGTGGCGTGGGTGCTGAAGCGCACCCTGCTGCGGGGCGAGACGCCCGCGTTCGTGATGGAGATGCCACTGTACAAGTGGCCGAGCGCGCGCACCGTCCTGCAGCGCATGACCGGCAGCGCATGGACGTTCGTTCGCCGGGCGGGGACGGTGATCCTGGCCAGCATGATCGTCATCTGGGCGCTGCTCTACTTCCCGGTGACCGACCCGCGGCACCCGCAGCGGGCCGGCTTCGACGTGCAGATCGAGGCGAAGGAGAACCGCATCCGCCAGGAGCGCGAGCAGCTGGCGGAAATGAAGGAGCCCATCGCCGACGAGTTGAGGGAGCTGCGCCGCCTTGCCCGCAAGGAACGGGCGGGGATCCTCACGGCGGCGGACCGCCAAAACCGCGCGGCGCTGGAGGCGAAGGTCGCCCCGGTCCGGAAGGCGATGAAGCCGCTGGAGGACCGACTCGCGCCGGTTGAGGAGGAGATCAACGATCTGTACGAGCGCTGGAAGGAGCAGAGCTACCTCGGCCAGTTCGGCAAGGCGATCGCGCCGGCGGTCGAGCCGCTGGGGTGGGACTGGCGGCTCGGGTCGGCAGCGCTGGCGAGCTTCCCGGCGCGCGAGGTGGTCGTCGCGACGATGGGCATGCTGTTCCGGCAGGGCAAGGGCGACGCGGGCGACGACGAGTTCCTCGACAGCCTCGGCGATTCGCTGGCGGCAAGCAACCTGTTCACCGTGCCGGTGGCGCTGTCGGTGATGGTGTTCTTCGCCCTGTGCTGCCAGTGCGCCTCGACGCTCGCGGTGATCCGCCGCGAAACAAACAGCTGGAGCTGGCCGCTGTTGACATTTGTCTACATGACTGTTCTGGCGTATCTCGGAGCGCTGGCAGTGTATCAGATCGGCACCTGGATTGCGGGCTGACCTGTCTTAATTCAAGAGGTGGCGTGGGGAGAGGCTGACGATGGACTGGCAGCTGGCGTCAGTGGTGGTACTCGTCGCGATATCAGCGGTCTACCTGAGCCGATCGGCCTGGCAGCTGTGGCGCGGGGGGAAGGCCGGTTGTGGAGGCGGGTGTTCTTGCCCCTCTGCTGGGAATTCTGCCTCCAGCGTAAAGACCCAGGGAAAACTTATCTCTCCCAGGGAGTTGACCTTCCGACGCCGGAACGTATGACCGAGCGGTCCGTTTCCCAGTTTTTCCACATTTCAACTTGACAATTCTTGCGGAGAGGTTACCATCTACCCTGTCTTCACGGCCTCTTCTCTGTTCCGGCCCCGCTGTTCGACCCGCAAGGGAAGTTCAGCGGGGTTTTTATTTTTCCACTGCACTCCACCTTTCCACCAAAACCCTCATTCTTTAAAGCCCACGGGCCGCCGCCTGTGGGGGGAAGCGCTGAGGATCTGGCCCACGAGTCGCCGCCCGTGGGCTTTGTCCTTCTACTCTGCCACCTACTTCTTCTTCTGCGGCGACTGCCCCTTCTCGATCTTCGCCCATGTGTCCACCAGCCCTACTGTCCGGTTGAACACCGGCCGGTCCGCCGTCGAGTCGGGATCGACACAGAAGTAGCCCAGCCGCTCGAACTGGTAGCGCGTCCCCGGCGCCGCGCCCTTGACGCTCGGCTCGACGAACGCCTCGATCACCTCCAGCGACTTCGGGTTCAGGTTCGAGCGCCAGTCCTGGCCCTCTTCCACCTCGTCCGGGTCGGCCTTCGCGAACAGGTAGTCGTACAGCCGCGCTTCCACCGGCAGGGCGTGGGCCGCCGCGACCCAGTGAATTGTCGCCTTCACCTTGCGGCCGTCCGGGGCGTTGCCGCCGCGCGTTGCCGGGTCGTAGGTGCAGTGCAACTCGACCACCTCGCCCTGGGCGTCCTTGACGACGCGCTCGCACCTGATGAAGTAGGCGTAGCGCAGCCGTACCTCACGGCCCGGGGCCAGGCGGAAGAACTGCCTGGGCGGATCCTCGCGGAAGTCGTCGCGCTCGATGTACAGGACGCGCCCGAACGGCACCTGCCGCGTGCCGGCCGCCGGATCCTCCGGGTTGTTGATCGCCTCCAGGTTCTCGGTCTGCCCGTCCGGGTAGTTGTCGATCACAACCCGCAGCGGCCGCAGCACGCCCATGACGCGCGGCGCCCGCCTGTTCAGATCCTCGCGCACGGCGTTTTCGAGGCGCTGGATCTCGATCACGCTGTTGAACTTCGCCACGCCGATATCGCGGCAGAAGTTGCGGACCGCCTCGGGCGTATAGCCGCGGCGGCGAATGCCGGCAATCGTCGGCATGCGCGGGTCGTCCCAGCCGCGGACATACTTGCCCTGCACCAGTTCGATCAGCCGCCGCTTCGACAGCACCGTGTACGTCAGGTTCAGCCGCGCGAACTCGATCTGCTGCGGGGCGTAGATGCCCAGTTCGCGGATGAACCAGTCGTACAGTGGGCGGTGGATCTCGAACTCCAGCGTGCAGATCGAGTGCGTGACGCGCTCGACCGAGTCGGACTGGCCGTGCGCCCAGTCGTACATCGGGTAGATCGCCCACTTATCGCCGGTGCGGTGGTGGTGGGCGTGCATGATCCGGTACATGACCGGCTCGCGCAGGTTGAAGTTCGGCGAGTTCATGTCGATCTTCGCCCGCAGGGTGCGCGACCCGTCGGGGAACTCGCCGGCCTTCATGCGGCGGAACAGGTCGAGGTTTTCCGCGACGGAGCGGTTGCGGTACGGGCTCTCCCTGCCGCCCTGGACGCCGCCGCGGTACGCCGCCACCTCGTCGGCGCTCAGGTCGCAGACGTAGGCCTTGCCCTTCTCGATAAGAGCCTCGGCCCACTGGTAGAGCTGGTCGAAGTAGTCGGAGGCGTAAAACTCGCGGTCGCCCCAGTCGAAGCCGAGCCAGCGCACGTCGCGCTGGATCGCATCGACGTATTCCTGCTCCTCCTTCGTCGGGGTGGTGTCGTCGTAGCGGAGGTTGCACTTGTCGCCGTACTCCTGGGCGAGGCCGAAGTTCAGGCAGATCGACTTGGCGTGGCCGATGTGCAGGTAGCCATTCGGCTCGGGCGGGAAGCGGGTCTGGACGCGACCGCCAAACTTGCCGGTGCGGTTGTCCTCGTCAACGATGTCCTGGATGAAGTGGCGCGCGGGAGCGGCCTCGTTGGCGGGCTTGTCGGGGTTGGCGCGCTTGGGGTTCGGCGTGTCCATTGGCCTCGTTCCTTCGTTGGCGGGGCCGCCACGGAGAGGCGAGACGGCCGCCGCGGATGATCTGCTGTTATACCAAAAGGCGCTCCCCCGCTCCAACGCCTCCCTTCGCCAACGACGCGGCCCGGACGACCTCTGACGAGGGTCGCCCGGGCCGCACGGAGACCGGCCAACGCCGCCCTCACTCATTTTTCCTTTGCCGGTTTGGGGCGGTCGATCATTTTCCCTTCCTTCGGGACCGGCACCGCCCGGGGCGTCGCCATCACGACGGGGACGGTGAGCGTCGCCGGGGCGACGTTGCCTTCCTTCCAGGCGGGGAACGACAGGGTGACCTTCGCGTTGCCGAGGCCGACCGCTTCCGGGGCCCGCACGGGGCCGTAAAGCTGGTTGCCTCAGCAGCGCTTGGTCAACTCGACCCTGAGTTTTTGCGGCGCCTGGTCCGGGCCAGCCGGCGGGAACTCGATGTCCGCGACGGGATGAGCGTTGTTGGGAATGCGGCCCTCGTACAGGATCGAGACGAAGGTGCCCTTGCCCAGGCCCGGCGTGCCGACGCCCGCCTTCAACTCAGCGTCCTGCCCGCGGACGAGCTTCTGCATGGGGTGCAGCGTCATCAGGAGCGGGCCGTGGAAGTGAATGATGGGCGCGTCCTGGGGCCGTTCGGCGAAGGTGAGGGCGCCGTTGTGGTCCACGAGCGCCACCTGGGTGTTGCCCGGCGCTCCGAGGAATTCCCTGTTCCCCGCATCCTTCTTCTGCTCGTCCATGACCATGACGGCGGTCAGCACGCCGCCGGGCGGGTCGCCGAGCACCTTGACCATCTCGGCCTCTTCCGGCGAGGCGGCCTTGTGGCCCAGGCGCACGCGCATCTGCATCACCATCAGCTCCAGCCGGCGGGCCGGCCAGGCGGTGATCGCGCCGGCCTGGTGCTGGCGCTGCCCCTGCATGAAACCGGCGTCGATCTTGGTGAACTCGGGGAGCTTGACCTTCTCGCCCTCCTCGGTCAGGTCGCCGTTGCCGTTGCGGTCCACGTACAGGGTATCGCCGTCGAGGACCACCCAGACGCGGGCCTTCGCCTCCTGCCCGAAGACGAGCAGGCAATACCGAGGCGTTTTGCTCGTGTAGGCCGGCTCCTTGCCGATGCGGCGGTCGATCTTCTTCAGATCGGTCGCCATCGCCGGCACTGCCAGGCCGAGCATGGCCAGCAGCGCAGGCACGAATAGCCGCAGATGCATCACACCCTCCTTTCCTGATGGAAGACACCGTCCCTGACTCTAGTTCGGCCGCGGAGGAACGTGCTTGCCGTGAGAAGGCTGCAAGGATGTCACCCATGGCTTAACCGGCGGGTGGTTGTTCAATCTCCACGGCAAGCTGCGGGCCGTCCAGGATAATCCGGTAGGCATTCAGCGTGTCCCGGCCCAGCAGAACGTATGGCTCGCGTTCGCCGAGAGCGGCCCGGATCATCAGAGGGGGCAGGTCGTGCATCTGGACCTCGACGAGAAAAAGGGGCAAGGTGATAACTTCACCCGCAAAGCCTTGGAACAATGCTCGCCCGTCCTCGACCAGCCCCAACTCCTCGACCACACGCGCGGGAAGGACCGTCCGGTCAGCAGCACTGTCGAGTTGCGCCGGTACGCCCGCAGCAACAGCCCCAGTCCCAGGACAGCGCAAGGTGACGTTGACAAAGGGCGCCGGCGGACGGAGCTGGTGAACGTAGCGGTAGCGGATCATGGCTCTCTCTGCGGTTGGACCTCGCGGTAATGAGGGATCCGAGCCACAGGCTGGGGCTCCGCCACCAGGCCGACGCAGATGGGTACATACCCCACCTTCGCCTGCGCGCGGAGGATCAACTTCACCTCGTCCTCATCGCTGTCCACGACCTGCCCGTTGTGGACGGCGACGTACCGCCCCCGGTAATGCGGCAGCAGATCCGGAAGCAACTGGAGAAAGGCCCGATACTCCTGCTCGCCCTTTGGCAATTCCAGGGTGGGCAGGTTAACCGTGAAGGCGGGTTGAGTTGTGCTCATGCTCATGTGGTGACCTCCCCGTCCTGCGCAGCCCATCGCATCCGAGCCCGATTTGGGTCTCCTTTGATCCTACCCGAATAAGGGCTGGTTCGCACTACTTCGTCGGTGCGGGGAAGAGCTTGCGCACCGCCTCGCGCTCCGCGATGAGCCGCTCGGCGTCCTCCCGCAACAGAGCACCGTTCTCCACCATCCGACGGTAGTTGTCGGCGAACCGCTTCCGGTAGGCGTCGAAGCCGCCGTACCGCTCTTCGAGCGACGGGCGCGGGTCGCCGCTCTTCTGACGCTCGGCGCGCGTCTTCGCGAAGGGGATGTACGAGCCGAGCAAACTGGCAAGCGAGCCGTCGGCGCCGAACTCCTTGCGGCGCAGGTTCCAGCCGGTGTACGTCCCCAGCGGCACCGCCACCTCCGCCGGCAGCAGCGTCCCGCGGTCGTTGCCGTCGCGGTCGCTCCTCGGCACCAGGACCGTGTATTCGAGCCGCACCCGCGGCGGCTCCTGGCTGATGATGCCCTTCGTGCGGAACTCGTCGCCGTAATCGGCGTAGGGTGGGCGCTGGATCACCTGCGGGTAGCGCACGCCGGGCAGTTCGGGGAAGGCGGTGCTGGCCTGGCGAAAGTCCACGAGCGTCTTGTCCGCGATGCGCGGGTAGACGCTCGGCGGCGGCGCCTTGTCGTCCTTGACCCAGGCGTCGAGCGCCAGCAGCAGCGCCCGCAGCTGCGGCCGGTAGTCGCCCGGGTTGGTCAGGTTGTCGCACAGGCCGCGCGGCGGCTGTGTGAGGCCGGATGCGGCTTCGTCCTGGTGAACACCGAGTTCGTCTGGGACATGCACCAGGACCAGAACAACCTCGGCGTGCGGGAGGGGATGGACTTCGTCGGGGCGCCGTTCGACCGCGCCGTCGCGGCATTCATCGAGGACTGCGAGGCGCGCGGGCTGCGCGAGAAGATCCTGCTGGTGGCGACGGGCGAGATGGGGCGGACGCCGCAGCTGCAGGCCAACGGCGGGCGCAACCACTGGGGCCGGCTGACGCCGTTGTTCCTGTACGGCGGCGGGCTGACGCGCGGGCAGGTGATCGGCCGCTCGACGCGCGACGGCGGCGCGCCCGCCGCGGAGCCGCTGAACAGCCGTAACCTGATCGCGACGATCATGCACACGCTGTTCCGCGTCGGCGAGGTCCGGCTGACGCCCGGTCTGCCGTCGGACGTACTGCGCGTCATCACCGAGAACCAGCCCATCCCGGGGCTGGTTTAGCCGTAGTGCCTCACCCGAGGCGCGCCTTGCTGTCGCGTCTGGTCTTCCCGAGAATGTCTCAGGAGCGCCGCGGTGCTGGTGACGGCGTCCATCCTGGACAGAGAGGGCCGGTCATGGCAAGCGCGTCTTCCCCGCCAGAGTCGAAACCGCCCCGGGGCGACCGCAAGTCCGAGTGGGCGCCGCGTATCTGGGAGGGGTGTAACTTCTTCGCCTGGGGCCGTCTGCTCGCGCGCAACTCGTTCGCCGTCAGCTGGCGCTATCTCTACATCGCGGTCGTCGTCACTCTCGTCAGCACCGTCCACACCCTGCTGCGCGTCCTGCAGGAAGCGCTGTACGGCCAGCAGATCCGCCACACCGTCCTCCGCCACCCGCCCCTGTTCATCATCGGCCACTGGCGCACCGGCACCACCCTGCTCCACGAACTGCTCATCCTCGACGACCGCCACGGCTACCCCAACACCTACGAGTGCCTGGACCCGAACCACTTCCTCCTGACCGAGGCCTTCATGACCCGGTGGATGCGGTTCCTGGTGCCGACGCGCCGGCCGATGGACAACATGAAGGCCGGGTTCGACCGCCCGCAGGAGGATGAGTTCGCCCTGTGCATGCTCGGCCAGCCGTCGCCGTACCTGACCGTCGCGTTCCCCAACCACCCGCCGCAGGACCAGGAATACCTCGACCTGGAAGGCATCCCGCCGCGCGCCCTCCGCGGCTGGAAGCGGACCTTTTATCGCTTCCTTCAGCAGGTGACGTTCAAGGATCCGCGCCGGCTCGTCCTCAAATCACCGCCGCACACCTGCCGGCTCAAGGTGTTGCGGGAGATGTTCCCCGACGCCTTGTTCGTCCACATCGTGCGCAACCCCTATGTCGTCTTCCCGTCCACGGTCAACCTGTGGAAGGCGCTCTACCGCACCCACGGGCTGCAGAAGCCGACGTTCGCCGGGCTGGAGGAACACGTCTACGCCACCTTCTTGCGGATGTACGACAAGCTGGAGGAGACGCGCGGGCTCGTCGCGCCCGAGCGGTTCTACGAGCTAAAGTACGAGGATCTGGTACGCGACCCGGTGGGACAGCTGCGCGCCCTTTACGACCACCTGGGGCTGGGCCAGTTCGAGCGCGTCCGCCCGCGGCTGGAGGAATACCTGCGGAGCGTGGCCGGGTACGAAACGAACCGCTACCAGCTGACGCCGGAGCAGCGCGCGGAGGTGCGGCGCCGGTGGGGGCGGATCATCGAGCGGTACGGCTATTCGCACGAGCTGGACGGGACGCAGCCCGCCGCCCCACCCCGGGATCGGAACGGGGACGCCCAGGCCGCCGGGAGCCCCGAACCGGAGCGAGTTGTTTGAGGCGCACGGGTGGCCCTCTCACGTCTCGCCTTGCTCGTCCGTGCGCTCCCCGACGACCGTGAACAACTTAACGGGACGGCCGCGGTAGCGTTGCTCGTGATAGCTCACGCGCGTCTTGCCGAACCCGAGCAGCCCCAGGAAGGTCTGCACCACCTCCGGCGTGAGGATCCACCACGTCGTTTCCGGCCCGGCACCCCCCGCGCGCGGAAAGAACAGCAGCGCCGGCCCGGCCAGCGCCCGGAGGAGCCACCGCTTCAGGCGTGACCGTATCACCACCGGCTCGGTGACCACCACCGCTTCCCGCGTCAGCCGCAGCGCACTGCTCAGCGCCAGGAACGGGTCGCGCAGGTGGAGCAGGACGCAGCCGAAGGTCGCCACGTCCACCGGGCCGATCGCGTCCGACACCGCGTAGGCGCTGCCGTGGGCCACCCGGGCGCGGGAGCCGAAAGCGCGGTGGCAGAGCCAGTACCCGTTGGTCAACCGCCGCATGTGTTCCCGGTGGGCCGCGAGCCGCTGTCCGGGATCCGCCGCCGAGGGGATCAGGTCCGGAGCCTGGTCCGGCGCGAGGTCGAAGGCGACCACGTCCGCCCCGCGTTGTTCCATGCTGAAGCAAAGGAACCCGCTGGCGGTGCCGACCTCCAGCACCCGCCGGCCGCGCAGCGGGATCCCGCCGAGATAGGCGTCCACGCCGGCGCGCAGATCCCACTCGCCCTCGACGAGGCCATGCTCCGGGATTTGCATCGTGTGATAGAAGTAGCAGTCGGCGAGGTCGGTCACCGTCCGTGGCGCGGCGTAGGGGCCATCCATGCGGGGGATACTCGCGAAATACTGGCGACTGGATCCCTTCTCCCCCCTCTCCTCTGGTGGGAGAGGGGGGTAGGGGGGAAATGCGTCTCGCTCGCCGGGTGCGATCAAACCGACTCGAAGATGGTGGCGATTCCCTGACCGGCGCCGATGCACATCGTCGCCAGGCCGAAGCGGGCATTGTGCGCCTGCATCGCGTGGATCAGCGTCGTGGCGATGCGCGCCCCGCTGCCGCCGAGCGGGTGGCCGATCGCGATGGCGCCGCCGCGCACGTTCACCTTCTCCGGGTCGGCTTTCAGGAGTTTGATGACGGCCAGCGTCTGGGCCGCGAACGCCTCGTTGATCTCGATCAGGTCGATGTCGGCAAGCTTCAGCCCGGCGCGTTCGAGCGCCTTGTGCGTCGCCGGCACTGGCCCGATGCCCATCACCGACGGATCGACGCCGGCCACCGCCATCGCGCGGATCTTGACCCTGGGCGTCAGGCCGAGTTCCTTCGCCCGATCCTCGGACATGACCAGCAGGGCCGCGGCCCCGACGTTCAGCGGGCTCGCGTTGCCGGCGGTGACGGTGCCGCCCTCGGGCATGAACACCGGCCGCAGTGCGCCCAGCGCCTCCAGCGTGGTGTCGCGGCGGATGCACTGGTCCTCGGTCACGATCTTGCGCCGCCCCTCCTCGTCGCGGCCCCAGGTCGGAATGACCTCCTTCGCGAACGCGCCGGCGTCGGTCGCCTCGGCTGCCCGCCGGTGGCTGCGCAGCGCGAACTCGTCCTGCTCGCGGCGGCCGATCCGGTACTTGCGAGCGAGGTTCTCGGCGGTCAGGCCCATGTTGAGCGTGGCCTGGCTGTGGCGATAGAAAAAGCGCGGGCTCGGGTCGAAGCCGGCCTCCATCGGGATGTGGTGCATGTGCTCGACGCCGCCGGCGATCTGCACGTCCTCGCACCCGGCAGCGATGCTCTGCGCCGCCTGGTTGATCGCCTGCAGGCTCGATCCGCAGTTGCGGTTGACCGTCACCCCGCACACCTCGATCGGCAGTCCGGCAATCAGGGACGCCATGCGGGCGATGTCGTAGCCCTGCTCGCGCTCCTGCTTGACGCAGCCCCACTGGATGTCCTCCACCTCCGACGCCGGCAGCCCGACGCGGTCGAGCAGCGCCTTCATCAGGTCGGCGGACAGGTCGTCGGCGCGGACGTCCCGGAAGATGCCTTTCTCCGGGTGGGCGCGGCCGACGGGGGTGCGGACGGCGTCGATCACAACCGCGTGACGCATGGCTTGACTCCTGTGAATGGGCATACCCTCATGGTAGGACACCGGCTCCGGGGCGCTCAATGGGAGGAGTGGACAGGAGAAGGGGCTACCTCAAAGCCCACGCCTCACTCTTCCTACCACCCCAGCGCCTTGCGCAAATCCTCCAGCCCGGCCGCGAGCGCCTCCTCCGCGGACGCCGCCAGAGCGGTGCTCGGGATGAGTCTGCCGTTGATCGTCTGGTTGATGTCGCAGCCGTACTTCCCCTGGACCGGGATCGGGGTGAGCCGGTACTGCGGCTCTCCCTGAAACATCGCGAACCACACACGCGGGTCGCTTCCCTGGCGCAGGCCCCCGCCGCGCCGCGTCAGCCATTCGGGCACCGTGATCGCCATCGCTTCCCTCCACCTATCGACGAACCGCCGGCAGCCATTGTACGCCCCCCGAACCCGTCCGACCGGACCCGCCGAACGGCCGCGCGACGTCTGCCTTGCATTTACCCCGCGTCGCCGAATCGTGTACACTGGAGAGATCGGTGTGGGGGGCGCCCACGCAGCGACGCGGGACGTCGGCCCCGCCCACGACACCAATAGTATCTTCGTCATGGTAAATAACGGCGGCCCGCGGATCGGCTTCCTGGGGGCAGGCAAGATGGCGACGGCGCTGGCGCGCGGCTGGCTCACCGCCAAGCTGACCGCCCCCGAACAGCTCCTCGCCGCCGACCCGGTGCCCGCGGCCCGCGAGGCGTTTCACCAGGCCACCGGAGTGCGCGTCGTCGCCGACAACCGTCAGGTGGTCGCCAGTGCCGACGTCGTCGTGCTCGCCGTCAAACCGCAGAACCTGCCGGCGCTGTTTACGGAGATCCGGGCGACGGCGGCAGTGCGCCACCTGATCGTTTCCATCATCGCCGGGGCGACGCTGAAGCAGCTCGGCGACGGCCTCGGGCCGGACCGGCGAGCCGTCCGGGTGATGCCGAACACGCCCTGCCTGGTCGGGGCGAGCGCGTCCGCCTACGCCCCGGGGCCGGCCGCCACCGCCGAGGACGTTCAGCTCGTGGATCGACTGTTCGCGGCCGTCGGCAAGGCGTTCCGGGTGCCGGAAAAGTTGCTCGACGCGGTCACCGGGTTGAGTGGCAGCGGACCGGCGTTCGTCTACGTACTCATCGAGGCGCTCAGCGACGGCGGGGTCAAGGTCGGCCTGCCGCGCGAGGTGGCGACCGCCCTGGCCGCGCAGACCGTCCTCGGCGCCGCCCGGATGGTGCTCGAAACCGGGGTCCACCCCGGCGC
>JADLBT010000071.1 GCA_020847555.1 Gemmataceae bacterium
AGGAAGGCGACCCGACGGCCGCGCGGGAGCGGTTCGCGCTGGCGCTGGCCCGACTGCTCAGCGCCGAGCCGACCCACTCCGCCCAGCTGACGCGCGAGGAGAAGGAGTTGCTCGACCGCTACCGCCGACTGGCGAAGGCCGACGCCGACCTGCGCGTGGACGCCCCGCGCGCCCAGGCGGCCATCGGCCTGGTGGACGCGCTCGGCCGCCTCAGTCCCGACCGGGTAGCGCGGATCGTTCAGGAGGAGTTACAGGATGTGGAGGTCGCGAAACTGATCGCCGAGCGCGTCCGGGCGCGGCTCAACGCCGAGGGGCTGCGCCGGGGCGGGAGTGAGGAATGAGGAGGAGCGGCGGTAAAGCCCACGTGCGCTGCCCGTGGGCTTTACCGCCTCTCTTCCTCACTCTCTCGCGGCCGGCGGCGGCTTCGGCCGGCTGAGGCCCTGGACGAGGGCGAGGATGAGCAGCACCAGGACGACCGCCCCCTCGATCGCGTACAGGCCGATCAGCAGCCACGGCGCGATCCGGCCGACGGCGAGCCACAGCCCGACGTTGATGCCCAGCAGGAGCAGGAACGGAACCAGCGCGAAGAAGAAGATGCCGACCGCGTTCGATCGTCCAGTCCGGCCGTTGTAGGCGTAGCCGCACCCCGGGCAGCGCACGTGCGTTAGCAGCGAGGGACCGTAGAAACTGCCCCACGGCGTCCATGTAACCCGCTCGGCTCCTGCCGCGCCGCAGGACGGACACGGGCGGTACGCCCTCCGCCGCCGGACCGCTTCCCGGTCATCGTAACGCTCCTGGCCGGCCGGCCCGTACCGCCCCGCGTAGCGGTCCGGCGGTCCTTCCTCGACCGCGGTCACCAGCATGGGCTCCGGAGCCGACGCCCGCGCTATCGGTCGAACCTCCTCAATATACTCGTTTGCGGAGGGATCAACGAGGATAACCTCGGGGGTCGCCTCGGCGCCCTCCGCGGGGGCCGCTGGTGCTGCGCCCGCCGGCACGGTGACTGTCTGTCCGCAGCGCGGGCACTTTACCTCCTTGCCGGCGTACTCCTCGCGGACGCGCAGAGGAGCCTGGCAGCCTGAGCAGTTGACGGTGAACATCGTCGGACCTCGTGACTTTCCGATTTGAGTGGTTTCGCGCAGCGGCGCCAACTCGCCTTCCCGGCGGCCCCGGCTGCACCCGAGACGGGGCGGTGCAAGGGACGTTTCTGGGAGCGTTGTCGGAGAGACAGGGAGTCGTCGCGCGCCGGGCGGTGCCTATCGTATGCTGCCCGGACGGCCCCGGACAAGGAAAATCCAGCCCGGAGCGGCTGCGCGCTCTCCGAGGTCGGGAACTTCGCGCCGGTGGGGCCGATGGCCGACCCGCTCCTGGCCGCCTGCCTGGACCCCGCCCACCTGCTCGTGGTGGTCATCCTGGAAGGGGTCCAGGCGGCCGGCGCCAACCCGAAGCAGCCTGAGGGCGACAGCGGTGCCCGCTCGCTCTGGTTGATCGACCCGATGGACGATAGAATTGCTCCTTGATGCCTCTACTGCCTTTGCGTGAGATGTCTTTCGTTCAAGCCAGGGAACTTCGATGAATCGGAGCCTCACCCTTTGCATGCTGACAATTCTGCCGACGTACGTCGGAGCGCAGGCGCCACGGCTCATCACGATCGCCGAGGCCAGGGACGAAATCGCCCGGCACTCGGAAGGCTCGATGCTCGAACTCAAGGACGGCAAGCTGCTGCTCATCTGGCAGGAGTTCAAGAAGGGCAAGGGCGACTCCGACTTCTTCCCGGGGCGCCTGGTGGCCAAAACGTCCAGGGACGGCGGTCTCACGTGGGACGGTTTCCGCGTCGTCGTCGAGAATCTTAAGGGCGACATCAACGTCTTTTCGCCGAGCTTGTTGCGCCTTCCTGACGGCAGTATCCTCTTCTGCTTCATGCGCTATCACAGCTTCGACAAGGCGAAGAATCGTTATCCCCCCGCCTCGGCCTTTGCCTGGTTATCGCGCGACGAAGGCCAGACGTTCACGCCGCTCGCCACACTATGGAAGGAGGAGCCGATCACCCTTTGCAGCGCTACCCTGCGCCGACTCTCGACGGGCCGGATC
Source organism: Gemmataceae bacterium (assembly GCA_020847555.1). Next base: position 2,092 of record JADLBT010000071.1, read on the forward strand.
GTGCTTCCAGTGAATCGCGATCCAAGCAAGAAGGGCGAACCGGATCGCTGGGAGGCCAATGTCATCTACAGCGACGACGGCGGTAAGACCTGGACGATGGGCGAGAGCTGGGTTACAGCCCCAAAACGTGGCGCGATGGAGCCGCATGTCGAGGAATTGCGCGACGGTCGGCTGCTCATGGTCATGCGGACGCAGATGGGCTCGATTTACCAGGCACACTCGAAGGATCGCGGCAAGTCCTGGTCCGCGTCCAGTTCGCTTGGCGTCGAGGCGCCCGAGTCGTGCCCGGAGCTGATCAAGATACCAGCGACCGGCGATCTGTTGCTCGTCTGGAATGCGAGCAAATACGACCCGAAGTGGGCGTCGCACTTCGGCAAGCGCACGCCATTGTCGGTTGCGGTGTCGAAGGACGACGGCAAGACCTGGAGCAAGCCGCGGCATCTCGAAGTCGATCCCGGGGCCGCATTCTCGAATCCTGGCACGTGCTTCACGAAGGCCGGCAAGGTGATCGTCAACTACTGGACGTGCCGCTATCAGCCGAATGGCTCCATGTCGAACTACCCGATTCACTTGAAGGCCGCGATCGTGGACGTGGGCTGGCTCTCTGAATGAAGCGGATCGATTGGCAAACATACCGTGTCCGCGTGCCTTGAGGTCACGAAAGGTTGAACGTCTCCTTCAGGCAGGCCAGCGCCTCCTCGCCCCGGTGGCGGTCCACCACGACGGTGATGCGCACCTCGCTGGTGTTGATCATGCGGATGTTGATACCGCGCTCCGCCAGCGCGCCGAACATGCGCCGGGCGACGCCCGTGTGCGTCCGCATTCCCACGCCGAGGACGAACAGCCGGGCGATATCGGACTCGGCCAGGACGCGCGTCTGCGGATCGACCGTCCGGGCCGCCTGCTCGGCGATGTTCACCGCCCGCTGCAGGTCGTGGCTCGGCACGCTGAACGACAACTCCGCCCGGCCGGTGCTGGTGAGGTTCTGCACGATCATGTCCACGACGATCCCGCCGGCGGCGATTGCCTGGAAGGTGCGCGAGCAGTTGCCCGCCTCATCGGGGAGATTGTAGATCGTGATCATGCTCTCATCGGTGTTCAGCAGCACGTCGCTGACGACGATGTCCTCCATTCCGCCGAGTTGCTGGGTCAGGCGGGCCAGGTCACGGACCGGCGCCTCGACCAGAAGGGCCTGCGGGCGGCGCAGGAACGGGCTGGAGGAGGTCTTGCACGGCAGCCCCGCTCCCGGACGCGGCTCGTGGAGCCGGAACGCCTGGTGAACCGCGCGCAGCGCCTTGACTCCGTCGGCCTTATCAACCAGCACCGAGATCTTGATGTCGCCGGTGGTGATCATCTTCATGTTCACGCCGGCCTCCGCCAGGGCCGCGAACATCCGCTCCGCCACGCCGGTGTGGGTCCGCATCCCGGTGCCGACGACCGACACCTTGCTCACCTCCTCCTGGTTCTGTACCGTCGCCCCGAGTTCCGCTGCCAGCGGGCCGAGGACGGCGCGCGTCTTGGCCAGGTCGGTCCGCGGAACGGTGAAGCCGATGGCGGCACGCCCGCCGATACCGGCGTTCTGGGCGATCATGTCCACCGCGATGTTCTGGCCGGCAATGGCGGAGAAAACGCGGTGGCTGACGCCCGGCTCGTCCGGGACGTTGTCGAGGTTGATCTGGGCCTCGTCCTTGACGATGGCAGCCCCGCACACGACCACCCCGCGCATCCACTCCGCCTCCGGCAGGATCCACGTCCCCTCCGTGTCGGACATGGAGTTGCGAACCTGCAGCGGCGTCTCGAACTTCTTGGCGAACTCGATGCTGCGCGAGTGCATCACCCCGGCCCCGACGCTGGCCAGTTCGAGCATCTCGTCGTAGCTGATGTAGTCAATCTTGCGCGCCTCCGGGACGATGCGCGGGTCGGTCGAGTAGATGCCGTCCACGTCGGTGTAGATCTCGCACCCGACGTCGCCGGTCCCGGCCGGGTCGTGCTTCATGACGGCCGCCAGAGCGACGGCCGTCGTATCAGACCCGCCGCGGCCGAGGGTCGTGATGTTGTACGCCTCGTCGATCCCCTGGAAGCCGGCGACGATGACGATCTTGCCCTCATCGAGCGCCTGGCGGATGCGCTGGGTGGAGATGTTTGTGATGCGCGCCTTGGTGTGGAAGCTGTCGGTGACGATGCCGATCTGCGCCCCGGTGAAGCTGATGGCCGGCTGGCCGAGGGCCTCGATGGCCATCGCCATCAGGGCGATGGAGATCTGTTCGCCGGTGGACAGGAGCATGTCCATCTCGCGGGCAGGCGGCTGATCGGTGATCTCGCGGGCCAGTTCGACCAGTTCGTCGGTCGTGTCGCCGCGGGCGCTGACGACGACGATCACCTGGTTGCCGGCCTGGCGGGCGCGAAGAGCGCGCCGCGCGGCCGCCTTGATGCGGTCGGCCGTGGCCACGCTGCTGCCGCCGAATTTCTGCACGACGAGAGCCAAGGTGGGGATTCTCCTGACTGAGGAGCGGGTGGGCAGCCCGCGGGGCGGGAAAGAGAGAAACTGCAGAAGATGATAGGGGTTGAGGCGAGTCTGTTCCAGAGGCTGGGGTTCGGACAACGCGCAGAAAAGACGATCGGGCGCATGAAAAAACCCCGCCGGCACTTTCGCGTCGGCGGGGCTATCCTTGATTCGGCGGCACAGCCGGCACGAAGATGCGGACATGATCAGTCCGGGTGTGAGCACCCGAACCGGAATCATCCT
>JADLBT010000072.1 GCA_020847555.1 Gemmataceae bacterium
CGGCTCCGGCAGCGCCGCGCTACTTGAGCGGGCGCAGCGAGAACGCCGCCACTTCGCCCAGGTTGACCCAGACGTGCAGGCCGCTGGAGGTCCAGCCGTCCGTGAAGCTGCGCGGGGTGCCGGCGGCAATGTCGGCGGTCAGCCCCTGCGCGAAGGCGGCCAGCGACTCGGCGGACAGCGCGTCGTCAAGCTCCGTGGTGGCGGTGATCGACCCGCCGTTCTTGAGGACGAACGTCAGCTCAAGCCGCTTGCTCTGGTCGCGCGAGATCCCGAAGGTCTGCCGGCCGATGCCGAGGCCGGTGCGTGGCGCAGCCGTCCCCTCCGCTCGAATCTGCACGATGTCGTCCACAGGCTCCTCCGTCACGTCGCAGGGTCCGCTCGCCGTGCGTAGCAACAGGGCGCCACGGCGTCACGAGGAACCGTAGCACGCCAGCGGCCCGGCAGACGAGTTGAGAGCAGCTGAGTTGGGGGCGGACGAGTTCGCAGCAGCCGAGTCGAGAGTCGAGCGCAGGCGAGTCGAGAGTCGAGGGCAGGCGAGTCGAGAGTCGAGGGCAGGCGAGTCGAGAGTCGATGGCAGACACGTCGGCTGTGGCCGGGCATGAAGAACCCCCTCTCCCGCTTGCGGGAGAGGGGGCAGGGGGTGAGGGTCGCCTGCTGAGGCAGGGGGTGGGGGGATCAGCCCTGCGCGCCGCTCAACTGCTCGCGAATGCGTGCCAGCCGCTGCTCGCGCTCCTCGGCGAACCGCTGGATGCCTTGCAGAATCCAGTCCTGCGACAGGTGGGCTTCCTCGATGACCTCATCCAGGGAGCCGCCCGTGCGCCAGCGGTTGTCGAAGTCGCTCGACAGCGCGTACTCGTCAGCCATCCGGTGCGTGATCCAGTCGCGCATCAGCCGCCGCGAGCCGTTCGTGATGTACGTCAGGTCGAGCCGTTCGCTCTCCGGCAGGATCGACTGCTGGTAGCTGACCGGCTGCCGGTAGAACAACTCCGGGCTGACCGCCGCCACGAGCTTGACATTCAGCCCCAGCTCGTCCAGCTTCGGCAGGATGCGCACCGTGTTGTAGGTGGACATCGTCCCCTGCACCAGGATGGTGCCCATCTTCGGCTGGCCGGGCTTGTAGTCACGGATGATGTACGCGCCCTTCGCCGCCTCGAAGTGCGACGCCATGCCCAGCGCCTCGCGGTCCGGAATCTGGACCGGGGGGCGGGTCAGGTGCAGGGCGATCACGTGGGCGTCCGTCGCCATCGCCGCCGCGATCAGCACCGGCACCTCGTTGTGCTCCCAGGGGATCAGGTTGATGGTGTGGCCCTCGGGGAACAACTGCGTGACGCCCGTGGCGAAGATGCCGAAGTGCGTACGCGAGTCCTCGGCCGTCTCGGGGCCGGAGTGGCCCGCCACCCAGAGCACCTTGCCGACCTTAATGTCGGAGTCCTGGGCGACCTGGCTGAAGAGCCGCATCGCGCCGTACTTCAGGTAGCTGAACGAGGCGTAGGTCGAGTTCGCGGCGTAGAACCCGTCGAACTCGTCGTACGGGTTCTCGGAGAGGTTCACGCAGGCGATGCCCGCCGACATGCCCGAGTTGGTGAACTCGGTGATCTCCTGCGGCAGCAGCGAGCCCTCGTGGTTCTTGTGGCGGTCGAAGCGGCCCCAGCCGCCCTCGCCGCCGAAGCCCGCCGCGAAGCCGGCAATGTTCGTGGACTCGGCAAGGTCGGCCGACATCGCCAGGAACAGCGGCCGGCCGTACTCCTTCCGCCCGAACGAGTTGACCCAGGCGCCCCACTTCGCCAGCCCGGCGCGGTTTGGCGCGCTGGTGCCCGGCTTCACGAACATGTCGGCCGGGTAGTTCTTGTAGTCCCAGAGCCGGCTGTCCTTCCAGGGGTTCTTCGACGTGTCCAGGCGGAACCCTTCGATCTCCTCGGGGACCGAGTCGCCAAGCTCCACCAGCCGGTCAGACAGGTAGTCCACCAGGGCGTCGTCGGAGGCGATGACGTCGGCGATCGCCTTCAGGTTCGCCTCGAACTGGGCCGTGAACGCCGCCGTGTCGGAGGGGGGCGGCTCGCCGTGCCCCACCCACTGGACGCCGTACTTCTCGGCAAACTCCTGGCGGCCCTGCCAGTACATCTCGGAGTGCTGCCGGTGCGGCGCACCGTGCGACTTGTAGCCAGTGACGCCGTAGCCGTGGCCCTTCGTGGTCTTGAACCAGACCATGCCCGGCCGCTGGTCCGGGTTCGGCTCGTTGACGGCTTCGAGGATGGCGGCGGCGGCGGACCGCATGTCGTTGCCGTTCTCGGTGCCGTGGACGCGGAAGCCGTACGGCGCGAACCAGTCAACCGGCGTGCCCGGCACGACCTCGCTGGCGGCGAACTCGTCGATGCCGTAGTCGTTCCAGTCGATCAGGTAGTAGAGGTTGTCCAGGCCCAGGCCGAACGCACTGTTCTTCGTCTCGTGGCTGGCGCCGGCCGTCAGGCCGCCCTCACCCTCGACGGCGAACACCTTGACGCCCTTCGCACCAGCCCGCTTCAGGGCGATGGCCTCGCCGGCGGCCGGCGGGGAGCCGTGGCCGCTCGGGCCGGTGTTGAACTTGAGGAAGAGGGTCTTGCCCTCCATCTCGGCGTGGCCGGC
>JADLBT010000073.1 GCA_020847555.1 Gemmataceae bacterium
ACGGCGCGGTGCGGAAGTGCTCGTCCATCTGGTGGAAGCCGTCGAGCAGGGCGCGGACGTGGTCCGGGCCGACGGCCCGCATCGTCGAGAGGCCGATGGCCGAGTCCATCGAGTAGCGCCCGCCCACCCAGTCCCAGAACTCGAACATGTTGGCCGTGTCGATGCCGAACGCGGCCACCTTGGCGGCGTTCGTCGAGACGGCAACGAAGTGCTTGCCGACGGCCGCGGCGTCGCCCCCGAGGCCGCCGAGCAGCCAGTCCCGGGCACTGTGGGCGTTGGTCATCGTCTCCAGCGTCGTGAACGTTTTCGACGAGACGATGAACAGAGTTTCGGCCGGGTCGAGGTCGCGGGTCGCCTCGACGAAGTCGGTGCCGTCGATGTTCGACACGAACCGGAACGTCAGGGCGCGGTCGCTGTAGTGCCGCAGCGCCTCGTAGGCCATCACCGGCCCGAGGTCGGACCCGCCGATGCCGATGTTGAGGACGTTGCGGACGCGCTGGCCGGTGTGCCCGCGCCAGGCGCCGCCGCGGACCCGGTTGCAGAAATCCGCCATCCGGTCGAGGACGGCGTGGACCTGCGGCACCACGTCCGCGCCGTCCACCACGATCGACGCGCCGCGTGGCGCCCGCAGCGCCACGTGCAGGACGGCGCGCTGTTCGGTGACGTTGATCTTCTCGCCCCGGAACATCGCGTCGATGCGAGCGCGCAGGCCGGATGCCTCCGCCAGCTGAACGAGGAGGCGAAGGGTTTCGTCGGTGACGCGGTGCTTCGAGTAATCGAGGTACAGGCCGGCCGCCTCGGCGGTCAGCCGTTCGCCGCGTTGGGGGTCGTCCGCGAACAGGGTGCGGAGGTGCAGGTCGCGCACCTGCGCGTGGTGGGCCGCGAGTGCCTTCCATGCTGGCCGCGCGGTCAGAGCCGGGACAGCTGCGGTCATGTGTGTAGCCCTTTCCACTTCCGGTGAGAATCGGCGAAGAGCCGTACTGTCTTCTTACCGAAGCGGGCCGACGGCGACACCCATTGGCACTGAGTACCCGCGCCGGGCGGCGCAGGCGGGGAGGGAGAGAGGCAGGGGGTCGCGAGGTAAGGGCTGCCGGCAGGACACGGTCGGCGGCGCGGATCAGCGGAACGAGTGGTCCGCGTCCGGGAAGGTGCCGTCGCGCACCTCGCGGCAGTAGTCCGCGGCGGCGCGGCGGATCGCGGCCCCGACGTCCGCATACTGCTTCACGAAGCGCGGCCGGAAGTCGTCGAACAGGCCGAGCAGGTCGTGCGTCACCAGGATCTGCCCGTCGCAGCCGGCGCCTGCACCGATCCCAATTGTCGGAATCTTGACAGCCGCGGTGATCTTCTCCGCCAGGGTGGTCGGCACGCACTCGACCACCAGGGCGAACGCCCCGGCCGCCTCGGTCGCGAGCGCGTCTTCCAGCAGGCGCTCCTCCTCCCGCTGCACGCGGAAGCCGCCGAAGCGCCGGACCGACTGCGGGGTCATGCCGACGTGCCCCATGACCGGGATGTCGGCGGATGTGACGGCCCGGATGGCGGCCGCGCTGCGGACCCCGCCTTCCAGCTTGACCGCGTGTGCGCCGCCCTCCTTGACGAGCCGGCCGGCGTTGCGTAGCGCCTGCCGCGCGCTGACCTGAAAAGTCATGAACGGCAGGTCCGCCACCAGCAGGGCGCGGCGGACGCCGCGCGCCACCAGGCGCGTGTGGTAGATGACCTCGTCGAGGGTCACCGTCAGGGACGTTTCGTGGCCCTGCACGACCATCCCGAGGGAATCGCCGACGAGCAGGCAGTCCACGCCGGCGGCGTCGAGGAGGCGCGCCATCGTGTAGTCGTAGGCGGTCAGCATGGTCAGGCGGGTGCCGCGGGCGCGGGCGGCGAGGAAGTCGGGCACCGTGACCGGGCGGACCGCGGCGGCCGGCGCGGTCGCGCCGTTGGCCTGGGCCGGAAGAGGAGCGGTCGTCGGGTGCATGGGAACTCCGGGAGTAGCGTGACCGGCGAGGCCGCGACTCGGTGCCGCGGGCGGGCCTCGTCCGCAGCAAAGCCCGCCGTTCCGCCATCATTATAGGCTCCGCCGCGAAAGACGCAGCGCGAGCCCGCCGCGACGGGGTCGGTCCGGTGGGGTTCGGCGCTCGGCGGAACCCGCCCCGGTTTCTGGTCACGTTAGCTGACGGAAGGCAATGAGACGAGCCGGAAGTGTTAGCGACGGAACGCAGGAGGTGCGCCACATCTGGCGTTCGATGGAGACTTTACTGCAAGTCGGGGTGACTGGACTTGAACCAGCGACCTCTTGGTCCCGAACCAAGCGCTCTAGCCAAGCTGAGCTACACCCCGCAACTCTACATTTACCATAGCGAGGACGGCGTAATTGTCAACCTCAATGACCAGCGAGAGGAATGCGGGCCGAGCCGCGCACCGTGGATTCTCGTTGGCCCCTGCCCGCCCACGTCTCTAGGATAGGGCGGGACGCGAGCCCCACCGCTGGGCTCGCAGCTGTACCGACCCGCCACCGCCCTGCCGACCGCAACCTGCCCCGCTACTCGCCCGGCTGGCCTCGTGTGTCCTGTGGTTTCCTTCCAGCGTATGCCGGTCCCCCGGCGCGGCACGGCTAGATCGGTCCGGCGACACCGCGGGACGAGCGCACAAGCGCGGCTTACCCGGCGCCGAGGGGAGTCCTGAGGCGTGTGGGCCGCAGACGTGTTTCCGCATGAAGGGAGCGTTGCGATGAGGAACCTCATGAGACGGTGCGGGTTGTTCGGACTGGCCGCCGCCCTCCTCGCCGGCTGGGGCGTCGCCGGGCACGCCGACGACAAGGGCGAGGCCGGGTACACCAGCCTCTTCAACGGCAAGGATCTGACCGGCTGGGTTTACTCCGGCAG
>JADLBT010000074.1 GCA_020847555.1 Gemmataceae bacterium
CGCGGCGCGTTTCGGCGTCACAATGCCCGCGACGGCGACGGGATCGGCCGGCGCGACGCGGCGATCGCGCGGCCAGCGGGCAGGAGGCAGCGCGAACGTGAGCGGCGCCACGACCGGGAACGAGGCAAGCAGCACCAGCGCGCACGCCGTGCTGGACGCGTTCATCGACGACGCCGCGCACCTGCTGGGGACGGGCGGCGAGGAATCCGGGTTCGACGTCGTGGTCGTCCTCGACTTCGGCAGCCAGTACTCCCAACTCATCACGCGGCGGGTGCGCGAGGCTGGGGTCTATTCGGAACTCCTGCCGCACGACGTGTCGTGGGCGGAGGTCGCGGCGCTGCGGCCGAAGGGGGTCATCCTCTCGGGCGGCCCGGCCAGCGTCTACGAACCGGGCGCGCCGCAGCTTCCGGCGTGGGTCCTGGAGCGCGGGCTGCCAACGCTCGGCATTTGCTACGGGCTGCAACTGCTGGCGCAGGCCTACGGCGGGCGCGTTTCCCCGGCCGAACGACGGGAGTACGGCCCGGCGACGATCACCGTCTCCGATGCGGCGGCGCCGCTGTTCAGCGGGTTGCCGGAGACGCTCGACGTCTGGATGAGCCACGGCGACCACGTCGAGGCGTGCCCGCCCGGCTGGGCGGTGCTGGCCAGCACCCCGAACGCGCCGGTGGCGGCGATTGGGCGGGGCACGACGGTCGGCATCCAGTTCCATCCCGAGGTGGCCCACACCCCGCTCGGCGGCGACGTGATCCGCAACTTCCTCGTCAACGTCTGCGGCTGCCGCACGAACTGGAGCGCGGAGTCGTTCGTGGCGGCGGCGGTGCGCGACATCCAGGAGCGGGTCGGCGGAGAACGGGTGCTGCTCGGGCTCTCGGGCGGCGTCGATTCGGCGGTGGCGGCGGCGCTGATCCACCGCGCGATCGGCGATCGGCTAACCCCGGTGTTCGTGGACAACGGGCTGCTGCGGCTGGGCGAATCCGACCTCGTGCGCGACGTGTTCGCGCGGGCGTTCGGGATGAACCTCGTCCACGTCGATGCCCGCGCCCGCTTTCTCGGACGGCTGGCCGGGGTGACCGACCCGGAGGAGAAGCGCAAGCGGATCGGCGAGACCTTCGTCCGCGTCTTCGAGGCCGAGGCCGAGCGGCAGGGGCCGTTCGCGTTCCTCGCGCAGGGCACGCTCTACCCCGACGTGATCGAATCGACCACCGCCGACACCAAGGCGGCGGTCAAGATCAAGACCCACCACAACGTCGGCGGCCTGCCGGCCGACATGCGATTCCGGCTGCTGGAGCCGCTGAAGTTCCTGTTCAAGGACGAGGTGCGGGCGGTCGGGCGGGAACTCGGGCTGCCGGAGGAGATCGTCAACCGGCAGCCGTTCCCAGGGCCGGGGCTGGCGGTCCGCATCATCGGCGAGGTGACGCAGGCGGACCTGGACCTGTTGCGGCCGGCGGACGCCATCGTCCGCGCCGAACTGGACGCGGCCGGCGTTTCGGGCGAGATCTGGCAGGCGTTCGCGGTGCTGCTGCCGGTGCGCTCGGTCGGGGTGATGGGCGACTACCGGACCTACGGCCGGGTCTGCGCGGTGCGCGCCGTCACCAGCCAGGACGCGATGACGGCGGACTTCGCGCGGCTGCCGTGGGACGCGCTGGCGCGAATGAGCAACCGGATCGTCAACGAGGTGCCGGGGATCACGCGGGTGGTCTACGACGTGACGTCGAAGCCGCCGGCGACCATCGAGTGGGAGTGAGCGGTATCGGGCCGACCCGCAGGCCGAACCCCTGCTATCATTCGGGAAGTGATCCGCGGGCGCGAAGCCCGTTTCGCTGGATGGAGTGAGCCGGATGACCGAGGGCGCCACCCCGGAGACCGCCGCGCCGCCGGTGGTGATCTACACCACCGACACCTGACCATGGTGCGATCGTGCCAAGGAGTTTCTGCGGCAGAAGAAGGTCCCGTTCGTCGAAAAGGACGTCGCCAAGGACTACGACGCGGCGATGGAGATGATCCGCGTCTCTCGCCAGCAGGGCGTGCCGGTGACGGTGGCCGACGGCGAGGTCATCCTCGGCTTCGACCAGGCGAAGTTCGCCCGGATCGCCCAGAAGTACGGCGGGCCGAAGCGCCCTCCGCTCGGCATCCTGGCCGCCAACGCCGAGGAGTACCTGGCGAAGCATCCCGAGAAGGCGGACCTGATCCCGGCCGGGACGAAGGGCGTCTACATCGGCAAGATCCGCCCGGGCACCGTGGCCGAGCAGGCGGGCCTGCAGCCTGGCGACGTCATCACCGGCGTGGCCGGCAAGCGCGCTTCGTCGATGGCCCAGCTCGACGCCATGATCGACACGTTGAAGGCGGGCGAGGCGGTCAGCGTGAAGTACCTGCGCGGCAACCAGGAGCACACCGCGACGCTCCAGTTCTAGCGCGCATGCGCGCAGCCGCTCCCCGCGCGGCCCGATCGAACCCCCCGCTCGGACCGCGAGCGGGGGGTTCGCGTATCCGGCAGGCATGCGCGCCTGCCGCGAGGGAGCGCGATGGAGCCGATCACCGACATCGAAGCCTTCGAGC
>JADLBT010000075.1 GCA_020847555.1 Gemmataceae bacterium
AAGGCACCGTGAAGTACAAGGGGAGTCCGGTGAAGGGCGGCAACCTCACCTTCGCCCCCGTGGGCAAAGGCGGAGAGGCACCAGGGAGGCCGGCAGTCGCCACGGTGCAGCAGGATGGAACTTACAAGCTGACAACCGAGGGACGTGAGGGGGCGGTAGCAGCGCGTCACATGATCGTTTACAACCCCCCGGGGCGAACTGAGGAGTGGAAGGACACCAAATCCGACCCCCCGCCGCCTCCCTACATGGGTCTGGTGCCCAGGCAGGCCGAAGTCGAGGTCACATCGGGCGAGAATACCATCAACATCGAACTGGTGCCAGGACGGCGAAAATAGGGACTCAGCGAGCGGCGCGAAGGACAGGCCAGGTGGTTCCGGCTTACGCCTCGCGCCGCGTCTTGCTGCTGTCCGGCTTGGGCATGCCGCCGGTGCGCAGCACCTCGGCGAGCAGGGCCTTCGCCGGCTCCGGCAGCGGGCTCTCGTGGACGACGCGCACCGTGTCCTCGACCGGGTACTCGGTGCGCTTTAACTCGACCCGGTTGTCCTCGATCAGAGCGTAGGCGGCGCGCGGGTCACCGTCGCGCGGCTGGCCAACGCTCCCCGGATTGATGACGAGCTTGTCTCCGACCTCCAGGACGTAAGGGTGGTGGGTGTGGCCAACGCAGACCACGTCCGCCTCAACGTTCTGCAACCGCCGCTTCCAGAACTCGACGTCAGCGACCGCGTACTCGTCGAGCGGGTCGCGCGGCGTGGCGTGGACGAGCAGGAACGTGGTCCCGTCCAGGGTGACGAGACGCGACACCGGCAGGGCGCCGAGGAACCGGCGGTCGTCCGTCAGGAGCCGTTCCTGCGTGAGCGGACGGGTGACACTGGTCAGATACTTGAACCCGTTGCGCCCCGACACGCCGACGAACTGAGCGACGCCGTGATCGTGGTTACCGCGGACGCTGTAGTGAGCGTGACGCCGCACCCAGTCGATGCATGGCCCCGGCTCCAGTCCGTAATCGACGAGGTCGCCCAGGAACAGGCAGACGTCGTGGGACTCGGTGACCGCCTGCAGGGCGGGCCAGTTGGCGTGAATGTCGGCCAGCAGGAGTACGCGCATGGGGCCTCGATGCCGGTTCTGGAAGGCTGCTGCACCTACCCCGGCGGGCGCCACCGTGCCTCCCGCCGGACCAGGAGGAGCAGGCGGCGCTGCCTGCCGGGGGGGAGTGGGCGGTTAAAAAACGAAGAGATCGCTTGACTCCGTCCGCTCCCTCCATGAATATATACTCATACGGCCTGGAGGGGCAGCGGTCGATTTCCGCAATGGACGCGTAACGAGCTGCTTTCCGTCCCGGGCGTCGCGGTAGATCCATCGCCCACCCGGTGGCTACCACCGGACGCCGGGTTTCTGACTCGCTAACCCGGCGCTGGACCGGAACCCACCGTCGCCCTGTCCCCGGTTCCCCCGTGCGCCCACCCCACTACTTCCGGCGCCGTGCGCCGTTTGACCTCCTTTTTCTCCTGCCGCTTTTGAAAGGGGACGCGCCATGATCACCGAACGACCTGCGCGTCGCATGACCCTGCGACAACTCCTTACCCACGCGGAGAAGTGCGCACGGGATCTAACCGAGCATTGTCACTCGACGTTCGTCACGCGCGTGTCGGACTTCCGCGACCTGAACCGGCCGGTGCGCCGGCGCAGCCATTACCCGAAGATGGTCGCTCTCGGTAACGCCCTCAAGCGTCTCCTGGAGGCGGGCGAGGAGGCCCAGACCCTCGCCAACTACCTGCACGAGCAACTCCAGGAGATTCGCGAACACGCCCGCCGCGAACGGGTTAACCGGCTGTAGTGGTTAGTACAGGGGCTGTGGCAAGCCCACGGCCCTTGCACTAACCACTAACCACGGTCTTCCCGGGTATCCAGAGAACGTCCTCCTGCCCGGAGCGGTTGTAGACGCGGGCGAGGACGAACAGCAGGTCGGACAGGCGGTTGAGGTAGACGACCACGGCAGGATTGACCACCTCGGTCCGGAGCAAGGCGACGACGTCGCGTTCCGCACGCCGACAGACTGTTCGCGCCAGGTGGCACCACGCCGCCGTGCCCGACCCGCCCGGAAGGACGAAACTCCTCAGCGGCGCCAGCCCCTCGTTCCACCGATCGATCGCCTTTTCCAGTCGCTCACTCTGTTCCGGACGGACCCGCAGCCGTTGGCCCGCCGGCTCGTCGGCCGTCGGCGGGACGCACAGGTCGGCCCCCACGTCGAACAGATCGTTCTGGATGGTCCGGAGCAGTTCCCGGAGTTCCGCCGCTTCCAGCCCGTCGGGATGCTGGGCCAGCAGCAGCCCGAGGATGGCATTCAGCTCGTCCACGGTGCCGTAGGCGGCCACACGCGGGTGGTCCTTCGGCACACGGCTGCCGTCGCCCAGTCCGGTTTCGCCCTGGTCGCCCGACTTCGTGTAGATGCGCGAGAGGTACACCATCGGCTCCGACTCCGTAAGGTGAGCAGGTCGTCCCCGCTCATTCTACGGGCGGCACCGGGCAGGGGCGGCGCGCTCACTTCAACAGGCCGAAGGGCAGCCCGAACAGCCCCTTGCCCACCACGGGGCGCTGTTGCGGCGCCAGCGGTTGGGCCGCTGGCGAGGTCAGGGCCGGCGCCGGCCCCTTCGGGTTACTCAGCTTCGGCTGGTATCTGAAGAACTGGGTGAGGTTGCCGAGCGGCCGGACCGGCTGCGGGCTGCGGAACGAGCCGGCGGCGGCCCGGTTCCTGGCCAGCGCCTTGCTTGTGTCGATCGGCTTGAACGTCAGGGTCCGCTGGCTGACCCCCCGGCCTGACTGGGCGTCGCTTCGCTGCCAGTCTAACCCGGTCGCGATCAGCCCCAGGACAACGCTGATGGTCAGCGGCACTGCGCGTCGGCGCATGGCCTGCCTCCTCTCTGTGCGGCGCGAGGCGCCGGTCCGGAATCTGGTTTCGGGAGGATCGGGAGAATACCAACCGCCCGCACCCTGTCAAGCCCATTGTTCCGGCAACCGTGGCTCGCCCGGCCGATGCCGCGGCGTAGAATGAGCGGCGACAACCCCCGCGCGAGGACTCTCTCTTGACCGCACCAGCCTCCCCCGACTACGCCAGCCGCCGCGCCCGCCTGGCACAGCCCCTGCCGGCCGAGGGCGTCGATGCCCTGCTGATTACCAACCCCATCAACGTGACGTACCTGACCGGCTTCAGCGGCGAGAGCAGCTACCTGGTGCTGACCAGGAGCCGCGCCGTCCTCGTCAGCGACGGCCGCTTCACGGAGCAACTGGCAGAGGAGTGTCCCGGCCTGGAGGCGGTCATTCGACCGCCGGTGAAGACGCTTCCCGAGGCGACCGCCGAGGTGGTCCGCGGCCTCGCCCCGCGCGCGGTCGGGTTCGAGAGCCGTCACCTGACCGTCGCCGAGCACGAGTCGCTGCGCGACCTCCTCCCCGGAATCGACTGGAAGCCAGCGGGCGACCGGGTCGAGCAACGCCGCGCGCTCAAGGACGCCTGGGAGGTGGAGCAGATCCGGCAGGCGGTGCGAATCGCCGAGCGCGCCTTCGCGATGTTTCGGGCGATGCTCACCCCCGACGACACGGAGAAGGAACTCAGCGACGCCCTGGAAGGGTACATCCGCCGGGCTGGCGGACGCTGCAGCAGTTTCCCGGGCATCGTTGCCGTCGGCGACCGGGCAGCGCTCCCACACGCCCCGCCGACGGACCGCAAGGTGTCGGCGGCCGGCCTGCTCCTGGTGGACTGGGGCGCCAGCGGACCGTTCTACAAAAGCGACTTGACGCGGGTTCTGGTGACCCGTAATAATTCAACGCTTCCGCGGACCGGCGACGGCGCCGACGTCGAGCCGAAACTCAAAGAGGTGTATGAGGTTGTACTCCTGGCCCAGCAGCAGGCGCTCGCCGCCGTGCGGGCCGGCGTCAAGGCGGGCGAGGTCGATGCGGCCGCGCGCGCGGCAATCGCGCAGGCGGGCTACGGCAACGCCTTCACGCACAGCACCGGCCACGGGATCGGCCTGCAGGTCCACGAAAGCCCGCTGCTCAAGCCCGGGTCGGAGGTCGTTCTCCAGCCGGGCATGGTGGTGACGATCGAGCCGGGGATTTACCTGCCGTCGTGGGGCGGCGTGCGGATCGAGGACGATGTCCTGGTCACCCCGGACGGGTGCGAGGTGCTGACGAGCGTGCCGAAGGATCTGGCCGCGATGATCGTCGAGCGCTGACCCGGGCACCGCGAGAGGAGATCACGGTGACTGACGAGGTGTCGAAAACCCCCGGGCCGTTCGACGTCGAGCGCATCCGGTCGCTGGTTGCGCTGATGCGCAGGCACGATCTGAGCGAGATCGACCTGCACGATGGGGCCATGCGCATCCGCCTCCGGCGCGGCGGGCCGACCGGCCAGGTTGTAACCTCCGTGGCGCCGGTCGCGCCGCAACCGCACGTTCCCCCGCCAGCAACCTCCGTCCCCCGGCAGACGGCCGACGCCGAGCCCGCGGCCGCCGGGAAGAAGCTTGTCGAGATCAAGGCCCCAACGCCTGGCACCTTCTACGCCAGGTCCAGCCCCGAGGCCGAGCCTTACGTCCGCGTCGGCACCCGTGTCGCGCCCAGCACCGTCGTCTGCCTGATCGAGGCGATGAAGCTGTTCAACGAGATTGCCGCCGAGTGCAGCGGCGTAATCGCAGAGATCCTCGTCGAGAATCAGCAGGCCGTCGAGTACGGGCAGGTGCTGTTCCGCGTGGATCCGACTGCGTAGAGCTGGCGGGCCAAACCCCTAACCTGTTGCTGGAACCTGTTTCAAGCCCACGGGGGGCCACCCGTGGGCTTCGGACGCAGGGGGGTTGGTCCGCCAGTCCTCAGCGGCAAGACAATCCATCAGGATGATCGCAGATCAGCCCCGCAGGACCGCCGCCTGGTAGCATTGGCGCACGACCGCGCTGACCCGCTCCAGGTCCGCGGCCGTCAGGCTCGACCCGCTCGGCAGGCACAGGCCGCGCTCGAACAGATCCTCGGCGACCGCCCCCCCGCGGCAGCGGCAGCCGTCGAAGACGGGTTGCAGGTGCAGCGGCTTCCACACTGGCCGCGCCTCGATGTTCTCGGCCTCCAGCGCCAGTCGGACCTCCTCACGCGATGCCCCGAACAGGTGCGGGTCGATCGTCAGGCAGGTGAGCCAGCGCGTCGAACGGCAGCCGGGCGCCTCGGGCATGAACTCCACCCCGGGCAGCTCGCCCAGCGCCGCCCGATAGCGCTCGAAGTTGCGGCGCCGAGCCGCGACCCGGTCCGGCAGGACACGCAGCTGCCCGCGCCCGACCGCCGCCAGCAGGTTGCTCATCCGGTAGTTGTACCCAAGCTGCGAGTGCTGATAGTGCGGCTTCGGATCCCGCGCCTGGCTCGCCAGGAACCGGGCCCGGTCGATCAGCTGCCGGTCCTGGCCGACGAGCATCCCGCCGCCGGAGGTGGTGATGATCTTGTTGCCGTTGAACGAGAACCCGGCCAGCTCGCCGAATGCGCCCGCCGGCCGGCCCCGGTAGGTCGCTCCGAGTCCCTCAGCTGCGTCCTCGAGCACCGGCACCTCGTACCGCGCGCACGCCGCCCGGATACGGTCGTAGTCGGCGCACTGCCCGTACAGATCCACGACGATCACCGCCCGCGGCAGGCGCCCACGCTGGGCGCACGCCCGCAGCTCCTCTTCGAGGAGGCCCGGATCCATGTTCCAGCTGGCGCGCGCGGCGTCGAGGAACACCGGCGTTGCCCCCTCGAATACGATCGGCGTCGCGCTGGCGCAGAACGTGAGCGACGAGCACAGCACCTCGTCGCCGCGCTCGACGCCGAGCAGGCGCAGCGCCAGATGCAGCGCCGCCGTGCCGGACGCTACGGCGGCGGCATACCCCCCGCCGACCGCCTCGGCAAACTCGCGCTCGAATGCGTCCACGTGCGGCCCGAGCGGGGCGATCCAGTTCGACGCGAACGCCTCGCTCAGCAGGTCCAGCTCCGCCCCGCTCATGTGCGGAGGCGAGAGGTGGATGCGCGGCAAGGCCGGGCGCACGCGCTCCGTGTCGGTGATGGGGGCCAGACTGGCCCCGACTCGCATCAGCGTACTCATGTGGGTGCCTCCGCTCTGCCGTGCCCGCAGGACGGTTCCGGCGGGCGCTTCTCGTTCTCGGTCCGCGGCGCCGCCGGGCAGCGGTACGCCGGGAAGAAATCGGGCGAAACGGCTGCCTGTCCCGCGGCCGCCCGCGTCTGCTCGGCTGCCGCGCAGAGCTGGGCGTAGACGACCGGCCGCAGGATCCAGCGCCAGGTGCGGAACGTGTGGCGGCGGTCGGAGAATCCCGCCTTGAAGGAGAACAGCGAGTCGTTCGCCGCCCCGACTCCGCCCCCCAGGTGCAGAGCCTTCAGCCCCCGTTCCGTACCCCATTCCGCAATCCCATCGACGAGGAACTTGGTCGGAGCCGCCTTCAGGTGGCGCTCGCCGGTTCCGCTGAGGTGGAATTGTGCGATGTCTCCACAGACCAGTACCAGCGCCCCACACATCACCTCGCCATCGAGCACGGCGGAAAACAGGTGGGCGTGGGAACCAAGTCCGTCGAGCAGCTCCGCGAGATAGTCCCGGCTGAAGAAGTAGCCGCTGGACGCCTCCACGCGCCGCATTGTCTCGTGGTAGATCGCGGTGAAGCGGTCGAGGGACTCGCCGCGGCCGTCGTGGACGCAGGCGGCGCCGCGGCGGCGCAGGGCGTTGGCGCTGTGGCGGTGGCTGCGGCAATAACCGGCCTGCCGTTCCGCGGAGGGCAGGGTCAGATCGAGCGACACCGTCTGCCCGACCTCCGCGCATTCGCCCACGCTGTCGAGCAAGCGGACCTGCGGGAGCAGCGGGTGCAGGCGGGAGAACGCGGCGATTACCCCCAGCTCACTCAGCGCCCCGGTCAGCGCCAGGCGGAACCGGCCGAGCACGTCGGGCGGGATCTGTTCGTGGGAGGCGACCGGACCCGCGTACCCGTACACCGAGGTGGCGTCGCGCCAGCCGTCGCCGGTCTGGTCCAGCCCGGGAACCGTCCGCAGGTCGCGGAGCAGCAGCGGCATCGCCACCTGGTAGTCGCCCTCGGCGTAGGCGAACAGCCGCGCCTCTCCTTCCCCGTTCGCCGCCGCCAGGGCGTGATACTGCGACAGGTGGTAGGCGTCGTGCCGGCAGCCTCGCAACACCTCGTCCCACTCCCTCTGCTGTTCTGTGGACAGCACGTGCATGCCCATCATGCCCGCTCCTCCCCGCCTGCAACTGGGTTCGGTAAGCAACGCCCGTCTCTCCGCCGGTCGCGCCGCACGGCCGCACCGCCGGGTGCCGGTGCTGTTCGGTCCACGCTTGCCACGCAGCGGCAGGCACGAATGCCTGCCCTGAATTTCTCTCGCCTGGAGGCGATCAGATCCCATCCGGCCGCAGAACCGCAGCGGCGGTCCGGCGTTTCCGGTCCTCGTCGAAGTCTACGATGCGCAGCGATGGGTCGGCGGTGATATTTTCGCGACGGAGCACTTTCGCCACGGTCAGGGCGAGAACTTTCAGATCCAGCCCCAACGAACAGTGCTCGACGTACCACGCATCCATCTCCAGGCGGACCTCCCAGCCGAGGTTGTTCCGGCCGTTGACCTGGGCCCACCCCGTCAGCCCCGGCCGCAGGTCGTGACGCATGGCCTCGCGCGGCGAGTAGTGGGGCAGGTACTTGACGAGCAGCGGCCGCGGACCGACAAGGCTCATCTGGCCGAGGATGACGTTCACCAGTTCCGGCAGCTCGTCGAGGCTGGTGCTGCGCAGGAAGCGGCCGAAGCGAGTGAGGCGCTGCTCGTCCGAGAGCGGTCTGCCATCCGCGTCGCGCGCGTCGGTCATGGTGCGAAACTTGAGGATGGTGAAGGTCCGGCCGCCGAGTCCGGGGCGGCGCTGGCGGAAGAGGATCGGCGTGCCGAGATTCATGCGCACCAGGACGGCGAGCACGATCAGCACCGGCACGGCCAGGATCAGGGCGGGGACTGCAACCAGCAGGTCGAACAACCGCTTGCCGCAGCAGGTGTAGAAGGTTCGGGGGGCACTCATTTCGGTGTACCGATCGCGTGAGGGTTGAGGGGACAGGTTCCCGGTGCCTCAGCAGACCGCGGCCACCGGCCTCAATGGGGCGGCGTGAGGCTCCCGCAGCGCCTCGTCGTAGAGAGTCTCGTGCAGCGCGATGATGTGCCGCAGGTCGTAGTCGGCGGCCCGGCGCCGCGCCCGTTCGCCCATCGCTCGCGCCTCCTGCGGATGGTCGAGGATCCGCGTCATTGCCTGGGCGAGCCCCGCCACGTCTCCCACCGGGACCAGCAGGCCGCAGCCATCCTCCAGCAGATCGGTCATGCCGCGGATGCGCGACCCGATGACCGGCACGCCCATCGCCATCGCCTCCATCACGCTGCGCGGCAACCCCTCCTGCTCCGACGGCAGCAGCAGCGCCGCCGCGGCCCGCGCCAGCGCCGGGATGTCGCGGCGGAAGCCCAGGAACCGCACGCGGTCGGCGATGCCGAGCACACTGGCGAGTCCCTTCATCTTCTCCAGCAGCGGGCCGGTGCCGGCCAGGGCCAGGACGCCATCGCGACGATTCAGGCGGGCGAACGCCTGGAGGACGTCGCGGTGCCGCTTGCGCGGGATGAACTCCGCCACCATCAGCAGCAGGGCGTCGGACGGACTCAGACCCAGCTCCTCCCGCCGGTGGGCGACCGCGCTCTCGGGAACACTCGCGGACCCGTATCGGGTGGTATCGACGCCGATTCCGGGCATGTAGCGCAGGCGCCCCGGGGCCGCGAGGCGGTAGCGGCGCGCGGCCTCCTCGTCCTCGCGGTTGATCACAATGAGGTAATCGGTCCACTGCGCCGCCACCCGCTCCAGCGTGCGAAAAACGGCGCAGCGCACGCGCGGGCCGCCCTGGTAGAAGTGGAACCCGTGGGCGGTGTAGAGGACGCGCGGCCGGCCCGTGCGGCGCAGGCCGCGCAGGGCGAAGCGGGTACCGAACGCCGCGACCGGGGTGTGAACGTGGACGAGGTCGTAGCCCGCGCGGGCGACGATCTCGCGCACCTGGCGGGCCGCCCGCAGATTGCCGGGGCTCAGCGGGTTGCGGGTCCAGTCCACGTCCCAGACGTGGTCGAAGGCCCGCACACAGTCCGCGTCCTGCGAGACGCCGCGCGCCAGCGCGTCCAGGCGGTAGCCTTGCTGCCGGAAGTGGTCGGCGAAGGGCAGCAGGAAGGCGCGCAGCGTTTCGGGGACTGTCGTCACCATCAGCAAACTTGGCACGACTGACTCCGTCGATGAGCTTTCATCTCGGGTCCACACGGGAACCTGAGTTCGCAGGGAAGGGGGTCGGGGGGGTTAGGTTTCCTCCTCACCCCATGCCGGAGACTGCAAATTCCGTTGGCTTCCGGTCACCGAGCCACTCTTCCGCCCTCGCGCGCACGGTGCGGTAGAACTCCTCGCGGCGAGCCGTGAGGCAGTCCTCCCGGTACGCGCGGGCCGTTTCGAGGTTCCGCGCCGACATGCGCGCCAGGCGAGCCGGATCGGCCAGCACCTTCCCGATCTTCGCCGCGAGGCCGGCAGCATCTCCCGGCGCCACCATGTCCTCGGCCGGCAGCAGCTCGGGTATTCCGCCCACCGTCGAGCCAATGCATGGAAGGCCGCGCGCCATCGCCTCGACCATCGCCCGCGGCAGCCCCTCCTGGAAGGACGGCAGCACGAACAAATCGGCCTGGTCCAGCTCGTTGCGCACGGCCCCGCCGGCCGTCAGCTGCCCCCGGAAATGCACCCGGTCCGCGACGCCGAGCGCAGCGGCCTGCGCTTCCAGTTCGGGCCGGTGCTTGCCCTCGCCGAGCAGCACAAGTTCCAGGTCGAGCCCCTGCCGCAGACAGCGCGCCGTCGCGTCGATCAGGACATTCGGCGCCTTGTACAGCTGGGCGAGCGTGCCGACGAAGATCAGGCGGGACCGGCGGGGTTCGGCCCGCAGCGGGCGCGGCGCAGCGACGAAGCACGCTTCGCCCACCTGCACGTCGGAGCAGCTCACCTCGCCCTGCGGACACGGGTAGCGGCGTTGCAGCGCCGCGCGCGTGACGTAGGCGGCGGCGCAGGCGGCGCGGCAGAGCCGTCGCAACTTTCGCGGGAACCACCAGCGGAAGAACGGCGCCAGCGGGTGCCGCACCGAGCCGGGGGCGAACACGTCGTACGGGTCCGACACCACCTCGACGGCGTAGGGCCGGCCGGCGCGCCACAGCATCGGCTGGATGCAGTGGGCCAGCTGCGACGCGACGCGCAGGATGACTGCGTCCTCCGGTCCGATCGCAGCGCGGGCCATCCGGCCGACGCGCCATATCTGCCGCAGGTACTGCCACGGCCCGATGTAGTACGGGATCGGCGCGAAGACGACCCCGTCACCGTCGGCGCGCGTCCACCCCGCCGCCGGCCGTTCCGTCTCCTTCACCCGGGCGACGACGCGGACGCTGTCGAAGACGCGCAGGTAAGGCACCCAGAACGGGTACGGGTACTGCGTCTGCGTCCAGACCGCCCCGTCCGGCGTGCGCTCGAAGCGGTGCTCCAGACTCACCACCACCTTCATCGGCCACCTCCCCACCCGGCCGGCGTCACGCGCACCGCCAGCCGCGTCACCACGAACGGCATCAGCCCGTACTTGATCGCGAAAAAGAGCTGATTCTCCACGTCCTGAAACACCATCGAAAACGCCACGACGATCAGCAGCGGGTAGAGCAGGAGCCGGGCGTCGTGAGCGGCCCACGCGGTCGGCAGACGCCGCACCCACGCCACCCCCAGCCCCCAGAGAAGGAACGCCGCCGGGACCGCGACCGGCCCGAAGTTGAGCATCACCTCGCCGGCCAGCCCGTAGACGCGCGACGACTCGGCCACGACCGGCGCGAACGTTCCGACGCCGTACATCGCCTCCGTCCCCTCCTTCGCCATGTTCGGCGGGCGGTCCGACCACAGCCCCCGCGGCACCAGGATCGCCAGCGCCGCCGCGTAGGTCCGCCCCAGCGCCAGCCGGTAGTCGCCCTCGCCGGACGTCAGCCGGTAGAGCAGGAACGCCTGCACGTCGCTGCGGCCGAAGTCGTCGAGCAAGACGATGTCGAGGGTGCGATTGTGCTTGCCGGCGACGGCGTCCCGGCTTTCGCTGTCGGCCAGCGCCTCGACGCCCTGCAGACCGGCGCCCTTGTAGAGACCGTAGGCGTACATGAACGCCACCAGGAACACCAGCCCGACGCCGATCCACTTCAGCGGCACCGGGCGCACCCAGAAGTGGAGGACGCCGACCGCCCAGAACAGATTCCAAATCGTGTTACTCCGATTCGCGCGCAGTCCACCGAAGAACAGCACGAGCACGAAGAAGACCGCCAGCACCATTGCCAGCGTCGCCCACGACGGCACACGCTCCCGGCCGCGCGTCCAGACCGCGTAGCCGAGCAGCGCCAGGATCGGGAAGCTCTCGGAGAACATGAAGACCAGGCCCATCCCGGGCATGGTGTTGCGGCTCGTCTGGCTGGTCGCGACCTCGATGTACCCGGCGATGCCACCGTACTGGGCGTACACCCACACCTGCAGCGCCGCCGTCAGCGGCAGCGCGGCCGCGAGCAGCGCGAAGAATCGCCGTCGGTCCAGCACCCACGCGGGACGCAGGTCGGCCGGCGGCCGCAGCGGCAGCGCCGCCAGACTCGCCCGGTAGATCACGAGCCCGACGGCGTTGAGCAGGGCCATGCGGCCGAGCCAGTCGCGCCAGTCCGGCGGCGGGGTGACCTCGTCCATGAAGTGCCGCCACGTCACGTGGAGCAGCGGCGCCAGGAAGAAGAAGTGAAACCCCAGCAGGCCGATCAGCCCGCGCGGGTCGAAGCGGTCCAGCCGCCCGCGCGCCCACTCGACCCCATCCGCGACGACGAGGATGCCGCACAGCAGCACCGGCAGCACGAACCAGTGCGCCAGCTCGGGCGCGCGCGGCAGCAGCGCGACCAGGGTCGCCGCGCACACGCAGCTGGCGATCAGGTAGCTCGATGCCGGCGTGGCCTCACGCGGCAGCGGCTCGGCGGCGGAGAACGGCGCCGTCGTGCTCACGACTGTGCCCCCCGCCTGAGGATGTACGCGGTGATCAGGCTCGCGCCGGCCAGCTGGAAGGCGGCGGCACCGACCAGCGCCAGCGCCGCGCCGTACAGACCCCACGCCGGGACGAGCAGCACGCAACCGGCGAGTGTCACTGCATTGACAGCGACGAGCAGCGGCGCCTGGACGGCGAAATAACGCGCCGCCGTCATCGCGAAGTTCAGCTGCGATGCCATGTAGCCGAGGCCGGCGCCGGCGAGGAGCCACGCCAGCAGGTCCGCGTGGGCGGCGTACTCCGGGCCGTAGCAGATGCCCAGGACCAGGCGGCCGAGCACCACCGCCCCGACGACGCCGGCCACCCCGAGGAGTGCCGTCAGCCCCATCATGCGCAGCACCAGCCAGGCGAAGCCGCGCCGGTCGCCGGCGGCGAAGAGGGCGGCCAGGCGTGGGTAGGCGGCGTGCCCGATCGCCAGCTCAATCGTGGTGCCGGCGACGGTGAGATACCACAGGGCGGAGAAGATGC
This sequence comes from Gemmataceae bacterium, assembly GCA_020847555.1. The sequence goes on from JADLBT010000075.1 coordinate 12,618, forward strand.
CGAGTTCGGTCAGTCCGAGGTCGCGCTCGACGAAGTAGCGCGGGAGGTTCGTGTTCAGCGAGATCAGGAACATGACCACGCCCAGCGGCAGCGCCTGCCTGGCGAGGCGTCCGAGCTGTCCCCACTCCCACGAGGGCCACAACTGCTCCAGCGCCCCGCGCACCGCGAAGCCCCCGCGCATGTCGTAGCCGACGAGGACCAATCCCCAGCCTGCCGCGAGCGCCGCTGCCCCCCACAGCAACTCGCCGGTCAGCCACACGCCGGCGCTCAGCGCGACGACCGAGAGCACGCCGCGGGCGCTCAGCGACCACGCCAGGCGGTCCATGCGCTCGTGCCGCTGCATCAGGCCGTAGAACACGTCGCTGACCGCCTCGAATCCCTTCGCCAGGCCAAGCAAGGCGATGACCGCCGCCGTCCGGCCGCCGCGCCCCGCCGTCAGCGCCAGTCCGACGATGACGGCCAGCGCGACGAGAGTTGTCAGAAGGCGCAGGCCGAGATAATCGGCGAAGCGGTACTCGCCGCGGGCGTCGGTTACCTGCACGCCGCGAAGATTCAGATTCGCGAACATGAACACCGGCGCCGTGAGTGCCAGGGCCAGGGCGAACGCGCCGACCATCGCCGCATCGCCGAGGCGCGCCAGCACCACCAGGGCGCCCCACTGGCAGCCCGCGTAGACGACGTTCCCCCCGAGTACCCACGCGAAGTTCCGCCGCAACGAGGGCGCGCGGACTTCCGCCGCCGGCGCGGGCCGTTCGCAGGCGGCGGGCTCAAGGGTTAGCGTGCTTTCGGCCAAGGGTTGCTCGCGTCTCCGGTTCGGGGCTCACTTGCTCCCCTCTCCCCTTGTGGGCGAGGGGAGAAACAGGGCAATTGCGCATGGAAACTCATACGACAGCGCCGGCCGCCACCGGACGCAGCGCCGGCTCGCGCGGCGCCTCCTCGCTGCGGCCCTC
>JADLBT010000076.1 GCA_020847555.1 Gemmataceae bacterium
ATGGCTGTCTCGGTCGTCCCGGGGGCGGTGATGAAGATCACCGGCCGCTTCGGCTCCTCCGCGTGCAGATCGCGAAACAGGTCCAGCCCGGAGCGGTCGGGCAGCTGCAGGTCCAGGACGATCACGTCGGGCTGCTGCGTCCGCGCCAGCTCCAGACCCTCGGCCGCGGTCCGGGCGGTCAGCACCTCGACGTCGTCGCTCTCGAACGCCTTGCGGAACGAGTAGCGGATACTCTGCTCGTCATCGACGATCAGCAACGTCGGCATGGTGGGTTCTCCTGAGCGGGCGGCCGGGGACTCACAGCGCCGCCCGGTTGCGTCCGACCCCCGGACGCGCTCCTGTCGGCGCCGCGGGGTCCGCGGAACAGCCGACGAGGGTGATGGTAAAACAGGCGCCGCCGGCCGGGTCGTTGGCGGCGCGGAGCGAACCGCCGTGCTCCTCGACGATGCGCCGGGAGATGCTCAGCCCCAGCCCGGTCCCGGTCGGCTTGCTGCTGGTGAACGGCGTGAACAGATCCCCCAGCATCTCCGGCAGGATGCCGTTGCCGGTGTCGGTGACGCGCAGCCGGACCTCCCGGCCGGCGGTCCGCTCCAGGTCCACCCCGAGGCGCCCGCCGTGGGGCATGGCGTCGAGGGCGTTGAGGAACAGGTTCACGAGCACCGTGCAGAGCTGCCCGCGATCGACCTCCGCGACGACGGCGGCGGGCGGGCAGTGGACCGCGATCGCCACCCGCTGCTGGTCGGCCCGGGCACGCACCAGCTCGACCGCCTGGGCGATCGCCTCGCGCAGGTCGCCGACGGCGCGCTTCGGGGCCGGCAGACGGGCGAAGTCGAGGAGGTTCTGGACGGTCTTCTCCAGCCGCGTCACCTCGTCGTGGATGACGCGCAGGTCGTCCATCGTGAGCGGCTTGCGGTTCTTCGCCCGCAGCGCAACCTCGACCAGCATCTTGACCCCGGTCAACGGGTTGCGGATCTCGTGGGCGACGCACGCCGCCAGCTGGCCGACCGCCGACAGCTGCTGGGCCCGGAGCAGCTCGCGCTGCTGTTTCTGCAGCCGGTGCGCCACCTCCTCCACGCGCCGGACGATGTGCTGCGCCTGCTCGTCCAGCTGCGCCAGGTCGCCGCCCCCGGCCAGGCTGACGGACGCGATGTCCTGCTCCAGATGCTGCGAAACGTCCTGGAGGCGGACACTGAGTTGGTGCAGCGACCGGCTCAGACCGCGGGCGATGCCGTAGCCGCTGATCAGCCCGGCTACCGGCCCCCCGAGCCCGAGCAGGAGCATGGTCGGGTATAGCCGCCCGCTCAGGCTCTGGCTCTGGGCGGCCGTCGCGTTCATCATCTCCTCGTTCTCCCGGTGGAGGACGTGACACGGGTCGATCACCGGCTTGAGCGGGTTCTGGTCCACCAGCGCTGCCGGCGACCACTGCTCGCGGCGAACCAGGACACTCTCCTTGAGCTGGTCGAACTCCTGGCGGTAGCGCATGTACCCGCTCTCGATTTGCCAGATCGCGCGCAGCTCTATCTCGGTCTGGGCGGCGGCCCGGGCCTCCTCCAGCCGGCGGAGGATGTTGCGCTCGTCCTCCTCGATCGCCTTGAGGATCTTCGGGTTCGGGGACAGGAGGTAGGCGTAGGAGTGAAAGCGGAGCTGCCGGGCCGAGATCTCCAGCTGCTGGGCGGCTTGCAGGGCGGCCACGTTGTCCTTGAGGATGCTGGTCATGTTCGCCTGCATCTCGGTGATGTACCAGGCGCTGGCCAGACAGGCCCCCAGCAGGAGTACGCCGATGGCGACGGTGGGGGCGGTGACCTTGATCAACATGCGCCGGCTCATACGCGCCCCTCTCCGGGTTCGCGGGGGTGGGAGGGCTGTGGGCAACTTCCTGCGATTATACCGCGAACCCGCAACCGTCTTGAAGGGCCATGTCCCTGGCCCTGGATCCACGGAACGCGCCCCGTGGGCTTGCCACAACCCCTTTACACACCATTCTCCTTGCCCCTGCACCAGACAGGACGGGGCGCGCAAAAAAAGTCCCGTCGCTGGCTCTCCCCGGCGCCGCCCAGACCGCGAGGAGTAACCACACGACGGGACAAGTCCCATCCAGCTATCGGAAGACCCTGGCTCGTCCAGGTTCGGCTATTCTCCCTTTGCTCGCCGCCCTTCTGAAAGCAAGTCCCGTGCCGGCTCCGCACGCCATCCTGCAAATAGCCCCAGCCGGTTGAAACCATGAACTTTAAGAAGGAACCCTGTCCCAGGGGCAGGACGCCGAAGGTCGGAGGAGCGGGAATAGGGCGGGGCGCGATTAGCCGTGCCGGGTACGAACTGCTCGCGCCCACGGGAAGCCTGCTACCGACCTCTCCGGACCTGGAAGGCTCGGGGTGCTTGGGACTCTCCTGCTCAGAAGGGTGAAAAGCGCGCCGTTGAGGATGGATACTCCCTGTCCGCCTGCCGCGATCGAGTCCAAACTGAATTCACAAATCTCTTTGTATATTAATGTTGCGTCATTCATTAAGGACTGGCTGCGGGTTGGCACTGACCTTGCTCATCTGTCCTCTGCTCACAGCGCTCCGGACAGAGAAGGCTGCGAGGCGGACGGCCTGCAGGGTCCCCTCATCTTACACAACTACGAGCCACAGGAGGTGTCCGGTGTTGGTACTGAGTCGCAAGCTGGGCGAAGGGATTGTGGTGCCGGGTCACGAGCTGGAGATCCGCGTCCTGGAAATCCGGGGCAACAAGGTCCGCCTCGGCATCACGGCGCCGCGCGAGACGGAAGTCTACCGGGAAGAGATCTGGGAAAAGATTCACACCACCGGCCAGACGGTCGGACCGGAGAACACGCCGGGGTGCCAGGAGGCGGAATTCGTGTCTCCGGGGCACAACAGGGGGTGAGGTCACGCAATGCGAGACGAGCGGGAGATCGTCCGGGAGATCGAGGAGTTGACGCGGCCCTGGCGCGGACCCTTGCTGTCCTTTTCCGGGCCGGTCAGTGAGGACGAGGTCGCCTGGGCGGAGCGCGAGTTGGGGGTTCCTTTCCCCCCCAGCTACCGCACCTTCGTGCGCCACTTCGGGTCCGGTCAGGTCCACCACTACAAGCTGCTCGGGGTCCGCGCCGCCAGCCTGTGGGACGACGTGGTGGCGAGCAACCACCTGGCTTTCCCCCGCCTGCCCAGCCACCTGATCCGCGTGGTCGAGACGCTCGACGAACACACCTTCCACCTCGACACGTCCCAGCCCGACGCGAACGGCGAGTGCCCGGTCCGGGTGTACGGTCCCGGAGCATCGGGGCGCGTCGTCGCCCGCAATTATCTCGACCTCCTGCACAAGATCTGCGCGGGTCTGGAGGCGCCCGTCTGGGCAGATTCGTCCCGGAACGGCACGGAGAAGAACGTTGCGGCGCCGTCCCGGCGCTGACCAATCGGCCCCCGACCGCGCCCTCCAGCCGGCCGGAGCATCCCCGGCAGGCAACGGTCGTCCGGTTTCCGCCACTCTGATTTGGCCTTCCGTTTGCTAAAACGAGAGAGGACCGAGCGCGTGATGACGCTTCCGCGCGAGGCCGGCCTGACGTCGGCGGGGAACAACCCGTCGGCGCTGCCGCCCTCGCAGCGGGATCGCTGCGCGCCGGGAGAACGGCAACCGAAAGGTCAGACCGCTCGCGAGCGCCGCCCGCGCCGGCCCGAGGAGGGGCCGCGGACGGGGCCATGCGCCGCCCGCGGGGTGGAAGGAGGCCTGCGCATGCTCGAGGACGACCCGCTGTGGTACAAGGACGCCATCATCTACGAGGTTCACGTCCGGGCGTTTCACGACAGTATCGGCGACGGCATGGGGGACTTCCGCGGCCTGACGCAGAAGCTCGACTACCTGCAGGATCTCGGGATCACCGCCATCTGGCTGCTGCCGTTCTACCCCTCGCCGCTGAAAGACGACGGGTACGACATCGCCGACTACACGAACATCCATCCGAACTACGGCATCCTCGCCGACTTTCAGGAGTTCCTCGAGGCCGCCCACCAGCGCGGCCTGCGCGTCATCACCGAGCTGGTCATCAACCACACGTCCGACCAGCACCCGTGGTTCCAGCGCGCCCGCCGGTCGCCGCCTGGGTCGCCGGAGCGCGACTTCTACGTCTGGAGCGACACCCCCGAGAGGTACAAGGACGCGCGCATCATCTTCAAGGACTTCGAGCACTCGAACTGGACGTGGGACCACACCGCCAAGGCGTACTTCTGGCACCGCTTCTACAGCCACCAGCCGGACCTGAACTTCGACAACCGGGCCGTGTGGGACGCCCTCTTGCCGGTCCTCGACTTCTGGATGCGGATGGGTGTGGACGGGATGCGTCTGGACGCCATCCCGTACCTGTTCGAGCGTGAGGGGACCAACTGCGAGAACCTGCCGGAAACCCACGGGTTCCTCAAGGCTCTGCGCCGGCACGCCGACGGCGCGTTCCCCAACCGGATGTTCCTGGCCGAGGCGAACCAGTGGCCGGAGGAGGCGGTCGCGTACTTCGGCGAGGGGGACGAGTGCCACATGGCGTTCCACTTCCCGGTCATGCCGCGGATGTTCATGGCCATCCACATGGAGGACCGCTTCCCGGTCGTCGAGATCATGGCCCAGACGCCGGCCATTCCGGACAACTGCCAGTGGTGCATGTTCCTGCGCAACCACGACGAGCTGACGCTGGAGATGGTCACCGACGAGGAGCGCGACTACATGTACCGGGCGTACGCGAACGACCCGCGTGCCCGCATCAACCTCGGTATCCGCCGCCGCCTCGCCCCGCTGCTGGGGAACAACCGCCGCCGCATCGAGCTGATGAACGGCCTTTTATTCTCCCTGCCCGGCACGCCGGTCCTGTACTACGGCGACGAGATCGGCATGGGCGACAACCTCTACCTGGGCGACCGCACCGGCGTGCGCACGCCGATGCAGTGGAGTGCCGACCGCAACGCCGGTTTCTCGCGGGCCAATCCGCAGAAGCTCTA
>JADLBT010000077.1 GCA_020847555.1 Gemmataceae bacterium
AGATCTGCACTCTCCAGGAGGGGGTATGGGGAACTCGTCCACGGGGCCGCTGCGCCTGTGGGAACGCGGGCTGGTGGTCCTGCTGCTCCTGGTGACGGTGGCGTTCGGAGTCGTCGTCGAGTACCGGACCGCCTTTCTGAAGCGGCGGATGGGCGATCTGGGCTGCTACCTGCGTGCCGCGTGGGCCGTCCGGACCGGGGCCGACCTGTACGCCGTCATGGACGACAACGGCTGGCACTACAACTACCCGCCGCTGCTCGCCATCCTCGCCGCCCCGCTCGCCGACCCGCCGGCCGGGGTGGATCGGGCCGGCATGGCGCCGTGGCCCGTCTCGGCCGCCATCTGGTACGTGCTGAACGTGGCGTGCCTGGTCCTCGGCGTTCACTGGCTGGCGACCGCCCTGGAGCGCACCCTCGCGGTTCCGGGACTGCGCGACCAGCCACGCGGGTGCCGGCGCTGGTGGGCGCTGCGCGTCATCCCGGTGCTGGTGTGCCTCGTCCCGGTCGGCCACACGCTGATGCGCGGGCAGGTGAACCTGCAGCTGCTGGCCCTCCTCTGCGGCGCCGCCGCCGGGCTGCTGCTCGGCCAGCGCTTCCGCGCGGGGCTGTGCCTGGCGGGGATGATCTGTGTGAAGGTCTTTCCGGCGTACCTGCTCGTCTACCCGCTGTGGCGGCGCGACGGGCGCTGCCTGGCCGGGTGCGCCGCCGGGCTGGTCGTCGGCCTCGGGGTCGTCCCCCTCGCGGTGTTCGGCCCGGAGCAGACGGTCGCTCACTACCGGACATGGGCGAAGGTACTCGTCGGCCCGGCCCTCGGTGCCGGCGGGGACCAGTCGCGGGCGCAGGAACTGACGCAGGTCACCTCGACCGACACCCAGGCGTTCCATGCCGTCATCCACAATACCATGCACCTCGACCGGGGCAGCAGGCCGCCGAACGCGGAGGCGTGGGTGCGCGTCGTTCACTGGCTGCTCGGCGGCCTGCTGACGGTTGTGACGCTCGTCGCCGGGCGCCGCCGTACCGACCCGGCGGGGACGGTCCTTCTGCTCGGCGCGCTGACCACGCTCATGCTGCCCCTCTGCCCGGTCTGTCACCTGCACAACCTGGCGCTACTGGTCGTGCTGGCCGCGGCGCTGCTGGCCGCGAGCTGGGAGCGCACGGCCGGCCTCTGGCCGGGCGCCCTCCTCGCTGGCGTGTTCGCGCTGCACATCGGCCTGGAGATCGCGCCGCAGCTGCCGGGACTCGAAATGGCCCGCGACCTGGGTCTGGCGATGTATGCGGCGCTGCTGCTGTGGCTGGCGGCCGTGATCCAGCTGTGGCGCGGTCCGGTCCGGCGGCCGGCGATCGTGTCGGCGTCCGGTCCAGAGGTGGCGCGGGCGGCCTGATTCCGGGTCCGGGCGCGGGGCCAGGGAGTTGTTTCGTAAGGCCCACGGGTGGCGCCCCGTGGGGCAAGTCCCCAGCAGTCCGCTCGCGGGGCGCCACCCGTGGGCTTTACAACAACCCCTGGGGACGATGAGGTTAATCAGACTTCTGCTCCTGACGGCTGTTCTGCTGGCCCACGGTCAGCCAGCGCGCACCCAGACGCCGGAACCGGCGCGCCTGCCGGGCGTGGTGTTCGTGATCGGCGGCGTCGGCGGCTGGGATCCGCTTCCGCGCAGCGCGGAACTCGTCCTCCCCTGGGCCGGCGTGCCGCACAAGATCTGCGATTACGTCTGGACGCACGGCTGGGGGCGGGTGCTGAGCGATCTGCAGGATACCCCCCACCTGGCGCACAAGGCGGCCGAACTGGCCCAGCTAATCACCCAGTTCAAGGAGTGCGAGCCGGACCGGCCGGTGTACCTGGTGGCCAAGAGCGGCGGGGCGGGGCTGGCGCTGCTGGCCGCCGAGCACCTTCCGCCCGCGACCCTGGAGCGCATCATCCTCATCTCGCCGGCCGTCTCGCCCGGCTACGACCTGCGCGGCGCGCTGGTCGCCACGCGCAGGGAGATTGTCTCGTTTTACTCCTCCCTGGATCGCGTGATCCTCGGCCTGGGGACATGGCAGTTCGGGACGGTCGATCGGGTACGCGGCCCCGGCGCCGGGCTGACCGGATTCACGCCCCCGCCCGACCTCGACCCGGCGGACCGCGCCCTGCACCGGCGCCTGGTGCAGATCCCCTGGAAGCCGGTGATGCTGCTGCACGGCTACGCCGGACTGCACTCGGGGAACAGCCTGCCGCTGTTCATGGCCTTCCAGGTGGCGCCGTGGCTGCGCTGAGCGACCGTTTCCAGGCGCCGCAGGAGGGGCTGCGGCCACGTTTGGAAACCACCTCTAATCCAGTCCCGGCCGGGCATCGTTCCAGAGCCGGAGCACGGGTTCGGACCTGTTGTGCTCGTAGCCGAGGATGCTCAGCGTGGTCGTGCCGAGAAGGAAGTAGCGGCCACAGGACGGCTCGAGGCCGAGCCAGCGCGCGGCGAGGGTCCGCATGAAGTGCCCGCTGGAGAAGATCCCCACGTCGCAGTCCAGCGCGCGCAGCCGCGTCACGACCCGGTCCGCCCGGGCGCCGACGTCCGCCACCGACTCCCCGCCCGGGCAGCCGTCGCGGAACAGGTTCCAGTCCGGCCGCTGCCGATGAATGTCGGCGGTCGTCCGCCCCTCGTAGTCGCCGTAGTTCCACTCGACCAGATCCGGATCGACCTCCGCCACCGCTCCGAAGCCGGCCAGCTCACACGTCCGCCGGGCTCGCTGCAGCGGACTGGTGAAGACGCGCGCGAGGGCCACGCCCCGCAGGTGCTCGCCGAGGCGGCGCGCGTCGCGTTCGCCGCCGTCGGTGAGCGGCAGGTCCGTGAGCCCCGTGTGCTGGTGGGACTCCGTCCAGGCGGTGGCGCCGTGCCGGATGAGGTAGATCGCAGGCAGTTGCTGTGCCATGTTGCCTCCGGGCCGGGCTGGTGCAAGAGCATCACAATTGCTTCAGCAGCTGCGCCACCCTGGCCTCGAAGAGGCGCTGCCATTCCGGGGCGAGCAGGCAGTCGCTGTCCTCCTGGGCTCCGCCGACGTTCTGGAGCTGGCGGGCGGTGGGAGTGTAGTAAATGTAGCCGTTCGTGTAGCCGGCAACGAACGTGTGCCGGTGCGGGGACGCCTTCTTGATGTTCAGCCCAATCTCCACCGTCAGCTCGCCGGGGAACGTCACCAGCACGAACTGACCGACCCGCAGGCCCATCACCTCGACTTCGAGAGGCTTCATCCCGGCTCGCCGGTTCGTCTCCTGGTGCTTCCGCAGCAGCGCCAGGTTCGTCTGCAGCCGCGTCAGCTCCTCCATCGTGTAGATGTTCTGCACGTACTGTTTCATGTTCTGCCGATTCACCTCGTCGAGGCGCGTCAGGTCGTCCCGGCCGAGCTTCTTCTCGTGCAGGTAGCGGTGCGCGTAGTAGGACGGGAACTCGGGCGAGGCGTTGTACTTCACGACCAGCGGAATGAAGGTCCGCAGGTTGAGGCTCGTCCCCTTCAACGACTTCAGCAGCCGCGCCTGTTCCAGGAGCATGGCGTCGATGCGGCGCGAGTGGTCGGCCCGCGGCAGGGCGAGTTTTTCCTGCACCACCTTCAACGGCCCGCTCTCGCCGCAGCGGATCTTCCGCACCGCTCGCAGGGCGCTCAGGCCGAGCAGGTTCCCCAGCGGCTCGGCGTTGCGCGGCTGGTTGACGGCCTTGTACAGGACCGGGTTGATGTCCCCGGCGCACCCCTGCACAAAGAGAGCGACCGTCCCTTCGCTCAGGTTGTCCTCGATCGCCCGGGAGGCGAAACCGACAAGGTCGGCCGTGTGCTCGCCGCTGGGCAGGCCCATGATCGGGTGGCACGCGAAGTTGTAGACGACCGCCAGCGTGGTTCCGTCCTTCCGGTCGAGGCGGAGGAGACCGATGTGCGGGTCGATCGGGCCGACGTCGGCGACCTCCTCGTCCGGCGGCAGGGAGTAGGCATGGCGGACGTCCACCTCCTTGCCGTTCTTCAGCCGGAGCCGGCGGTTCTCGGAGATCCGATCCTCGAACCCCAAGCCGGTCCCGACCGTCACGGGGACGAGGTTCGCCGCGGCCGCCTTCACCGCCCGGAACGTCCGGTCTGCCACGTCCGCGCACACCTTGCCGTGGCAGTGGCTGGCGTTCACGACGACGTTTTCGGGTGGAATGTCGAGTTCCTTCCGCAGCCGCGCGCGGACGTTGCCGAGGTAGTCGTTGCCGATCGACCCGATCTCGCCGATGGCGACGGCATCGACCGTCACGACGACGGCCGTCGTC
>JADLBT010000078.1 GCA_020847555.1 Gemmataceae bacterium
ACGGGGATCGCGGCCAACCTCGGGGCGGCCGCCAACCTGTCGGCGACGGCCACCGTCTCGGCCGACCAGCGTTACCTGCGTCTGCACCTTGCGCCGGTGTTCCGGGGCGGGAGCGGCGCCCTTGCGCGAGGGAACTTCAACACGCCGGTCATTCCCGGTGGAACGACTCCCTGAGTCCGGTCCCCCTGACAGGAACCTGCTAACGCCACACCGGCCCGCGGAACCACCCCGCGGGCCGGTTCGTTGCTGCGTGGAGGGAGAGCCCACGTCTTGATGGTCCAAGCCCAGTCAACCATTTGAGGAGCGAGGTCAGCAGGTAGAAGGTTCCCTCGTGGAGCCCTTCGACACCAATCGAGAGAAGCTGCGGCGAGGGGGAAAGAGACCGTCCGTCTCGCCGAAACGTCTGTCTTGACCGAGGAAGCCGGGACGCTTACAAGGGTTTGCCGTGGGATGTTGTTTCCCACTCTGCCCGACCGCCAAGCCGGCTGAACCGCACCCGGCCAGGCGGACCCTACCCAGCGGACCTGGCCGCGGGGACGACCCCGGCCGGAAAGGACGACCCATGAAACGGCAGGCAATTGCTGCCTGGGGAGCGCTTCCCGCCCTCCTGTTCGTTGGCCTGTCCCACGCCCGCGCGGAGTCCATCTCCTGGTCCTACTCGTGGACGGTCAATCCAACCGCGGTGACCTCCAACGATGGTTCCCTCGGGAAGGTGACGTTCCTGCCCAGCGCGGGCGGCCCGATCATCGGCTCGCTCGACTCCGGGGACGGCGTCCTCGCTGCCACCCTGGAGGCCACCGCCCCCGCCGCCGGCACCGCCGTCTTCACGAACCGGGGGTACGACCTGGCCATGCATCTGACGGACAACGCCTCGAACGCCTCGACCGCCCTGACGTTTTCCGGCGCGCTTAGCGGCGGGCTCGGCGGGAACGATGCCCTCACCAACAGCTTCCAGGGTCTGACCAGCAAGTCGGTCACCCTGGGCGCGAACCAGTACACCGTGACCGTCGGCCTGTTCGTCCCGCCGCTTCCGGAAGTCTCGGGGCGCCTCGGGGCGAATGTCACCGTCACTGCTTCGGGGAAGAGCGTGCCTCCCCCGGTCGCGAGCGTTCCGGAGCCGTCGGCCCTCCTGCTGGGCTGGGGCGGCGCGTCTCTCGCCGGCGCGTGGGCGTGCTGGTGCAGGAGTCGGACCCGGCGCGAATCGCTGCAGTCGGCCTGAGCGCCGGACGGCAACTCACGCGACGGGAAGGGCGAGCGGAGGGCGTCAGCCACCAACAGGGGACTGACGCCCTCCGCTCGTCCTGGCCCGTGCGCGCTCTCACTTCTCCTTCTGCCCTTCGCCCTCGATCGCTCCCGGCATCGCACCATGCGGGTGTTCGCAGGCGTTGGGAGCGAGCAGATAGCGCGGCTTTGGCTCGGGGAACGGGACGGCGAGGGCAGACGGCCGTTTCTGCAACTCGGTCCGGTACTCGAGAATCACCGTCTTCTGGGCGATGGTCTCCTCGACCTCCTTGACGAACGGGATCTGGACGACGATCTCGCGCTCGACCGGCTCGGTGTAGAAGACCGTGTCCTTGACGGTCCGGACCTCGGTGCAGGGCTTCATGATGGTGATCGGGTGGCCGGTCGAGGGACACACGTCGGTGCAGGGCTTCATGATCGTGACCGGAATCGCGCGCGACACGACGCGCGACTTCACCACCATCTCGACGATCTTGCACTTCTCGGACCGATATGCCACGGCCAGGCCCGGCCGCTTCTGCTCGGTGACGATCTCGCGCGGGACGAGGACGGTGATCGGGACGTCACGCTCCATCCACAGGATCTTGAGGCCCATGTGCTCGCCGTGGTGGCAGTCCAGCGAGGGCACGGGGGCGATCGGCTCGGGCGGCGGGACGGGCTCGACGCTCGGCGGGAGTTCCTTCGGCGGAGGGACTGGCTCCTGGGCGGTCCCGGACCACGCCCACGCCAGCACGCCAAACGTCACCAGCGGCACAATCGCTTTCTTCATGTCGGGTGTCCTTTCCCTCATTTGGGGGCCGGTCAGCGCTGTCCGCGCCGCGCACGCCGCTACGCTGCGTGCGCGGCTCGGACAGCATCTGCCGGACCGTATCTCAGGTGCGCGGCGACCTCGTTCCCGCGCGCGTGGTTTCGCGGCCCGGCGGCGTCGCGAGGCCGGGCTTCCCTCTACCATTTCGTTCGCGAAGCGGACGCGCGCTGAGGGAAGCGGACGCGAAACACTGCCCATGCCCCGCGTCTGCTCATTCGTCCCGCGTGCCCGTCAGCGCTGGCGCAACCGTCAGCGGCCTTTTCGCACGCCTGCACGGACAAAGAGGTACGCGCGCCGATGGGACGTGCAGGACTTGTTCAATCACCAGGGGGCGGTTAGCCTGACGGACACTCCCCGCGAAGGGGGAGGAGGGGAGGGTGTGCCTCGACAGCAGGAACCACAAACCCACGGAGCCAACCATGAGCGCACGGTCGTTTGTCGTCGGTCTCGTCGCCTGCGCGGCCCTCGGACTGCTGGGCCTCTCGCTGTCCCGGGACAGGGCGCCGGCCCAGCAGGCGCCGGCGAAGGTGAAGTGGGAGTACTGCACGCTCTTTCAGACGGCCACCCTGGCAGAGGAGGGGAGCACGTTCCGGGTCGTCCTTCCCGACCGCGTCCACGAGGGCAAAACCTACAAGGAGATCGGGCAGAAACTGGGGATGAGGAACGCGCCGGACGCGCCGACCGACCTGCTCAATGCGCTCGGTGCCGACGGGTGGGAACTCACTACCCAGGTCGATAACATCCGCGAGAACGGCCTGCTGCGTACCTGGACGTTCCGGCGTCCGCGGTGATGCCGCGTTCCGGAGCCGCGGTGTCGGTGCGGGGTCACTGGCCGTCGCGCGGCGCGACCGGATCCTGGGACCGCGTGGGGTTCGTCTGGCGCAACTCGGCCAGGAACGTCAGCGGCAAGGTGACGACGTCGCCGACCAGCGACAGCGGCATGTCGAGGACGGAGCAGGTTGCGCTGACGACCGCCTCGGCCGGGTTTCCCGGGCCGCCCTCCTGGCCGACCTCGCCGGCGCACTCCTGGACGACCTCCATGTCCAGCCGCACCCCGCCGAAGACGCGCTGCTGGTCGGCCGGCCGACCGAGGTTCGCCACCGTGCCGCAGCCGCCGAGCCAGACGGCGGCCCCCGCCAGCGCCGCCAGGGCACTCGTCCTTGCCATACCCGCCCCTCCAGAAAAGCCGAGAGGGGCGGAGTGTAACGCCGGGCCGAGAAAGGTCAAGGCGAGATTCGGTTCGCGGCGCGGACCGGGTACGATCGCCCGGCCCCTGCACCAGCCGATGGTGCAAATCCCGGCGCGGGTGATATAAGGGGAGCGGAATCAAGGAAGGGAGGCGAACCATGTCCCACGAGCCCGCTCTGACCCTGCCGCCCGCGTGGCAGGAGATCCTCACCCGCGTCGAGCAGGCGCTGGCCGCCGCCGTCGCGGCCGCGGCCCGCCGCGAGGACGCACTGAGTGCCGCCGAATCGCCCGCCGAGGCCCATCACCCGGACCTGGCCGGCGGCCTGGCCCGGTTCGCCGAGCGGTTGCACGGCCTGGGCCTGCACGGCGAGCGCGCGGCCCATACGGTGGCGGAGGCCGACGGCGCCCTCGCGGCCGGCGAGGACGCGCTGCGAGCGTGGTTCCAGAACGCCGAGGCGGTCCGGCGCAAACTGGCGGGGTGGGCGGGCCGACCGTAGGATAAGCGCGTGTGCATGTCACCGCCTTTCCTGCGGAGGTCGCGCCATGCCCCAGTTCGCCGTCATCCTCCCCGCCGCCGGCCAGTCGTCCCGCTTCCACGAGAAGGAGAAGAAGCCGTTCGCGAACCTCGACGGCCGCGCCGTCTGGCTGCGCACCGCCGAGCACTTCGTCACCCGCAAGGACGTCGCCCAGGTGATCGTCGTCGTGGCGAAGGGCGACCAGGAACTGTTCCGCCGGCGCTACGGCGCCAACCTCGCGTTCCTGAACGTGCGGATCGCCGACGGCGGGGCCGAGCGCTTCGAGTCGATCGCCAACGCCCTCGCCCTGCTCCAGCCGGACGCCGAGTTCGTTGCCGTCCATGACGCCGTCCGCCCGTGCGTCACCGAAGCTCTCATCGACGCCGTTTTCGCGAAGGCCGCCCAGACCGGGGCGGCTCTGCTCGCGGTCCCCGTCACCGACACCGTCAAGGAAGTCAACGCCCAGCACCAGGTGCAGGCCACCCGGCCGCGCCAGGGGCTGTGGCTCGCCCAGACGCCCCAGGTTTTCCGCCGCGACTGGCTGCTCGACGCCTACGCCAACCGGGCGAAGCTGGGGGCGGACATCACCGACGACGCCCAGCTGGTCGAGGCGGCCGGCCATCCGGTCCACGTCGTCGAGGGGACGGCGGCGAACCTCAAGATCACAACCAGCGCTGACCTGCTCCTCGCCGAGGCCGTCCTCAAGGCGCAGCCGAAGCCGAAACCGAGCGGCCCGATCCATCCGTTCGCCGAGGAAGAGATGTGGGGCGGGCGTCCGTGAGCGGTCCCAGGACGTGCCCAAAGCCCACGGGTGGCGTCCCGTGGGGGAAGTCTCCGGCGCTTCCGCCACGGGACGTCACCCGTGGGCCTGGCAACGGCTCCCTGCACAACATCCTTCTTGAACTTGCACCAGGGGCGTAGGATAGCCCCGCGCCTTGTTCGCGATCCGCTAGAGACGGTCGGGTTCTTCCCTCCTCTCTCCTCACGGAAGAGGGGAGCAGGGGAGCAAGATCCGTCAGACCTCGGAGGGAGAACGACATGCCCGCGAAAAACCGCTGCCTGCTCGTGGTCGCCCTCGCCGGCGCCGTGCTCGTCCACGGCCGGCCGGCGTCGGCCCAGGAAAAGAAGGCACCACGGCCGAATATCGTTCTGATCATGGCCGACGACATGGGCTACTCCGACATCGGCTGCTACGGCGGCGAGGTCCGCACGCCCAACGTGGACCGACTGGCGAAGGGCGGCCTGCGCTTCACCAACTTCTTCAACACGGCCCGGTGCTGTCCGACCCGCGCCAGCCTGATGACCGGCCTCTACCCCCACCAGGCCGGCGTCGGCCACATGACCCAGAACCGGAAGCGTCCCGGCTATCAGGGAGAACTCAACCGTACCAGCGTCACCATCGCCGAGGTGCTCCGCCTGTTCGGGTACTCCCCGTACATGGTCGGCAAGTGGCACCTGACCGGGGACGGCCGCATGAAGGAGCCGAACAACAGCTGGCCCCTCGGACGCGGGTTCGAGCGCTTCTTCGGCACGATCAGCGGCGGCGGCAGCTACTACCGGCCGGGACCCCTGACCCGCGACAACCAACCCCTCGAAGCGCCGGCGAAGGGGTTCTACTACACCGACGCCATCAGCGACCACGCGGTCCAGTTCATCGCCGACCACCGCCGGAAGCAGAAGGACGATCCCTTCTTCCTGTACGTCGCCTACACCTCGCCGCACTGGCCGCTGCACGCCCTCAAGGAGGACGTGGCTCGCTACCGCGACGTTTACAAGAAGGGCTGGGACGTGCTCCGGCGCGAGCGCCACGAGCGGATGAAGAAGCTCGGCATCGTCGATCCGAAATGGGTTCCCTCGCCGCGCGACAAGGAGATCCCGGCGTGGGACGGTCTGAGTGCCGCGCAGAAGGGCGAGATGGCCCACAAGATGGCGGTCTACGCCGCTCAGATCGACCGCATGGACCAGGGTATCGGCCGCATTTTGGCGGCGCTGAAACAGACCGGGGCGGAAGACAACACGCTGGTTCTGTTTCTGGCGGACAACGGCGGCTGCGCCGAGGGCGGACTGTTCGGGTTCGAGCGCCAGCCGGGCGGGGTGGTCGGCGAGGACAGTTCGTTCGCCAGCTACGGGCAGTGCTGGGCGTGGCTGTCGAGCGCCATCTTCCGCCTGTACAAGCACTGGGTCCACGCTGGCGGCGTCTCGACTCCGCTGATCGCCTACTGGCCGCGCCACATCGGGGAGCAGGGAACGCTCCGCCGCCAGCCGGGCCATCTCATCGACGTCATGGCGACCTGCATCGACGTCGCGGGCGCCCGGTATCCGGCGGAATACAAGGGAAACCGGATCACGCCGCTGGAAGGCAAGAGCCTCGTCCCCGCGTTCGCCAACAAGGCGATCGAGCGCGAGGCGATCTACTGGGAGCACGAGGGGCACCGGGCCGTCCTCGCCGGGAAGTGGAAGCTCGTCTCGCTGAAGCGCGCAGGCGGCTGGGAACTGTACGACATCGAGGCGGACCGGACCGAGACGAACGACCTGGCCGCGAAGCACCCCGAGCGGGTGAAGACTCTGGACGCAATGTGGGAGAAGTGGGCCGAGCGGGCACACGTCAAGCCGTGGCCGCCCGCAGTGGAGAAGAAGAAGGCCAAGTAGGCCCACGGGACGCCACCCGTGAACCTTCGATCTCCGTGCAGGGCACGATTTTCCTTGTGACTCGCCCGCTCCGCAGATAAGATCGTAACATACTCCAGGATGCTCCTCGGCCCTCCCGCGAGTGAAGGGAGCTGCTCATGCCCGAATTCAAGGTCGCCTGCCCGCAGTGCCAGGCACCCCTCCGCTCCAGCAAGCCGATTCCGGCCGGCCTGAAGGTCAAATGCCCCCGCTGTGGGCTGCAGTTCAACACGCCGCACACCAACGGCGCCGGCGGGGCGCACCCCGCGCCCCCGGTCCCCGCCGGCGCAATCCTGGCCGGGGTTCCGCTGGCCGGTTTGGCCGTGCCACCCGGCACCGCCGCCCGTCCAGGCGCTATTGCCGCCGGTGTGCCGGGCGTGGCGCCGGCCATCCCGGTCGGCGGTCCTGGCGGCGTCCACCCCGGACAGCCCCTGACGGCGGGGCCGGCGAACCGGGGGAAAGCGCTCGCGATTATCCTCGGCGGGTCGGCCGCCCTTCTGCTGGTCGTCGTCGTGGTCGTGGTGCTGGTCTGCTTCTCCGGAGGGGGGCCGACCGAGCCGATAGCCTCGGAGCCCGCCGCACCGAACCCGAACCCCGGGTGGAACCTGCCGCCGCAGCCGCCGGGGAAGAAAGGCCCCCCGCCCGCGCTGATCGTCCTGCCGAAGGAGGAGCAGGAGAGGGTTGATGCCGTGGTCAAGAAAGGGGTCGATTTCCTGCGCGAACGCCAGAACCCGGCCAACGGCACCTGGGGGGGTGGGCCGCCCCTCGGCGTTACCTGCCTGGCTGCCTTGACCCTGGTGGAGACCGGCGCCGCGCCCGCCGACCCGGCGGTCCAGAAGGCCGCCAAGTACGTGCGTGCCACCGCGGAAAACCACAACACCGGCGGCCACGACGTCTACGAGATCTCGCTGGCGATCCTGTTCCTCGACAAACTGAACGACAAGGCGGACAGCCAGCTAATCCGGAACCTCACCCTCCGGCTGGTGGCCGCCCAGACTCCACAGGGCGGCTGGCACTACGGGGCGCCGCCGCTGCGGAAGGAAGTGAGCGACCAGCTTTACCACCTGCTCAAGGATCTTTACAAGCTGACGCCGGAGGAGATCCTCCGCGACCAGGAGCGGATGAGAGCAATGCCCCCGCAGCTGCGCAACCTCGCCGTCCTGCGGCCGGAGGCGAACCAGCCCCAGGGCGACGGGTTCTGGCGGAACGGCGGCGACAACTCCAACACCCAGTTCGCCATCCTCGCCCTGCTCGCCGCCCGCCGGCACGACATCCCGCTCAACAAGACCCTCTCGCTGATCGTCAAACGGTTCCGCGGCTCGCAGAACTTCGATGGCAGCTGGAACTACTCCGGTAACGCCAACGTCCTGCAAGTTCCGAGCATGACGTGCGCCGGCCTGCTCGGCCTGGCGGTCGGATTCGACGTCGATGACAAGGTCCATCGCGGCAAACCGACGGACGACGAGCAGGTCAAAAAGGCTCTCAAGCACGTCTCCAACTTCATCGGCGACCCGAACGATCCGAATCTCCAGATGCAGATCCTGTACTACATGTGGTCGGTCGAGCGGGTCGGGGTGCTGTACCAGCTCAAGGACATCGAGGGCAAGCAGTGGTATCAGTGGGGGGTGAAGGTGCTGGGCAAGCACCAGCACCCGAACGGGAGCTGGCAGAGCGGTGGGCCGGGCGCGACGGACATCGTGGACACCTGCTTCGCCCTTCTGTTCCTGCAGCGCGCCAACCTCGCGCAGGATCTCACCGACAAGCTGATGGAACTGAACAACCTGCCGGCCGCCGGCGGCCGGCCCCCAGGGCTGAAGAACTAGTGCATGATCAAGCGACCTTTTTCCTAATCTTGCGTGGACGCTCAGTTTCGATTTTCTGTACCAGAGGTTCGAGTTGCTCGCACCGATAATGCTCACAAACCCGTCCCTTGATCTCCTGAGCATTCAGCAGACGTTCGGGCTCCACGATCGCCTTCTTGCCGTGGACCCACTTCGGCTCGATCGCATTCAGCCACGGACTCTTGATCGGCAAGTAGCAGGCCAGGATGCGCACCCCTCCTTCCTGCTTCACCCGGCGATTGTGAGCCTTCATCCAGTCACGCACACGTCGGCTGACGTGCCAGGGGGCATTGTCCCAGACCAGCAACAAGGCCTTCTTCCCCTCCTGAGCCAGCCGCGTGCAGACCCAGGCCAGATAATCTTCCGTCACCTGGCTGACCGGTCGCCCCTGCACAAAGCGCAACAGCATTTGCCCGCTGTCGTCGCGCAGCAGGCCGTAGCAGGACAGGGCCTTCGGGTCCGGATCGGTGCGCTCAGCGGTCTGCTCGACCAGACGCAGGGGTTCGTCCGCGGTCCAGGCGTGCAGCGACGGCTGGGCCAGGCGACTCCACCACGTTTCGTCCAGGTAGCCCAGCACCCAGTCGGGATGCGTCGCGGCCAGGCGGATCAGGCGGTCGCGGGCTTTTTTTTTTCGCGCGTACGCCGGATCGGGACTGGTGATCCAGTGCCTGGCCCGCCGCCAGCGGATCTTCAGGCGTTTCAGGGCGACGCGGATGGCCTCGCCGGTCAGTGTGCGGGGAGTCCAGCCGCGTTGGTGGCAGACTTCGGCCACCAAGTCGAGCGTCCACAGGCTGGTGGGCTTGCCCAGGCTGCGGGGGCTGTGGTGTAACAGATCTTTGAGGGCCTCGGTGTGGCTGGCATCCAGGAAAGGCCGGACCGAGTGGGGCCGGGAGGATTTCTCCTGGAGGCAGTCGAGGCCCTCGCGGCCGAAGGCATGAATAACGTTGCGGACCGTCCGCGTCGTGCAGCCGAGAGAGAGGGCGATGGCGGCCGGTGATGTGCCGCTGGCGCTGGCCAGCAAGATCTGGCAGCGGCGGGCGGTGAAAGCGTCGGCGGCGCGGAGGCCCTGTCGCAAGCGCAGGCGTTGTGCGTCGGTCAGAGGGGAAACAAAGATTCGAGGTTTCATACCTCATTATTCGCGCCCAGCTGCCATCAGGAAAGACCTTGTTTGCCTTTGCACTAGGGC
>JADLBT010000079.1 GCA_020847555.1 Gemmataceae bacterium
GCCTCTCATCGAGCCACTCGCTGCCCCGGTCTTGCAGGGCGAGCGCTACGCCGGCCGGCCGGTGTACTTCTCGGACGTGGTGGTGCGGCGCGACAGCCCGTTTCAGTCGTTCGCCGACCTGCGCGGCCGGTCGTGGTCGTACAACGAGCCACGATCGCACTCGGGGTACGGCGTGACGCGCTACTGGCTGGTGCGCCTGGGGGAGACGCGCGGTTTCTTCGGCCGGGTGCTGGAGGCGGGCTGGCACGAACGGTCCCTCCGGCTGGTCGCAGCCGGGGAAGTGGATGCGTCGGCGATCGACTCGCAGGTGCTCGCCGTCGCCCTGCGCGACCACCCGGAACTGGCCGAGCGGCTGCGCGTGCTCGCCACCCTCGGACCGTCCACGATTCAGCCGGTGGTTGCGGCCCGTCGGTTGCCGGAGGCGCTGAAAGAGGATCTGCGCGCGGTTCTGCTGGAACTCGGGGAAGATGAGGAGTCGCGCCGCCAGCTGGCCCACGGCTTCATCGACCGCTTTGCGCCGGTGGACGACGCCGACTACGACGACATCCGCGCGATGCTGGCGGCCGCCGAGCAGGCAGACTTCCTGACGCTCCGGTAGCGCCGTCGCCGTCGCTGGCGCTCTACCAGCTCGTTGTCACGGGCCGGCGCTACTTCTTCTGGCACCACGGGGCGCCGCAGGACGGGCCTTCGGGGTTGCAGTTCATGGGGAGGGCGTTGCTGGCGGTCTGCGGCCTGGCGGGCAGGCTCAGGAGACGCTCCACCTGCTCGCCCTGGCACGCGGGGCACTCGACCGATTCGCCGTCGAACACCAGGGCCTCGAAGGTATGGGCGCACCGCTGGCAGGCGTACTCGTACAGGGGCATGGCCGGGTCTCCTTGCGCTCAGGAACGTCGTCGTTTGTAGATCTCGCTGGCCCGGAGCAGGATGGCCCGTTCGCTCTCCGTCAGGCTGGCCTGGCCGGACCGGGCCACCTTCTCGAGGACGGCGTCCAGTTTCGCTTCCAGCTGCTCGTCCAGATCGCTGCCCGACGCTGCCGCCGCGCCCGGCGGGGCCGCGTGGACGGGCTCGCCGTGCCGGTCGTCCTCGCGATAGACGCGCAGCCGCGGTCGGGAGCGCGCCAGGCGCCACGCCCGCAGCCGGGGGAGAATGCTGGACAGGCGCCAGTGCAGCTTGTAGTAGAGGAAGGCGAACGCAGCCCCGCCGAGGTGGACGGTGACCGCCACACGACTGGCCGTCTGGCCGAGGAACAGGAACGTGTCCTGCACCACCTGGAAGATGACGAACGCCCAGATCGGCACCGGCAGGACGAAAAACAGCAGGATTGTTCGGGTGGGGAAGTGCAGGGCGCTGAGCACCATCACCGCCGTGACCGCCCCCGAGGCGCCGATGCACTGGCGCTGCCCGGTGATCGCGCCGGCCGCCAGGAACGCTACCCCACCGGCGAATGCCGCGCCGAGGTAGAAGCTCAGGAACTCGCGCGGACCGTACAGCTGCTCCAGGTCGCTGCCGAACATCCAGAGGAACCACATGTTGAACACGATGTGCCAGTACCAGCCGCTCGGGGGCGGGAAGCCGGTGCCGGGGTCGTGCAGGAAGGCGTAGGTGAGCAGGCGCCACACCTGGCCCTCGAAGACCTTCTGGACGTCGAGTAGCAGGGCGTCGGTAAACGGGCCAGGCAGCCAGCTGACGAAGTTCCCGTCCCAGTCGCGCACGCCGCCAACGCGCGTGAGGAGCTGCACCACGAAGATCGCGATGTTGACGATGATGAGCCACTTGCAGACCTGGCCCCGGAGGTGGAACGCCCCCAGGAAGTTCGGCCCATCACGGCGGTAGTACTCGCGGTCGTAGATCCCCATGACCGTCCCCACGGCGACGACGGAACTGCTGACGCTTCCTTTGTATCACAACCGCGAGCACAAGGGGAAGAGGATAGCCGGAGGGCCGCAGGCAGCCAAAGCCCACGGGACGCTACCCGTGGGCTTTGGCTGCCTGGTGCCTGCTGTCCTCACGGGGCGCCTTCTGGCGGCGGTTGGCGGAACAGGACCATGTCGTGCCGGCGGATCACCACGCCGTCCTTGGTGTCCGGCCGCGGACCCATCGTGTAGACGCCGAACTTGCCCGTGCTCGTCTCCGCCAGGTACAGCGCCGCCTGGCCCTGAGTGATCGTGCCCGTCGTCATCAGGAAGTGGACCTCCTGCTTCGGCTTGAGGTTGAACTCGCTCACCAGGTCCACCTCCGCCCAGCCGACCAGCTTGCCGTTGGCCCGGTTGATGACCGTCCCCATCAGCTTGCCGGACCGATAGTCCAGCAGCCAGACGCCGTCGGTCGGCGAGCGCGGGCCGACGGTCACCGGCCCGGTGCAGAGGATGTAGTCCTCGAAGCGGTCGTTGGCGGCACGGGCCGGGGCCGGGCGGTCGAAGCAGAGGAACGCGCCGACGGCCCCGAGCAACAGCCCCACGCCCAGCCACAGGAAGCGCCCGACGTCTCTCATGCCCCTCTCCTTGCCTTGCGAAAGGAACCCTCCGATCTGCGCCTGCGTCTTCGGTGCCCGCCCCGAGGAGAGGCGGGCAGGTCAGGCGGGCTGGGGAAGGGACCGCGGAGGTGGCGGCCCCTCTCACGCGGCACTATACCAGGGAGCCGCCCTCCGCTCCAACAGGGGTTGGCCGGCGGGAAGTCAGTCAGGTAAAATGCAGCGGCATTGCCTCATCCTGCCGCGGCGACCGGGGGGTCCACTCATGAACGAGAAGCGCCTGCGCGCTCTTGCGCCCCTGCTCGCGGCGCTCCTCAAGAACCGGCGCGTACGCGGCCTGGCTCCCCTGCTGCTGGTCCTGGCGCTTGTTGCGGTCGTCGCGTTCGTCTTCTGGCAGCGCCCGGCGCAACCAACGTCGCCGTCTGCCGCCGCGGGCGACTACCTCTTCTGCTCCTGGAACGCCGAGAACTTCTTCGACGACCAGAACGACAAGCGAACCGGCCCGGGCGACCGGGAGTTCGACCCGTGGCTCGCGAACAACCCGGACCTCCTGAACCTCAAGCTGGCGAAGCTGACCGAGGCGCTGCTGAAGATGAACGACGGCAGGGGACCGGACGTACTGGCCCTGTGCGAGGTCGAGAGCGTCCGGGCGGCCGAGTTGCTGCGCGACGCGCTCAACAAGAAACTGACTGACCCCGCCCTGCACTACCGCCACGTCCTGATGAAGGAACTGACCATCGGCCGGCACATCGCCCCGGCGATCCTTTCCCGCCTGCCGGTGGTGGCGGACCGGACGCGGGTACTCGGCAGCCGGCAGCGGATCCTGCAAGGCGTCGTGCGCGTCAACGGCCACGACCTGATTGTCATCGCCTCGCACTGGACGTCGCGCGTCGGCCGGGATGGGGGGAAGGAGGAAACCGGCAGCCCCGCGAACGAGAAGCAGCGCGTGAACTACGCCAAAACCATCTACGGGGCCGTCAAGGCGATGTGGCTCACCAATCCCGGGGTAGACGTGCTCATCTGCGGCGACTTCAACGACACGCCCGCGGATCTCAGCGTGACGAAGTTCCTCCACGCGACCGGAGACATGCAGGCGGTCCGGAACCCGGGGGACGAACTGCGGTTGTTCAACCTGTTCGCCGGCAAGGATCCGGCCGCCGGCTTCGGCACCCATTACTACGGCGGGCGCTGGTTCATCTTTGATCAGCTCATCGTGACGCCGGGGATGCTCGACGAGCAGGGATGGGCATGCGTCCCCGAGTCGGCGCGCGTGGTGAACACCCTGGTGCGCCCCGGGGACCGGGTAGGCCGGCCGTGGCGCTTCGGCGCGCCCAGGGACCGCGCACCGCGCGGCTACAGCGACCATTTCCCGGTGACGGTCCGACTCCGCGTGGCGATGCCCTGACCCGCGGTCGGGTGAGACCGGCGTCCTGTCGGTCCCACCCGACACCTGCATCTGGGCGGGCTATTAATTTCCAGTGGGTATGGGACCGCGAGCGGGGGCAGGCTGGCGCGAAACCGGCTCCACGGCGAGGAGTCCCTCGGCGCGGTCCGGGTGCTTGTGGACGTACCACGCCAGGCCGGCGAAGAACATCTGCAACTGGGCCAGCGCCTGCTCCGCCATCCGCGGTGCGGACGGCCCCATCAGCTTGCTCGCGAGGCTGGCGGTCGCGCTGTCGGTGCGCAGGAACAGGTCCGCCTGGTGGCGGATCACCGGGGCGCCATCCCGGGTGCTCCCCTCCGAGTGGCGGAGCAGGACCAGCGCCTTGACCGGCACCAGCGGCAGCAGCGGGGCCGGCCGGACCTTGCCCTCGGCGTACCAGATGCGCAGGTGCGGGGTGCGGTGGACCGTCTCCCAGACGATGTCGCTGCCGTGCTCGTCGGACCACCCGAACCGGCCGTTCCCGCGGTCGGTGATCGACAGGCACTTCGCCCCCAGACGCCGCCAGGCGGCGACCGCCCGGTCGGGGTGATCCATGAACCAGTAGTACGTGTTCGGGTCGCACACGAACGCCTCGGCGGGGCCGTGCGAGAACAGGGTCGGCCGGTCCACGGCCCGCCGCGCCCCCTCGCGGACGTGCGGTGGCAGCTGGTCGAACGGCACCTGGGCGGCGGCACGCACCCGCTCCAGCGCCGTGTCGCTGCGCGGCGCTCCTTGCTGAGCCCTGCCCGCACCGGCCGCGCCGGACCAGACGACGGCCGCTGCCAGGCCGACCCAACTCCACCGGATTCGAGGATCCTGCATCGTCTACCTCTCGGCAAGCAGGTGGATGTGACCGTACGCTCTTCCTTTACATCGAGTGCCGGACGTGCCGACATGAACGATTCTGCCCGATTCGCGGCCCGCGGCGCGTTGGCGGCACGCCGTTCGTACAGGCGCGGGACCGATTGCCCTTGTCCGCTCGCCGCCGGTTCGCCTATAAGTCCCGGCCGGCAAGCGGTCCCGGGCCGCCGTATGCTTCAGGCCCGGGTCCACGTCCTGACGTTTGGGAGCGCGTGTCATGGGCCTCGGCTTTTTCCGCCGCAAGGGGTGGGTGTGCGCCCTGGTCGTCGCTGTCGGCCTCGGCGCCGCGGGGTGGCTCAACCGCACTGCTCTTCTCAGCTGGTACTACCTGCGCGGGCTGGCGGGCGCGGCAGACGGGGACCGGGCGACCTGGGTCGAGCGGGTCGCCGGCCTGGACGAGGAAGCCATCCCTGGTCTGCTCGCCCACCTGGCCAGCGCGGACGCCCGGATCTGCGCCAACTGCGAGGCTGCCCTCTCCTGCCTGGTCCGTCGGTGGGGGGCCGGGGACGGGCGGTCGGTGCGCGTGCTTGAGCAGCTGACCGGGCGGTTCGGTGCGTTGAGCGGGCCAGGTCAGGAAGCGGGGCTGGAACTGGTCCTCGCCGCGCTCGGGCCGGACCGGGGCAAGGCGGCGCCGCCATCCCTGGTCGAGGCTGCGGGGCCACTGCTGGCCGTCGCCGCGAAGGCGGGTGAGTCGGGTGTGCGCCTGCGGGCACTTGCCCTCGCCGACGTCCTGGCGGAGCGCACCGGGGCGCGGTGGGCAGCTGCCTATCGCACGCTGGTCGGCGGCGCGCTGAGCGACCGGGATGCCGAGTGCCGGGTGCGGGCGGTCCACCTGATCCTGCACGCCGCGCTGCGGAAGGAGACGGCGCTGCTGGGCAAGGTCGTCCCGCTGCTGCGCGATCCGGCCGCGCAGGTGCGCCGGGCCGCGCTGCTGGCGGTCGGAATGGCCGAACAAACGATCCGGGAGGACGACCTGCTCCCGCTCCTGCACGACCCCGACGCGGAGGTACGCCGGCTGTGCGAGGGGGCGCTGCGCGGCCGCGGGCTGCAGGAGGATCATTTGCGGCTCGCCCGCCTGATCTCGTCGCGGAAGGCGGAGGACCGGCTCGGCGTGGTGCTGCACCTGCGGGACGCGGAGGATCTCGACCCGGGCGTCTGGCTGCGCCGCCTCAGCCACGATCCGGACCAGGCGGTGCGGTTCGCAGCGATGGCCGCGGCGGATCGGCTCCGGGTCGATCTCGGCGATCGACTGCGCGCGATGCGCAATACGGATCCCAGCCCCACGGTCCGGCAGTGGGCGGGGTACTACCTGCAACGGCGAGCGTCCCCGGAGAGAACACGGCAGTAGAAAAGCCCACCGGCCGCGGCTCGTGGACTTTGCAGAGCCTCCTCTCACACCACGTCCGGTGTCCCTGCATTAGCGCCTTGCCGACGCGACCACGGTGCCGTCCGGCGCGATCAGCTCGACGTGCAGCGGCATCTGACCGACAGCGTGCGTCGAGCAGCTGAGGCACGGATCGAACGCCCGGATGCCCGCCTCGACCCGGTTGAGCACCCCTTCGGGAATCTCCTTCCCACGGACGTAGCGCTTCGCGATCTGGGCGACCGTGCGGTTCATCGCGAGGTTATTCTGGCCGGTCGCGATGATCAGGTTGATGCGCTGCAGCACGCCGTTGCTGTCCACCTGGTAGTGGTGGAACAGCGTCCCGCGCGGCGCCTCACTCACCCCGACGCCCTCCAACTGGTTGACGTCCGCCTGCGCCCGCAGGTGCGTTGACGACAGGTCCGGGTCGTCGAGCAGCGTCTCAATGAACTCGGTGGCGGCGAGGATCTCGATCAGCCGCGCGTAGTGGTACAGGAACGACGAATTCGCGACGCGGCCGCAGCGCTGGCGGTACTCGGTCAGCTCCCGGTCCGCGAGCGGCATACCCATGTGGGTGCAGATGTTGAGGCGGGCGAGCGGGCCGACCCGGTAGATACCCTTCGGGTAGCCGAGCGGGCGGTAATACGGCGATTTCAGGTAGGAATTCCCCTCGACGGCCTCGCCGATGTACGCGCGGTACTGCGACGGGTCGAACGACGCCACGACCACTTTCCCCTCGCCATCCACGAAGCGCAACACCCCGTCGTAGTGCTCCCACCCACCGTCCGGCCGCACCAGGGACAGGAACAGCGAGGGAAAATCGCCGAACGTCTCGATCTCCTCGCGCGCCCCGTCGAGCAGAGTCTTGAACCGCTCCAGACCGAGCAGCGCCGTCGCGCGCGACTCGCCTACCCGGCCGCGCAGGTAGTCGCGCCACCTGTCCGACAGTCCCTCGCGCACCCCGCCGGGCACGGTCCAGGCCGGATGAATGCGCCTGCCGCCGAGGCTCTCGATCACCTCCTGACCGAACTGCCGCAGGCGAATGCCGGCCCGGGCCAGCGCGGGGGCGGCGCCGATCAGGCCGAACACGTTACGCTTCGCCGGGTCGCCGTCGAACCCCATGAACAGGTCCGGCCCGCTCAGGTGGAAGAAGCTCAGGGCGTGCGACTGGATGATCTGGCCGAGGTTCATCAGCCGGCGCAGCTTCTCCGCGGCCGGCGGGACGCGCACCGCCAGCAGCTGGTCGCCGGTCTTCGACGACGCCATCAGGTGACTGACCGGGCAGATACCGCAGATGCGGGCGCTGAGGCCGGCCATCTCCCAGAACGGGCGGCCGACGCAGAAGCGCTCGAAACCGCGGAACTCGGTCACGTGGAACTGGGCGTCGGTGACCGCGCCGGCGTCGTCGAGGAAGATGCTGATCTTCGCGTGCCCCTCGATGCGGGTCACCGGGTCGATAACGATGCGCTGCGGCATGGGACGTTTCTCCCGAATAAGCCCCACCTCACCAGCCCGGAGCGCCAGCGGCGGGCGCCTTCAACGGCCCGGCGCTGGCGCTCCGGGCTGGTACAGGAAGTTCATCCGAAGCGGCGCTGTTGCCTGTCGAGCTGCGGCTCCTTGCCTTCGAGCAGCGCCTCGAGGACGGCGCGGATGCGATCCGCGGGCGGCGGGCACCCCGGCAGGTGCAAATCCACTGGCACGACCGCGTGGACCGGCTGTACGCGGTCGAGCAGCACCGGCACGATTCCGCGCTCGTCCGGGATCCGCGCGTTCAGGTCGCCGTTCTCCAGGTACACCGGCCGCAACACCTCGACCGCCAGCCCGAGCGGGTTGCGCAGCGATGTGACGTTCCCGGTCACGGCGCAGTCGCCGAACGAGATCAGGTAGCGCGTGTTGCGGCGCACCTTGTGGATGCACTCCAGGTTCTCCTCGTTTGCGACTGCCCCTTCAACCAGGACCACGTCCACGTTCGGCGGGTATTCCTTGATGTCCGCGATGGGCGTGTAGACGACGTCCGCCAGCCCGGCGAGGTCGATCAGGAACTCGTCCAGGTCCAGGAACGACATGTGGCAGCCCGAGCAGCCGCCCAGCCAGACGGTCGCCAGCCTCAGTCGAGCCATTGTTTTTTCTCCCGGGCCACCTTGAGGAAGTTCACCAGCGTCCGATCGCGCTCGCTCTCGGCCACGGTCGTGCCGCGCGGGAACAGCGCGCCGGTCGGGCACGACTGCACACACTTGCCGCATGAGGTGCAGGTGGACGACGTGCCCCACGACTGATTCATATCGACAATGACCAGCGCGTTGCGGCCGCGGCCGGACACGTCCCAGGTGTGCGCGCCCTCGATCTCGTCGCACGCCCGAACGCAGCGCGTGCAGAGGATGCACCGATTGTGATCCAGCCCGAACCGCTCGTGGCTGATGTCCACTCCCAGGTTCGGGTACTGGTACTCGAAGCGATTGTGATCCACCCCGGCGGCGGCCGCCTGGTCCTGCAACTCGCAGTGGCCGTTGGCCACGCACACCGAGCAGATGTGGTTGCGCTCGGCCAGGAGCAACTCGAGGATCATCTTGCGGTACTCGCGCAGCTTGTCCGTCGCGGTCCGCACCTGCATTCCCTCGGTCGCGCGCGTCGTGCAGGACGGAAACAGCCTGGGCGAGCCCTTCACCTCGACCAGGCACAGCCGGCACGCGCCGACCGTGGACAGGCCGTCGAGGCAGCACAGCGTGGGGATGTTGATCCCGCTCTCGCGCGCCACCGTCAGGATGGTGTCCGCCGCGCGGGCGGTGACGTCCTTGCCGTCGATGTTGAACGTGATAACCGCCATGCACCGGCCCTCCCCGCCAGAACCTCGGAGACGGGAAACCATCGCTTGCCACCCTTCTCCCCCCGTGGGGGGAGAGGGGAGAAGCGGGAGCCAGATCCCGTCTGGTGATTTTTCGTCCTACCCGCCCGCCCCCGCAACGGGCCGGCGCAGCAACTCCCGGTACTCCTTCTCGAAGTAGCGCAGGGTGCTCTGCACCGGGTTCGGGGCCGTCTGGCCCAGGCCGCACAGGCTCGTCTCCCGGACCATGTTACACAGCCCGATCAGCTGAGTCAGGTCCGCGTCGGTCGCCTGACGGTTGACGATCCTGGTCAGTAGGCGGTACATCTGCACGGTCCCGGCCCGGCACGGGGTACACTTGCCGCACGACTCGTCCATGCAGAACTCCATGAAGAACCGAGCCACCTCGACCATGTTGGTGCCCTGGTCCATCACGATCATGCCGCCCGAGCCCATGATCGACCCGAGCTTGACGAGCGATTCGTAATCCACCGGCGTATCGAGCAGGTCGGCCGGCACGCACCCGCCGGACGGCCCGCCCGTCTGCACCGCCTTGACCGTGCCGTCCGGCACGCCGCCGCCCATCTCCTCGACGATGGTGCGCATCGGCGTCCCCATCGGCACCTCGATCAGGCCGGTGTTGCGCACCTTGCCGGTGAGCGAGAAGACCTTCGTACCCTTGCTCTTCTCGGTCCCGATGGAGGCGTACCACGCCCCGCCGCGGCGAAGGATGGGCGAGATGTTGGCGAACGTCTCGACGTTGTTGATCAGCGTCGGCGCGGCCCACAGGCCGGCCTCGGCCGGGTACGGCGGCCGCGGCCGCGGGGTGCCGCGCCGGCCCTCGATGGACGCCATCAGCGCCGTCTCCTCGCCGCACACGACCGCGCCGGCGCCGATGCGCACATCCACCCGGAAGTCGAACGGTGAGCCGAAGATCTGTGTCCCGAGCACGCCGAGTTTCTTCGCCTGGTCGATCGCCTTGCGCAGGCGGCTGACGGCCAGCGGATACTCGGCCCGGACGTAAACGAACCCCTGGGCGGCGCCGATGGCGTACCCGGCGATCGCCATCCCTTCGAGGACGCGGTGCGGGTCGCTCTCCATGACCGATCGATCCATGAACGCGCCCGGGTCGCCCTCGTCGCCGTTGCAGACGACGTACTTCGATGCGCCCGGCATCTTGGCGACGGTCGCCCATTTCAGCCCGGTCGGATAGCCCGCGCCGCCGCGGCCCCGCAGTCCGCTGGTCGTCACCTCCTGGACCACCTCGGCGGGCGTCAACTCCAGGACCGCCCTGAACAGGCCCTGATAGCCCTCCGCGGCGACGTAGTCCTCGACGCGCTCCGGGTTGATGAGGCCGGAGTTCTCCAGGACGATGGGCAGTTGCCGGGTGAAGAACGGATGCTTGCGGTCCACCTCGGCGGCGGTGGCGGCTCCCTCCGCCCGAGCGGCCCGGACGATGGACGCGGCGTCATCCGGCTTGACGTTGCGGTACATCGTCCCGGCGGGATCGACCTGCACCAGCGGGCCGGCCCCGCACCAGCTGAGGCACCCGACCGGCGTAACCTCAATCTCGTCCTTCAGGTCGGCGGTCTGCACCACCTTCACCAGCGCCTTGTGGACGTCGCCGCCGTTGGCCGACAGGCACCCGGCCGCCATGCAGCAGCGGATCCGACAGGGCCGATGGCCCTCCTTCTCCCGGGCGGCCAGCGCCAGGAGTTCAGCGCGCTCCATCGGTCAGCCATCCTTTCAGGTGGGTCAGGACGTCCGCTGGCGTCTGGTGGCCGGCGGTGTTGCTGTCGTAGACGACCGCCGGGGCGATGCCGCACGCGCCGATACAGCGGGCGGTCAGCAGCGACACCTTCCTGTCGGCCGTCGTCTCGCCGGCGCCGAGGCGAGCCTCGTTCTTGAGGGTTTCGAGGATCTGGCCGGCGCCCTTGACGAAACAGGCCGTCCCCATGCAGACGACGCAGGTGTGCTCGCCCTGCGGCTTGAGGGTGAACAGATGGTAGAACGTCGCCACGCCGTACACCCGGCTCGGCGGCAGCTTCAGTCCGTGGGCGACGTACATTAGC
Source organism: Gemmataceae bacterium (assembly GCA_020847555.1). The sequence continues at coordinate 11,011 of JADLBT010000079.1, forward strand.
ACGTCCAGCTCCAGGTAGCCGAACAGATCCTGCGCCTTGTGGAGTATCTCGATGAGGGCGTCCTGCTGGTAGCCGTGACGCTTCATCGTCACGTCGAGAACCTTGAAGCGCTTGTCGCCGCTGGGGTGGGAGGTCTCGGCCATGTCAGTCCTTTCCGTTTGTCCCGGCGGAACGTCGCTGCCGCTGCACCATCGCGCCCCACCAGGGGGGTGCGGGGGAAAGCAGACAGCCACTCCCGGACCATGTATGAGCCCGGAGCACGGCAGGCAACCGGGTTTAGCCGTCGGCGACCCCCGAACCGACGATACGCGGGACGGACGACAGTTCCCGGATCGTTTCGCGTCCGCCGCCAGCGCCGGCCGGCTGGCCTTTGCCGGTCCCCTCCAACCAGCGGTCCCACGGTAGTAGCGGCGTGTACAGCGCGATCATGTACAACGCGAACCCGCCGATCTCCAGCGTCAGGAAGATGCCGAGGTGGAAGGCGACTCCGAACAGCAGGGCGGCCGGCCGCGTCCAGCGCGTCAGCACCAGCAGCGGGAACGTCACCTCCCAGACCAGGACGGTCCACGCCGCCAGCTGCGTCAGGACGAACGGCACCGGCATCTGGGCGTAGGAGAAGCGCGTCAGCGTCACGTCGCACCAGACGTGGTACAGGCTGGCCCCGTCGGTCCAGTCGGCGCCGCTGACCTTGTAGACGCCGTTGCAGAAGTAGATGAACGTCATCTGCACGAACAGCAGGCGCAGCGCCCAGGGCGAGATGTACACGGCGCCGCGCAGCCGGCCGCGCCACCGGGCCAGCCAGCTATCCACCGACCACGCCGCCCCGGACGGAGCCAGCATCAGGTAGAACAGAACGATGTTGCGGATCTGATCGCCAGCGTTGTTGATGTACCAGTTCAGGTTGTCCGTCGAGAGGGCCAGCGCCCACGCCGCTCCGGCCGCCAGGCGTGTCCGGAAGCCGACGACCATCAGGCCGGCCGCGACCGCCCAGGCGATAATCATCCCGCGGATGAGGTCGGGGTTGGCGTGCCATTTACTCTGAGCCCAGCTTAGCCACGCGGGCGACGGGTCGGCCGGGCCGCCGAGCCAGCGCTGGACGCCGAGGCCCGCCAGTCCGGCGCTGACGACCCAGGCCACCAGTACCCAGCGCCAGATCCAGCGGTCATCCTCGTCGGCCGACGTCGTGAAACGTTTCCACAGGGCCAGGCACCAGAACGCGGTCGCGACGCCGAGCACGACCATCGGGACGCGCCACCCCAGCGACGCCCCGGCGTCGGTCGGCACCGGCGTGACGCGCGTCCACAGCCCGAACAGGGCCACGACCGAGGAGAGGATCCACACGACCAGGCAGCCGCGCAGCACCGGGTAGCGGTTCCCCTGCGGCGCGGCCGTCAGCCGGCCCCACAGCCCCAGCAGGATGAGGACCGTGGTCACCACCCACGCGGCCTGCGCCAGGCTGAGCAGGAGAGCGTCCTGAAACCCGCGCAACAGCGACCAGTTCCAGCGCGGCGCCTCCGCCAGGTAGTCGAACATCTCCGGGCTGCCGAGACTCCTGGCGCCAAAGAAGTCGGCCGCGTGGGGCAGGTAGTTCCACAGGATGTCCCAGAGCAGGACCAGGCCCAGGGCGATGCGCAGGACGGCCAGACGCTCGGCCCGGACGGGCTCGGTCCACCAGCGCCAGCCGCTCAGCGGCCACGGCAGCCACGGATTGACGCCGACGAAGGTGCGTTCGCTCATGGAGGGCTGTCCTGCGAAATCGGTCTGAAGGGCTTACCAGCCGCGAGCGCCAGCGCGCGGTCACTGCGCGCTGGCGCTCGCGGTCGGTAGTCAGTGCGGCGCCACGAAGCGCTGGGTGACAGCGTCATACGGTTCCAGGGAGCCGCCCGCGTCCCAGGCGGTCGAGATCCTGGCGGCCGCACGCGGCTGCGGCTGCCAGCGCGCGACGTACTCCTCGTGCGGCCCGCTCCAGTAAGACGGCGCCTTGGCCCGGTCGTTGATCGTGAATCGGCGCAGCACGAGGATAACCTGCTTCGCGGCGGGCGCCTCGGGATGCTGCCGGCGGTACGCCTCCCAGCGCCAGCGCAGGTAGGCGTGGACCGTGTCGCCGTACTTGCGCAGGAGTTCCTTGACCCGCTCGCGGTAGCGTTCCTTCCGTTCCGCCTCCGACTCGTCCTCCCACGGCCGCAGGATGATGGTGACGTTCCCCTCGTACCGGCGCAGCCGGAAGTGGCCGAGCCGGAAGTACGCATGGACGTCCTTCGGCTCGTTGTCGCTCCGCAGCTCGACCGGCTTCCGCGGCGGGACGGCCCGGTGAGCGGCAGGGATGAGGAGGGCGGCCGCGTCGAGCGGCCCGACCGCCGCCAGCGGCCCCAGGTGGCGGGCAAGGATGGACGCGGAGCCTGGATCCTCGTCCCAGCGCAGCACCACGCAGGGGAAGACGCAGTGCCGGCCGATGTTCGGGGCGAACAGCGACCAGCCCTGCAGTTGCCCGGTCACCTGCGACCAGCGTTTGACCGCGTCGTAGGTTAGCTCCGTCACGTCGTGGACGTGCCCGCCCTTCTGCGGCCACCCCGGCACGACGCGCTCGATCGCCGACGCGGTCCTGTCCCGCATCTCGTCGCGGGCGTCGCGGGCCATGTCAAGCAGGTTGATCGCCACCAGAAAGACGAGCTGGCCGATGATGAAGACCCCAAGTAACAACCGCGGGCCGGTCGGCGGCGGGGGGGAGGGTGTGTCCATCGGGGGTGGTCCCAAAGCGTTATCGTTCGCTCTTGCGCCAGACGCTGATGGCGGCCTTCTGGCCGAGCACGCGCACGCGCAGCTGGCGCGTCAGTTTCCAGTTGACCGCGCTCGCCGCCTCCTTCAGGGCGCCCTGGTTGGCGACGAGCAGGACCGCAACGCCGCCGGGGCGCAGCACCCGATCCCACTCGGCGACGATGCGCCGGTACAGCGGACCGATCTCCTCCGGTTCGCCGAGTTGCTTGCCGAACGGCGGGTTGGTGGCGATCCGGTCCACGTTCGCGTCCGAGAGCGGCAGCAACCCCGCGTCCCACCGAGCCAGCTCCGGCTCGCCCAGCCGACGCAGGTTCGCGGTGGCGGTCCTCAGCGCGCTGGGGTCGATGTCCCCGCCGAGGACGCGCACCGGCCCGCCGCGCCGGGGCGCGGTCAGCTGTTCGGCGAGGATGGTGCCGGCGCCGCACATCGGATCGAGCAGCACCTGGCCCGGCCTCGCCCCGGCCAGTCGGACCAGGGCGGCCGCGACCGTCGGCCGAAGCGATGCCGGCAGGTGTTCGTGCTTGTAGGTGCGGTGCCGCATGGTCCGGTCCGACAGACGCACGCCGCATACAGCCGTCGCGCCGTCGATGGTCAGCCAGATCTCAAGCGCGGCGTTCTCCTCTGCGTGCCGCCAGCTCGCCGGCAGCTTGCCCGCCAGGCCCTTCGCCAGTGCCTCCCGTGCGTCGATGCGGCGATACCCGTGCGTCCCCGCCATCTGCGCGACCAGGCGGTAGGTCGGCTTGCCCTTCGGCTTGGGGCGGACGGCGTGATGGAGGCGCAGCAGGGTATCCCAGTCAGCCTCGCGGACGGTCCAGCGGCGAATGCTATCCAGGTCGGCGGCCCGGTAGGTGAGCTTGTCGGTGCCCCAGGCCAGCAGGAAAACGTCCTCGGTGGTGCGCAGCCGCAGCAGCGTGCGATCGATCGCCGGGACGCGGAAGACGACCAGGCCCGGGGCGGTGCGCTTGACCTCGCCGGCGAGGTCTTCCGCGATTTCCTCCGCGGCGACCGGCTCCAGGCCCGGAATCACCATCGCGTAGCACGGCGGGATCTCGGGCTCGCTGCGTCGCGCCATCGTTGCTCCCAACCGGCGGCAGTCGGCTGCGGCGGACTTGCAGCAGCCGCCGGTGGCGTTATACTAACACATTCCCCCTACAATAAGCAGCGGGTGGGCCGGGAACCGAAAGACCCACCCGCGGCAGGGGCGGCAGACTCTCGAGGCGGAGGTTGTTATATGGTCGAGGCGATGCTGATCGATCTGAAAGCGCTGCTGGTCGAGCGCGAGGATTGTGACGCGGGCACGGTCCAGAAGCTGCGCGAGGCGCTGGCCCAGGGCAAGACGCAGTATCGGACGCTGCGCGACGTGACCGACGTCCTGAAGAAGCGGGCGGAGGGCGCGACCGGGGCGGCGGCCAAGCGCTGGCACCTCAAGACGGGCATCGCAGAGTATTTCCTCGGCCACCTCGGCGACGCAATCACCCAGCTCAAGCAGGCGGAAGGGGCACTGGCGAGCTTCTACCTCGGCCGCGCCCTCGTCGAGCGGCGCGACTTCGACGAGGCGCTCAAGGCGTTCGAGCGCGCCGAGAAGGCCGGCTACACGGCCGCCCAGGTGCAGTTGCAGCGGGCCGGCATCTACCGCCAGAGGGACGAGCTGAAGGAAGCCAGGTCGGTCCTCGCGAAGCTCGCCGACCAGTCCAGTCACAACGCCGAGTACCACTTCCAGCACGCCTACATCCTCCTGGAGGAGGGCGACCGCTTCGGCGCCGTCCGGTCCCTGGAGCGGGCCGTCGAACTCGACCCCGGCCACACCGGCGCGCTGTTCCAACTCGGCCACGCCAACGACCTCGCCGGCAACGACGACGACGCCATCGGGTACTACGAGCGCTGCCTCAACTACCCGCCGGTCCACGAGGGCGTGCTGATGAACCTCGGCGTGCTGTACGAGGACCACGAGAAGTACGACAAGGCGGTCGAGTGCTACCGCAAGCTCCTCGGGGCTAATCCGCAGAACGAGCGCGCCCGGCTGTTCCTCCGCGACGCCCAGGCATCGCAAACGATGTACTACAACCCGGACGAGGATCTTGCCCACAGCCGGTTCAGCCAGGTGCTGGAGATCCCGGTAACCGACTTCGAGCTGTCGGTCCGCAGCCGCAACTGCCTGAAGAAGATGAACATCAAGACGCTCGGCGACCTGACGCGCGTCAGCGAGTCGCAGCTGCTGAGCAGCAAGAACTTCGGCGAGACGTCGCTGCAGGAAATCAAGGAGATGCTCGGCAGCAAGGGGCTGCACATCGGCCAGGCGCTGGAGGAGGGCGCGCACTACGAGCGCCGCTTCACCCCGCAGGCGCCGATGAGCGAGCAGGAGCAGGCCGTCCTGAACAAGCCGGTGACCGACCTGAACCTGTCGGTTCGCGCTCGCAAGTGCATGAACCGGCTCGGCATCAACACGCTCGGCGAACTCGTCAACCGCACCGCCGACGAGTTGCTCGAGGCAAAGAACTTCGGCATGACCTCGCTCAACGAGGTGCGCGAGAAGCTCCGCCAGTACGGGCTGTCGCTGCGGGGTGACTGAGCGGAGTGGTGGTTAGCGGTTAGTGGTCAGTAAAGATGAGGCCCACGGGCTGCCACCCGTGGGCTTTTTGCTACCTTCTTCACTGACCACTGACCACTAACCGCTAACCCCCGGAGCCCCCCATGTCTCCCTTCCGACGTCGTCCGCTCGCCTGCTTCGTTCTGGCCCTGATGTGTTTGCAGCTCATGCCGGTGCCGGTGGCCGTCGCGGCGGTCGATCGCTGGTCGGACCGCGTCGAGCAGATCGTCAACGGCCCCAACTACCGGCAGGCTCACTGGGGCATCCTCGTCGTCGATGCGAAGACCGGCGAGGTCGTCTTTGCCCTCAACGCCGACCGCCTGTTCCTGCCCGCCTCGGTCACGAAGCTGTTCTCGGTGGCGGCGGCCCTCGGCCTGCTCGGCGCCGATTTCCGCTTCGAGACGCCGGTCTATCGCCGCGGCACGCTGACGAAGGGGCGCCTGGACGGCGACCTGATCCTGGTCGCGTCCGGCGACGTGACGCTCGGCGGCCGCGACGGCGCTCAGAAAGACGTTCTGGTCTTCAAGGACCACGACCACACCTACGCTGGCGGGTCCGGCAAGGCGGAGTTGACCGACACCGACCCACTGCGCGGACTGAAGGAACTCGCCCGCCAGGTGGCCGCGTCCGGGGTGCGTCACGTCGCGGGCGACGTGCTCATCGACGACCGGCTGTTCGATCGCATCCAGAGCACCGGCAGCGGGCCGCGGGCGGTGTCGCCCATCGTCGTCAACGACAACCTGGTGGACATCGTCGTGACGCCCGGGGCGAAGGTCGGAGATCCAGCCGCGGTCAAGATGCGGCCCGAGACGGCCTATGTGCGCATGGACGCCTTCGTGAAGACGGTGGGAGCAGGGGAGAAGACGCGGATCGACGTGCGGGCCGAGGGCGGGGAACGCTTCTCGGTGCGCGGGCAGATCGCCCTGAAGTCGCAGCCGCAGGTGCGCATCTACGGTGTCGAGGATCCGGCGGCGTACGCGCGCTGCCTGTTCATCGAAACGCTGCGTCGATCCGGTGTTACCGTTGCCGCCAACCCCCTCCAGGCTCCGCAGGCATCGCTCCCCGAAAAGGCTACCTACGCGAAGCTGGAGCGCGTGGCCGTGTTCCGGTCGGCCCCCTTCTCGGAGGTGGCGAAGGTGACGCTCAAGGTGAGCCACAACCTCTACGCCAGCACGCTGCCGATGCTGGTGGCGGCGCGCCACGGCAAGCGGACCCTGGCGGATGGGCTGCGGCTACAGCGGCAGTTCCTGGCGAAGGAGGGAGTGGACGTGACCACGATCTCATTCGGCGGCGGCGCCGGCGGGTCCGCCGCCGATCAGGTAACGCCGCGCGCCGCGGTGCAACTCCTGCGTGCCCTGGCGCGGCGGCCCGACTGGAAGGCGTTCGAGGCGGCGCTGCCGGTTCTCGGCGTGGACGGCACCCTCGCGGACGTGGTCGGCAAGATGAGTCCGGCGCGCGGAGCCGTCAAGGCGAAGACCGGAACCTATTACTGGGTGGACCTGCTCAACGGCCGCACGTTGCTGACGAGCAAGGCGCTGGCGGGGACGCTGCGCACGGCGCGCGGCCGGGAACTGGTGTTCGCCATGTTCGTCAACAACGTCCCGCTGCCGCGTGGCGTGACCCCGCAGCGCGAGGGCCGCGTGCTGGGGCAGTTGTGCGAGATCATTCACCAGCACGCTCCCTGAAAGCCGGGGACGCACCTCACCTGCGAAGCAAACGCCGACGAGCCGGAAGCGTCAGCGCCGGTAGCGTGGAACAGGCCGGCGCTGACGCTTCCCGCGC
>JADLBT010000080.1 GCA_020847555.1 Gemmataceae bacterium
ACTACCTCAAGGGCCTTGCGAATCGCCTCAAGCGGGAGCAGCAGGCGGGCGTCCCGTACCTCCTCAAAGATCTGCCCGCCGACCATGCGGCCTTGAAGTTCGCCAAGGAGGTCAACCCGGCCTACGATCCGAAAACGGAGACTTGCCCTACCTATCTATCTCGCCCATGACGACGTCGATACTGCCGACGATAGCGGGCACGTCCGCGATCAGGCAGCCGGCGCAGATGGCGTTGGTGACGCTCAGGTTCGCGAAGCTCGACGAGCGCGCCCGCACCCGGAACGGCACCGGATCCTTCGTCGCCCGGCCGATGACGTAGAACCCCATCTGCCCGCGCGGACACTCCGTCTCGACGTAGGTCTCTCCCTGCGGCAGGTGGCGCGGCGGTTCGATGCGGTGAGAGCCCTGAGCCTGAGCGTACTTCTTCAGCCCCTGCTCGACGAGCTTGATGCTCTCGATCAACTCGAGCATGCGGACGTAGAAGCGGTGCCAGTTGTCGCCGATGACCGCCTCGGGCGGCTTCTCGGGGAACGGCGGGACGATCACCTTGAAATCGTACTGCTCGTAGCCGCAGTACGGCTCGATCCTGCGCAGATCCCATTCCGGGTCACCCTTGCTCGTATCGAGCGACCCGCGCAGCATCGGCCCGGTACAGGCATAGGCCAGGGCGAGTTCCCGCGACATGATCCCGAGGTTCGCGGTCCGCTGGATGAAGATCGCATTGCGCGTCAAAAGCGTGTGGTACTCGTCGATGCGCGGCTTGAGGTAGTCGAGAAACTGCTGGCAGCGCGTCGCCCAGCCGTCCGGCAGATCGTCGTGGACGCCGCCGATGGTGATGTAGCTGTACGTCAGGCGGGCACCGCAGACCTCCTCGAACAGATCGAGGATCATCTCGCGCTCGCGGAAGGCATACAGGAACGGGCTGAACGTCCCCAGGTCCAGGCCGTAGGCGCCCATGCCGACCAGGTGGCTGGCGATCCGGTTCAGTTCGGCGATGATGACGCGGATGACCTGCGCCTTCTCCGGGATCTTCATCCCGCACAGCTTCTCGACCGCCATCGCGTAGCCGAGGTTCATGTTCATCGCGGCGAGGTAGTCCATCCGATCGGTGTACGGGATGAACTGGATCGTGGTGACGTTCTCGCCGATCTTCTCGGCGCAGCGGTGCAGATACCCCAGGTGGGGCGTGACCTCGGAGACGACCTCGCCATCGGTCCGCAGGACGAGGCGCAGCACACCGTGCGTGCTGGGGTGCTGCGGACCCATGTTGACCAACATTTCGTCGGTGCGGACGTCGAACTCGACGACGGTCGGATCGGTGCGCGGTAGCTCGGCGGTGGCCATGAGAGCCTCGTATGGACAGACAGGCCGGGACGAAAGTCCACGAGTTGCGTCCCGTGGGCTTTTGCCTCCTCTTACCTGCCGCGGATGCCGTGATATTCCAGCGGGAACTCGTAATCCTTGCGGAGCGGGTGCCCTTCCCAGTCCTCGGCGAGGAGCATGCGCCGCGGGTCCGGGTGGCCGACAAACCAGACACCGGTCAGGTCGTACACCTCGCGCTCGTGCCAGTCGGCGGCGGCCCAGAGGGACGTGACGGTCGGCACCTCGGGGAGTTGGCCGGGCCTGTCGTCCTTCCAGCGCGGCAGGCTGACCTTGAGGACGAACCGATGCCGGTGCAGGAAGCTCTGCAGGTGGTAGACCACTTCGAGGTGCGGCTCGAAGCCGGCCTTGGGCGCCTTCTTCGGGTCCGGCTCGAAGTAATCGACCCCGCTGACGCAGTTGAGCATGTCGAAGGCCAACCGCGGGTCGTCGCGCAGAAAGCGACAGACCTCGACCAGGTTCTCCGGCGCCACGACGGCGAACGGATCGATGGCTTCGAGGTTCTTCGCCTTGATCCGGTCGCCGAACTTCTGTTCCAGGAGCGCGATGATTTCTGCGGAAGTCATGGGGGGTCGGGGGTTGTCGGCGAGCCGGGAGGGATCAGCCCTTGGCGGGTGCCGCCAGTTCCTTGTTGCGCTTGACGAAGGCGTTGGCCAGTTCCATCGCCTTGACGGGGTCGGGTTCGAGGCCGCCCAGCTCGGCGGGCAGCTGCGGGTAGCCGGTCCGGGCGGGAATCGGCAGCTCGACCGGCTGGCCGCGGCTGAGATCCTTCATGCCGCGCACCTTGTCCTGGATACGCATCAGTCCTTCGAGCAGCGCCTCCGGCCGCGGCGGACAGCCGGGAACGTAAACGTCCACCGGCACCACCAGATCGACGCCCTTGACGACGTTGTAGCCGTACTTGTAGTACGGCCCGCCGCCGCACGTGCAGGCGCCCATCGCGATAACGAACTTCGGGTCCGGCATCTGGTTGTACAGGCGGCGTACCCGGCTCGCCATCTTGTAGTTGACGGTCCCGGCCACGATCATCAGGTCTGCCTGGCGCGGCGTCGCCCGGAAGGCGCCGGCGCCGAAACGGTCCATGTCGTAGCGCGACGCGCCGGACGCCATCATCTCGATGGCGCAGCACGCCAGCCCGAAGGTCATCGGCCACATGCTCGACTCGCGCGCCCAGTTGATCGCCTGCTCGAGCGTCGCGACGACAACGTTTTCCTCGTTGAAACGCCCTTCCAGAAAGCCCATCTCGGTTCTCCTTCCGGCCGCCGCACCGGGCAGGCCGGATGTCAGGAAGCGGATCCTGCCGGGGCCTCGGAGCGGTCCCGGGCCGGCACCAGCTGCGGCGGCTGCTCCGGCGGCCTGGCGGCGGCCACTCGCTCCGCCGCCGTGCTCCGCACCCAGTCGATGTCGCCGCGCCGCCACAGATATGCGAAGCCGACGAGCAGCACGCCGAAGAAGACGGCCATGTCGATCATCGCCAGGCGGGCGAAGGATTGCGCGGTGTCCGGCTGAATCGCCTTCGGCCGCTCCTCCCCCGGCAGCGGCGGCAGACCCTGCGGCGTCAGCTGGGCGGTGATCTGCGTGCGAGCGTTCGCATCGAGCCCTTCGCGCGCCAGGGTGTTCGCCTTGCCGAAGACGGTCGCCCACGGGAAGAAGAACGCAACCTCGACGTCGAAGATAACGAACAGCAGGGCGACGACGTAGTAGCGCAGGTCGAACTGGACCCAGGCGCTACCGATAGTCGGCTCGCCGCACTCGTAGACGGTGAGCCGGTCCTCCTCGAAGTCCGGCCGCTTCAGGCGCACGCGGTCGGCCGGGGCCGGGCGGACCAGCCGACCCAGCACCAGGTGGAAGAAGAGGAAGAAGATCCCCACCGCCAGGAACACGAGCATGAAGAAAACGAGCGTGGTCATTAGTCGGATGATCCTCGTCCGGCGCTGTCCGAGCCCGAAGCGCCAGCGCCGGGCGAGCCAGGCGCCCATCGCTGGCGCTCCGGGCTGATCCGACGGCCGCTTCAGCGTTTCGCCATCGGTGCGGTCTGGAGCTTCTGGCGGCCGGCGAAGCCGGCGTCCAGCTCGTGCCAGTGCGACACTTCCGGCTCGCCCAGGCGCCAGCACAGGTAGACCTCGTGGCCGTCCAGCACGCACGGAAAATCTACCAGGCCGGTGTAGGGATCCTTCAGCTCAACGCCCAGCCCGTACAGCTCGCGGATGAGTTCCTCCATGCGCTCCTTGCCGCGTTCGTACTCGGCCCGGATTTCGTGGAGTTCCTCCTGATAGGCGTCGCGAACCTTGCCGGGCGGCGGCGACGACTCGACACGGGCCAGCCGGTCGTGCCGCTCGCTCAGGTCGCGGGCCAGTTCGGTGATGTCGCGGAGGATGGAGCGCAGCAGCGGCAGGGTCGCGTTGGCCTCGGCGACGGTGAAATATTTCTTCTTGCGGGCGCGCTTCTGGGCAGTCATGGTTTGACCTCCTTCGGTGCCGACCGCTGGATACGGGGCGGGGGCAGCCGGCACCCCCACCATCCACAGCGGCTCGGCGTGTTGGTACAGCACACCACCGGAGCAAGGTCGGAAAGGCCGGGCGAGGATTGCGGACCTCGAACCGCCAACGGCAGACGTCCGGATCCAGCATGCTTCGAGCGCGTCCTGCAGCGGCCCGCGAACCGGACCCGTGCCTCTCCGTCCGTTCCCGGTCGTTCCGGGGCAGGCGCCGTGCCCACCCCGCCAGGGTTACGACTTCGCCGCGGCCGCCGGCTTCGCCGGCGGGGCCGGGTCCGGCGGCTTCGTCCAGACCGGCTCGGCAGTCATCTTGGACGCCGCCACCGCCGTCGGGTTCAGGGTCGCCTGTCCCCAGGCGGTTTCCACGGGGAGCTTGGCGAAATCGACGATGCAGCCGTCGCGGCTGTAGCAGCTCAGGTCGTAGTTCGATCCCATGAAGATGCAATCGACCGGACACGGATCGACGCACAGGGCACAGAACATGCACTTGGTGTAATCGATCTTGAACCCATTGACCCGGAACCCCTTGCCGACCGGGTTCTTCATCTTGTCGATATAGATGCAGTCCACCGGGCAGGCCCGGGCACACTTGTCGCAGCCAATGCACGTCGTCAGGTCGAACCGATGGAACCCGCGGTAGCGCGGCTTGACCGGGACCGGCAACTCGGGGTACTCGAAGTGCTGCGTGAACGCCTTGCGCTTGTAGGTCTGCACGAAATACCAGAGTGTCAGCCACAGGCCCTGACCGACGGTCTTGATCGCCGAACGGACATTATGGAACCACGTGCGCATGTGGGTCTCGCCTGGGAGGAGGGATGCCCCGCGGGCCGGGATCGTCTACAGGAATTTTACGAAGCGGCGCGCAGCTTTACCAGGGGAAGCGGGCAGTAGGCAGGAGGCAGCAGACCGCGAAAGCCCACGGGTGGCGTCTCGTGGGCTTCAGTTTGCCTGCTGCCACAGGACCAATGCCATCAGCCCACCGACCGCCCCGACGTGGACAGCGGACAGGACGAATCCGAGGGTGGCCACGATCATCCGGTTGCCGCGAGCGCGGATGGCCGCAGCGCCCTGCCCGATGCCAAACAGGGCCGGCAGTAGGCCGGCGAACACCAGCAGGCCGGCCACGCCCAGGGTGCTCGTCCCGTCCGCACCCGCCCGCAGGATCACGAGCAGGGCCGAGGCGAGCGTCAGGCCCCACGCGGTCGCGCCGAAGACGAGCGCCAGCAGCGCCTGGCGCTGGTGGGCGCGCACCTCCTCCGGGCGGGTCTCCCTGGAGTCGAGGGCGCGCGTCAGGCAGGCCAGGCACAGCGCCCGGTCCTGCCACTTGCTGCGGCAGATCCCGCAGATGTAGGTGCCGCAGCGCTGGCAGGTGCCAGCTGCGGGATTGTTCGGGTGGGTCGCGCACCGCGCCCCGGCTGGCACCGGCTCGTGGGCCACCTGGGCGGCGTCGCGGCGCTCGTACAGCGGCTCCCGGCACCGGCGGCACCGGGCGCCTACCCGCTCCGGATCGGCGTAAAACAGCTCCCCACAGTAACGGCACTCGATCATGTTCGCCTCCGGCCGCCTTCCGCGTCACCCAAGCGACGGGGGGAAAAGGGTTAGCAGCAGCATGAGCACGACCCCGGCCCCGCCCGCCACGACGCCGGTGACGGCCAGCGACCGGCCGCTGACGCGCGGGTTCGTCTCCGTGTCGCGCAGCGCCAGCGCCCCCAGAACCAGAGCGACCAGGTGCGCCAGCACGACCACCAGGCCGACTACCTGCAGCCCCGCCTGCAGGGCGAGCAGTGTGAGGTAGATGCCGAACAGCCAGGTGAACGACGTCACCAGCACCGACGAGACTGCCTTGCCGGACACGCCGGGCGGTTTTTGCAGGGTGTGGACGCGGAAATTCTTGCACGGCCCGCACAGCGTCGCGCCCTGGAACTCGACGACGCACTCGCCGCAGAACGCCTCCCCGCAGGCGGCGCAGGGCCGGAACGACGCCACGTCGTCGTGGTTGAAGCAGAAGCGCGGGTCGCGCCGCCGCGGTCCGGGCGGGCGCCGGGCCGGTCGCGGCCGATCGGCCGACGGCACGCGCTCCTCCCCGATCGGGATCGGCTCCAGGCGCGGGGCCGGCATGGTCGGCAGCGGGTCGGGGATGGGCGCGACCGGCGGCGGCTCCGTCGTGCTCTCCCACGGCACGCTGTTGCCCTGGCCGCACTCGCAGAAGATCATCGTCCCGATCGACGACGCCGGCCGGCTGTGTTTCTTGCCACACTGTTTGCAGGCAAACCAGATCATGAGAGGTCAGGGGCGAGGGGTTCAGGGACCAGGAACTTGCCCCACGGGTCGCGACCCGTGGGCTTTCCGGCTGCCCCCTGACCCCTCGCCCCTTTCCCCTGGCGCAGTCGTGAGCAGCGCGATCATTTGCAGGACGAACTTCTCGTCGCTCTCGTACTCCTGCGGGGCCAGGTCGAGCCGGGTTTTGAAATAGCCCGCCACCGCACTGAACAGCCGGGCGCGCTCGCGCAGCCGCAACTGGTCGCGGCGCAGGCACAGGTCGAGCAGGGTCTGTTTGTGCTGCCGCCCGAGTTGCTCCAGCCGCTGCCGCGCCTGGGCCGCCCGCTCACGCTGGGCGGGCGTCGGCGGCGCGGCCAGGACGCGGATCGGGCCAGTCCGGTCCTCGACGTACACCACCAGCGTCCCCGCCGCCAGGTCGCCCAGGCGCCGGTTCTCCCGGTTGGACGCCGCCACCAGGAACCCCACCCCATACGCCACCGGCACCAGGTCCGGCACCAGCAGCGGGAGGCCGTCCACCACGCGCAGGATGTTCCGCACCGCCGCCTGGGTGAACGAGGCCGCTGTCCCGCGCTCCTGGATCACCCGAATGCCGAGAACGCGCTTGCCCGGCGTCTGCCCGTGCCAGAGCCACTCGAAGACGACGAAGTAACCCCACTGGACGGCGAAACTCGTCACCATGAAGACGGCCATACCGACGCCGGCGCCGACCATCTCCCAGCCCTGGGCGACGAGCAGCAGCGCCGTCAGCAGCAGGGCGATCATCCCAAGGTCAAACAGCCACGCCAGGAAGCGCGCCCCCAGTCCCGCCACCCGATAGGTGAACGGCACCTTCTCGGAGGTGACGACCCGGTGAAGCATCGTGCGCTCCCACGCCGCGGCCCGCGCCGCCGTGATGATTATAGCAAGGAATCACCGGCCTGCGGGATCCCGGCCTTGTCCTGACCGGGCGCGACAGGTAGAACGTGCCCTCAAGGCGGCGAGAACCATCCCGAGGAGGCGGCGAATGCAGGCGCTCTATTTCATCCTGGCGGCGGTCCACCTCGTCGCCATCGTGGTGACGGGCATCCTCTGGGTAATCGTCGATCTGGCCCCGCGCAGCTCCCTCCGCCACAACCTGCGCGACATCCGCGCCGTCCACTTCGGCTCTCTTTACCTGACGCCGATGCTGCTCGGGCTGGCCTACGCCTTCGACAGGTTACACGTCCCGCCGGTCCACCAGATCTTCTTCCCCGCCGGACTCGGGCTGCTCGTGTTCTTCAGCGGGATCGCTTACGTGTTTCCGCGGCCGGAGGGGCTCGATCCGTTCTACTACTGGACGCGCGGCAAGGCGCTGGTCCTGTCGATGATCGGGCTCGCGTGTCTGGTCGTCGCCCTGCTGTGGACGGCGACGGTGCTGGTGATCTACTCGGTGAGCGGTTGAGGACCAGCCCGGAGCGCCCGCGACGGACGCGGTTCACTTCCCGACGAGGTTCAGCACCGCCGCGCTCATCGTCAAGACCCCGGCCCGGATGGTCGGCCGCGGCACCGGGTGGTACAGGTCGGAGTGCAGCGATGGCAGGGGTGTCCCGCCGGGCTTCGCCGCCGCCGCCACCCGCTCCGGATCGATGGTGCCGAGGAAGTAGAAGAAGATCGGCACCCCCTCCAGTCCGTACCGGCCAAAGTCCTCGCCGCCCATGATCGGCCCCTGCTCGTGGACCTTGTCGGCGCCGAGCAACTCGCGAAACATCGCCGCCGTCTTCCGCGCCAGCAGGCCGTTGTTGTGGACTGCCGGGGTGAAGTCGTCCAGCTCGAACCGGATCACCGGCTCCGGTGCCCGGGCGCCCGCCGCTGCTGCCTTCGCGAGGCGCTGGATCGCCTCCAGGACGTGCTTGCGCACCTCGTTCTTCAGGGACCGGACCGTCAGCTGCAGCTTGACCTCGGAGGGGATGATGTTGTGCTTGGTCCCACCGTGGATCGATCCGACCGTCACCACCGCCGCGTCGATCGGACTCACCTCCCGGCTCACGATCGTTTGCAAATCAACCACGATCCGCGCCGCCAGTACGATCGGATCAATCGTCGTGTGCGGGGCCGCCCCGTGGCCGCCCTTGCCGCGGACGAGGATATCGACCGAATCGACGTTCGCCATCAGCAGTCCCTCGGCGTAGGAGACATGGCCGTGCGCGTGCCGCCCGTCGCAGTGCAGGCCGAGGCAGTAGTCCGGACGCGGGAACCGCTTGAACAGACCGTCGGCGAGCATGCGCCGCGCCCCGCCGCCGACCTCCTCGGCCGGCTGGGCGATGAACACGAGCGTCCCTTGCCAGCGGTCCTTCATCCCGGCCAGCACCCGCGCCGTGCCGGTCCAGCATGTCATGTGCATGTCGTGGCCGCAGGCGTGCATGACGCCGACCTCCTTGCCGTCCTTGTCGCGCGTGCGGACCTTGCTGGCATAGGGCAGGCCGGTCTTCTCGGTCACCGGCAGGGCGTCCATGTCGGTGCGGACGAGCACGGTCGGCCCCTTGCCGTTCCGCAGCACCCCGACCACTCCGTGGCCGCCGACCCCGGTCGTGACTTCAAAGCCTATCGCCTTGAGTTCCTTCGCCATGCGCGCGGCGGTCTGCTTCTCCTCGAAGGACAGTTCGGGGTTGGCGTGGAGGTGCCTGTACAGGGTTTCGAGCCCGTCCAGCTGGCCGTCGAGCCGCCGCTCGATCTCGCGCCTGAGGTCGGCCCGACCCTTCTCCGTGGCCGTCTTTCCTTCGGGACACGCTGGCGGCGCGCCGACGCCGACGGCGACAACTGTCAGCAAAGAAGCGATGCCGAACCTGCTCCACCGGCCGAACGTGCGGGCCATGATGCGCTCCTGGGACCGGGCGAGACCGACAGGGGACTCTGTCCGTTAAGGTAGGGAGCGTGGCCCTGCTCTCCAGGGAAAATTCTCGGAATTTTGCATACGATGGAGAGATGCTTGCGTATACTGGTGAGTAAAGAGGGGGAAGGCAATTCCCTCCTTCGTTGGTGAAACGAGTCGTCACCCCTGTTGGCTCCCTCCGGGGGCCTCTCCCATGTGATCCGAGCGCTGCCAGGCGGTTCACCCACCGCTCAACCACCTCGGGCACCCTCATCCGTAGAGGCCGAGTCACTTCCCGGAAGACGTGGCGGCGGAGACGATCTGTTCGCTGTTTGTATCGAGCCGTGCCCGGTACTGCCGGACGGCCACCCGTAGTCATCACTTTACTTGAGGGGAGGATGCGATGCGTGCCAAACGCTTCACGATTCAGCAACGCCAGGAAATCTTTCACGAACTGGTGATCACCCAGGATACGGTCGGGAACGTCCGCAAGTCCTACGAGATCCTGACGGACAAGTACCAGATCAACGACGAGCAACTCCGCCAGATCGAGGACGAGGGCCTCGACAAGGAGTGGCCGCCGTTGACCGAGGCCGTCCGTGTCGGCTAGGCTGGCCCGACGTGCGCCAACCTCTCCCCCCGGCCCCCTCTTCCGCGAGGGGAGGGGGCCGGGGGGAGAGGTTTTTTCATCTCTTCTCACGGCTGCAACCGCAGCCGCAGCGCCGGCGACAACAGCTCGTCGTATAGCTCCCTTCCGGCCGCCACCCCTAGCCTGTGGAAACGTGCTCACCCTCCGGCCCTCTCTCCCACCAGGGGAGAGGGGGGAGAAAACGCCCTACCTGACCAGGGCCGCGGCTGCTGAAGAACCAACAAACCACGAGAAACCCGTAGGCGACCCCGGTCGGGTGCGGCGGCGCATCAGTTAGGCAGCACCTGTCAAAACCTTCTGTAGTAACCAAACCAACCCGTCGGGCGGACCTTGACGGCTCGCCCGCAGTGCGGGCACGCGATGGTCATCCCTAACTCCTCCGCGCTGCCCGTGAGGTGCTCTCCACACCACTGGCAAGTAAAGCGGATCAGTACGGTTGCGTGGGCCTGAGTCGGTGCGGTTGCGTGGGCATGAGCGCGATGCTCACGAACACACTTGGCTGAGCAGCACAGACGACCACAATCCTGGCAGCACGGAAGCTGCTCTCGGCCTGTAACGTCTTGACCGCATTCCAAACAATAGGTGCGGCGGGCCGCCTCGTCCGAGGCAACCGGCCGCCGCGCGCCCTCTTCCGCCATTTGGTTCGCGCGGGCGGCCAACGGGTTGGGTTCGGCCCTGCTATCCTCCACGGCAAGCATGGTCTTTTGCGGGATCGGCGGCGGCGCTGCTCGTGGTGTCGGAACCTGGAGGCGCTGGCCGCACGCTGGGCAAGGTTTCTTTGTGCCGGCCTCGCTGGCGAGCGACTCCAACGCGGCCTTGCAGCGCGGGCAGGTGTAGTGAATTGGCGGCTCCAGCTCACCCAGTACGGTTTTGTTGGAGGGAGGGACGGGAGGCGACACCAGTTGTGGCACGGGGCAGGAAGCTGCTGCGGGCGCCCGCTCGGCCGTGCGAGGAGGTTCGGGGGGCGGGGCGACCGGTTGTGTCTGGAGAGGGGACTCGGTGAGCGGTTGCGACTTACCGGCGATGAATGGTGACTGACAGTTGGGGCAGGCACACCGCTTCCCCATGGCGCCTTCCGGAACTCTCACGCTTTGGCCACAGATCGGACAGGTGGTCGATGTCCACATGGTGGGCTCCCTGTAAACAGAACGGCTTCTCCGATCGCCCGGGCCGTCAGACCGGAACTTGCCGGGAATACTTGACGTTGTATAATCGCTCTCCCACCGGACGCCCTGCGTCACGGTCCGCCATTCCCCCCATTCTGGAGTCTGCCATGCCTGCCCGCAAGCCAAAACCGTCGTGTACGCCCATGTCCGGTTCCTGAGAAATGCCGCCGCCCGGATCGTGAGCGAGGCGCCCCATCACGTCATCAGCACGACATGCACCTCGCCCGGCCCGTGGACGCCGGTCACCAGTCGCAGCTCGATGTCGCCCGTTTTACTCGGGCCGGTGACCAGCGTCAGACCGGACGGGAGGGCAGGCGCGGCGCCGGCCGCGTCAGGGCGGGCATAGACGGCGAACAGATCGAACAGATCCGGCAGCAGCTGGGTATGGTCCGCCAGGACAAGGTGGACCGGCGGTAACAGGCTGAGCGAGCGCGGCTCGTCGGGCCGGGCGGCGAGGGCGAGCGTGCCCGTCTCGGCGATCAGGTAGTCCGCCTCGGAGATGCCCAGGTCGGCGGCGAACAGCGGCTCGCGGCAATCGCCCGGCGGCAGTTCGTTCACCCGCGTCACCTCGACCCCCAGTTCCCGCAGTCGCTCCGCCACGGGTAGCGCGTCGAGGAAACGGCCGCAACCGAGCAGCACGCGGCGCGCGGCCTTCTGCTGGACCAGTTCCACCAGCCTGGCCAGGGCGGCCTGGCGATCCGGGACCGGGTAAGCGTGGCCGCCCATGGTTGTCAGTTCCTGGCAGAAGCGAGCGACCGGATCGGACCCACCCCCCTGGTAGCCGAGATTGCCGCGCGAGGGGATCGCCGTCGCCGTGCCGGCGCGGTTCCCCTCCCTCACTGCCTGACGCACCCGCTGCAGAAAAGCTTCGCGGCCGGACATCATGACGCCTGCTCCTGTCCGCGGGCGCGCAGCTCCTCGCGCACGCTCATGAGGATCTCGCCCAGCCGGTTCTTGCCGGACCCGTCGCCGCCGTCGCCCCAGTAGCTGTCGTTCGCGGTGTGCTCGACAAGCAGCGCGTCGCCGGTCGCGAGCAGCAGCGCCCGCGGGTCGTCGTGCTGGGTGAACTTTGCACGCACCGCCCGCAGCATCACGTCGTCCTTGACGCTCTCCCAGTCGGTCCGCAGCGGCAGCTTGCGCGACCGGCCGAGGTCGGCCGCCTGGCGCGGCGTTTTGCACAGCCGGACCTTTTCCTCATGCTCGGTGCCGTGAAACTTCTGCGCCTGGAAGTAGTGCTCGCTCGTCGGCCACTTCTTCCCGTCGAGAAAGATCGAGTGGCGGGCGAAGTTGGAGAAACACCCGTACGCATCGCGGGTGCCGTAAAACTGGATGACCGTGGTCGGGATACTCATGGGCAGGTCTCCGGATCCTGGTGCCAGGATAGGAGGGATGGTGTGCCAGGGGATCATGGGAAGCCTACGGGGCGCGCCCCGTGGGTCAAGGCTCCAGCACCTGGCCCACGGGACGCCCTTCAGGGGACGCCGTTGGCGAGATCCTTCCACCGATCCCGGAACGACCGGGCGGCGGGCGCCGGGAAGTCGCGCGTCGCCGTCCAGTTGGCGCCGGGGCCGTGCAGGCGGGTCAGCCAGCCGTCCTTCGCCCACGGCCGCAGCGCCAGCCGCGCCAACGCCACTGCCAGCCGGTACAACCAGGGCCGGCGCAACAGGGCGGCCCACACGCGGTACGCCAGCGCCTCCCCGCGCCCCGGTTTGTAGTGGTGTTGCAGCTCGCGCAGCCCGATCAGCATGCGCGGGATGTCGATGCGCACCGGGCACGCCGCCTGGCACGCCCCACAAAGAGAAGAGGCGTGCGGCAGGTGCGGGTTCGCGCTGACGCTGTCGTAGAGCGGCGTCAGAATGCTCCCGATCGGGCCGGAGTAGACCCCGCCGTAGGCGTGGCCGCCGATCCGCCGGTACACCGGGCAGGCGTTCAGGCACGCCCCGCAGCGGATGCATTGCAGGCTCTCCCGGAACGGCGTCGCCAGGACGCGCGACCGGCCGTTGTCGAGGATGACGAGGTGGAACTCCTCCGGCCCGTCGCGCTCGCCGACCCGGCGCGGCCCGGTGAGCAGCGTCGTGTAGACTGACAGGGTCTGGCCGGTGGCGGCGCGGGCCAGCAGCTTGAGGAACACCGGCAGATCGGCCAGGCGCGGGATGATCTTCTCCATCCCCATCAGCGCGACGTGGACGCGCGGCCAGGTCGTGGTCAGCCGGCCGTTGCCCTCGTTCGTCACCAGCACGACCGTACCCGTCTCGGCGACCGCGAAGTTGGCGCCGGTGATGCCGAGGTCCGCGGCCCGGAACTTCTCGCGGAGAATTCGCCGCCCGGTCATCGCGAGCGTGGCCGGGTCGTCGGGAAGCGGCTCGCCCACGTACCCCGAAAGCACCCGGGCGACGCTCTCGCGCGTGTGGTGGACGGCGGGCGCGACCAGGTGGGACGGCCGCTCGCCGGCCACCTGGATGATGAATTCGCCCAGGTCCGTCTCCGTCACCTCGACACCGGCCGCTTCCAGCGCCGGGTTGAGATGAACCTCCTCGGACGTCATCGACTTCGACTTGACGGCCCGCCGGCACCCGGCCTGCCGGGCGATCGCGCAGACGATGCGGCGGGCGTCCTCCGCCGTGGCCGCCCAGTGGACGTGGCCGCCGAGCCGGTGGATCGACGCCTCCAGCTGTTCCAGGTACTGGTCGAGGCGGGCCAGGGTGTGCGCCTTGATTTGCTTGGCGTGGTCGCGGAGCCGGTCGCTGTCGGCGAGGGCGGCATACCCGCGCCGATTGCCGGCCAGGAGGGTGCCGGTCAGGCGGATGAGGGCGGCCTGCAGCGTTGTGTCGGTCAACGCCTGGGCGGACGCGCCGAGGAAGTCGTGGTGCTCGTGGCGCGCGTAGTCGTTCATGGTTCGTTCCTCTTCAGGTACGTGCCAGAACCTCGGCGAGGTGGACCGTTCGGGTTTGGCTCACCCGCCGGCGCAGGCAGCCGCCGATGTTCATCAGGCAGCCGGCGTCGGTGGCGATGACGACGTCCGCCCCGGTGCGCTCGATGAAGTCCGCCTTGTCCGCGACCATCGCGCC
>JADLBT010000081.1 GCA_020847555.1 Gemmataceae bacterium
GTCGGCATGGCCGGCATGTTCGCGCTGGCCTGGACCACGCCGGAGGAACCCCCTGGCGTGGGCGGGGTCATCTGGGCCATGTTAAGCGGCACGCTCTGGCGGAGCATGTACGCGGTCTGGCGGGCGGTCGCTGGCGTCTGATACGGCCCCTGGGCCATGACGCCTTCACCCCACGGCCCGGTCACGCCCGGGATGGTTTGTGGCATGTACGGCTGGCCGGGCCGACCACACATCGGGCCGCCCGCATCCAGCCCGCGTTCGACAGACATGCAACCGGTCACCCCAGCCGCCAGCAGCAGCGCTCCCGCCAGTCGCTTCATGGAACGTCCCCCCGCTCCAGGGCGAAGGCGCAAAGGAGAGAAGTGAGGAGGAGAGGAGTGCGGAGGACAGGCTCTCCTCCTCACTCCTCTCTCGCTGCCCCTGCCCCCTGACACCTGCCCCCTGGCATTCGGCTTTATCGCCAGATCGTCTGCCGTTATACTCGACCGCCGGCACGTCGGATCTTTCGTCAAAAGCGGAACAGTTTGACATGGCACGCTACCCCTGGCTCCTGGTCCTGACCGCAGTCGGCACGGCTGTGCTGATGCTGACCGGCGCGGTGAGCCCCCAGCCGCCCGCGTCTCCCCCGGCCGCCCCGTCTGCGCTGCCCCCGGTGCGCCACGACGGCGCCGAGGCGGCCGACCTCCTCGATCGTGCGGCCGACGCCTACTCGCCGCCGCGGGCTAGCTGGCTGCAGATGGGCCTGTGGCAGCGCCACCACGGCGAGGAAGGGGCGCTCGAGATTCACGGCCGCTACGTCGCCGCTCCGGACTACCGGCTGCGGCTCGAACTGAAGGTGCGCGTCGGCCGGACGCAGGGCGACCTGACGGTGGTCTGCGACGGCAATGCGGTGTGGCAGTACCTGCGCCTGAACGGCCGCAAGCGGGGACTCATCCAGGTCGAGCTGCCGACGCCGAAGGAGGGAGAGCCGCCGGCCACGGTCGAGGCAGCCCGGACGGAGTTGCTCCGCAAGGAAGCGTTCCTCGGTGTCGGCCCGCTGCTGCGCGTGCTGCGCCAGGGGATGGTCGGGATGCGCCGCGAGCCGGCCCGCTGGAAGGGGGCCGACGCGGTCCGGGTAACGGGCGCGTGGCGTGCGGATCCGGGCAAGCTGGCGGGGATACCCGAGCCGCTCCGGCCCCGGAACGTTCCGCGGGAGTGCAGCGTTCTCCTCGACGGCCGCACCCTCTGGCCGCACCGCATCGAATGGCGCGGCGACCCGAGGACGGAGAAGGAGACGGGGCTGTTGCTGGAGGTGGAGTTCCGCGATCCGGTGTTTGGGCGCCCGCTCTCCCCGGAGCGCTGCGCCCAGGAATTCACGTTCACGCCCGGGTAGCGCGTTGCAGCTGAGCCGTGTACCAGCCGCGAGCGCGCGGGGAACACCGCGCTCGCGGCTGGTAGAGGCGCTCACTCCTCTTCGCGCAGCCGGCGCTCCAGTCCGGTGTAACGCGCGGCCGTGTCCTGCCGCTGCACCGCCATCGCGATCGCCTTCGGGGTGCCGACCAGCACCACCAGCTTCTTGCCGCGCGTGATCGCCGTGTACAGCAAATTGCGCTGCAACATCAGGTAGTGCTGGGTGTGCAGCGGGATCACCACCGCCGGGTATTCGCTCCCCTGCGACCGATGGATGCTCAGGCTGTACGCCAGCGCCAGCTCGTCCAGCTCGCCGAAATCGTACACGACCGTCCGCCCATCGTACTCCACCGTCAGCTCGCGCTCTTGTTCGTCGATGGCGCCGATGCGGCCGATGTCGCCGTTGAACACCTCCTTCTGGTAGTTGTTGACCGTCTGCAGCACCTTGTCGCCGACGCGGAACGTCTTGCCGTCGCGCTGCACCTGCGGCCCGTCGCCGAGCCTGTCCGGCGGGTTGAGCACTTCCTGCAGCCGGGCGTTCAGGTTGAGCGTCCCCAGCTCGGTCCGGTTCGTCGGCGCCAGCACCTGCACGTCGCGCACCGGGTCCAGGCCGAACCGCGCCGGGATGCGCTCGCGCACCATCAGGATCAGCTTGCGCAGGATCTCCTCCGGCGTATCGGCGTGAACGACGTAGAAATCGCCCTTGCCCGGCTCACACGACGCCGGCTCCTCCCCGCTGTTGACGCAGTGGGCCGCCCGGACGATGCCGCTCTGGCCCGCCTGGCGGAAGATCTCGGTCAGGCGCACGACCGGCACCGCCTTCGACGCGATGACGTCCTTCAGCACCGCCCCCGGCCCGACCGACGGAAGCTGGTCCACATCGCCGACCAGCACGACACACGCCCACGCCGGCACCGCTCGCAGCAGCTGGTTCATCAGCACCACGTCCACCATCGACGCCTCATCGACGATGAGCAGGTCGGTGGCGAGGTAGTTCTCGCGATCGCGGCGGAACCCGCCGAAGGCAGGGTCGAACTCCAGCAGGCGGTGAATCGTCTTCGCCTCCCGCCCGGTCGTCTCGCTCAGGCGCTTGGCGGCCCGGCCGGTCGGGGCGCACAGGGCGATGCGCAGGCGCCGGGCGGCGAAGATTTCGAGGATGCCCCGGACGAGCGTCGTCTTGCCGGTCCCCGGCCCGCCGGTGATGACGAGCACCTTGCGCGTCGCCGCCTGGCGGATCGCGTCGCGCTGCGTCGGCGCGAGTTCCAGGCCCATCTTCTGCTCGACCCACCCGAGCGCCCGTTCGACGTCGAGGCCCGGGAGGGGGTGGCCGCCCTCGCCCAGAGCGCGGACGGCGCGGGCGACGCCCATCTCGGCGAGGAACAGCGGCTTGAGGTACAGCCACGGCTCCTCGCCGCCGCCCCACGGTTCGCGCACCAGTTCCTCCTCGCGGCGGTGGTGCTCGACCGCCTCCGCGATGACGGCGCGGTCGATGCCGGTCATGACGGTCGTCTCGTCGATCAGCGCCGCCTCGGGGTAGGCGCAGTGGCCCCGGTCGTAGCTGAGCTGTTGCAGCTTGTAGCGCAACGCGGCGCGGGCGCGCAGCGGGGAGGCCGGGTCGATGCCGAGGCGCCTGGCCAGCTGGTCGGCCGTGTCGAACCCGAACCCCCAGACCTCGGTCGCGAGCCGGTACGGGTTCTCGCGCACCATCGCAACGGCGCGGTCGCCGTAAGTCTTGTAGATGCGCACCGCCCGCGCCGTGCCGACGCCGTTCGACTGGAGGAAGACCATGATGGAGCGCACCGCCCGCTGCTCGCGCCAGCTCTCGCGGATGCGCTGGACGCGGCGCGGGCCGATCCCCTTGATCTCTTGCAGGAAGGCTGGGCTTTCGTCGATGACTTGCAGGGTGCGCTCGCCGAACACCGCAACGATCTTGCGGGCATAGTGCTTGCCGATGCCCTTGACGAGGCCGGACGCAAGGTACTTCTCGATGCCGGCGGCGGTGTGTGGCGGGGTGGTGCGCAGGTCGTCTGCCTTGAACTGCAGGCCGTGGTCACGGTCCTGCTGCCAGGCTCCGGTCGCCTCGACGTACTCGCCGACGACCGGGTTGACGAGCGTACCGACGACGGTGACGACACCGCGGCGCCCGCCGGCCTGAACGCGCAGCACCGCGAACCCATTATCGGGGTTGTGGAAGGTGACGCGGTCGATGATCCCGGACAGGCGCTCGCTCATCGCATCCATTCTACCGCAGAGGCGGCGCGGGACGTATGTCAGGCGTTTGGTCCGCTAGCTCTTCGTTAGAATGGAAGATCCGCCTCCCCAATCGTCTCGCCGTTGGTCGGTGCCGCAGACGAGTTCCCCGGAGCCCTGGCCGGCGTGGCAGAGGGCGTCTGGGGCCGGGCGCCGGAGGTATCCGGGCGCGCGCCGCGGGCGGGGCCGGTGTTGTCCTGACGCATCAGCTCGTA
>JADLBT010000082.1 GCA_020847555.1 Gemmataceae bacterium
GGCTGCGGCCGCCGATCCGCCTTGACCAATCGGGGGCCGCAGCCCCCTCCTACGGAGTTCTGAAACCACTTCGTGGCCTCGGAGTGTCGTGATAAGATGGAGAGGATCCCCGATGAGGCCCCAAGCCGGTGGCCGCGGCTAACTGCGCCTGAACTGCGTCGGCACGGTTGAAGACCTCTTTCGGCAGGGGGGCCAGCTGCGGGAGGGGCTCCCGCTCGCACTCCACGACGAGGAGTTGGAGGCCGACGGTGCGGCACATTTCTCTCCGGAAGACCGTATGCGGGTCGCGCTAAGGCGAGCGGCAGCTGTACTTCGCCCCTCTCCCCTGGTGGGAGAGGGGTTGGGGGAGAGGGGAAAGGCGCAGGCAAACCCCCTCACCCCCGGTCCCTCTCCCACCAGGGGAGAGGGGGGACTTCTTCCTGCCGCTCGCCTTATTGACTGGCAGATGATCCGCCGGAAACCGGCCTGACGCGGGGGTTCTCAGTACAGCCGACCGTTTCCTCGGTCGCGAACCCCGACCAACGGATCCCCGAACGCACTTGACTCCTGGATCAACCATGCCGCCTCTCGTTTGTCCGCGCTGCCGCAGTACCAACCCGGAAGCCGCGTCCTTCTGCTACCACGACGGCGAGTCGCTGCGCGGCGGACAGCAGGGCGCCGCCCAGGGGCCGGGCGGGCAGCTGCCGCGGGAGTTCGTCTTCCCTTCCGGCCACCGCTGCCGCACGTTCGACGAACTGGCGCACGGCTGTCAGGAGGAGTGGGCCGGCGCCCGCGAACTGCTCCAGCGCGGCCACTTCCAGCAGTTCTTCTCGTCCTGCGGCCGGGCCGACCTGGCCCGGGCCGCGGCCGAGGCGATGCGCCAGCCGGACCCGAACCTCGGCCTGACGAACCTCCTCGGCAGCCTGCCCGTCGCGCGCGCCGCGGGAGCGCGCCTCGACATCCAGCCGCGCCGGATTCACCTCGCCAACGTCGGCGCCGGCGAGGCGCGGCAGATCGAGGTGACAGTCAGCAACCAGGGTCAGGGCGCCCTGCGCGGCACGCTCACGGTCACCGAGGGCGCCGAGTGGCTGCGCCTGGACGCCGGCACGAACGGGCAGTGCGAGGTGAACACGACGGGCACGCAGAAGGTGCAGTTGCAGGTGGACACGCGCGGCCTGCCGGCGGCCCAGTCCTACGGGGCGAAGCTGACGATCGCGACCAACGGCGGCGTGGTCGAGTTGCCGGTGCGCCTCGACCTGGCGGCCCACCCATTCCCGCGCGCCCCGTTCCAGGGCGCGCGGGCGCCGCGCGAGCTGGCCGAGAAGATGCGTACCCAGCCGAAGGCGGCCGTGGCGCTGCTCGAAAGCGGGGAGGTCGCGCGCTGGTTCAGCGCCAACGGCTGGAACTACCCGGTGCGCGGTACGCCTGCGCGGGGGGTCGCCGGGGTGCAGCAGTTCTTCGAGTCGATGGGCCTGGCCCGCCCGCCCGCGCTGCAGCTATCGCAGACCGAGGTCGGCTGCACCTGCCCGACCGCCGACCCGGCCCGGCTCCAGGTGCTGCTCTTCTCGCAGAGCAAGAAGTGGGTGTACGCCAACGTCGAGAGTGACGCGCCGTGGCTGCGCATCCTGACCCCGCAGGTGGCCGGGGCGCAGCAGACAGCGATCGGGTTCGAGGTCGATCCGCGTCAGCTGCCGCGCGGCGGCCGGGCCGAGGGGACGCTTCGGCTCAGCGCCAACGGCGGGCAAAACCTGGTCGTGCGTGTCCGCGCGCAGGCGACCGGCCGGGTGGCGTCCGGTGGGGGACTGCTGCGCGCCGTGCTGACGGGGGCGCTGGCCTGCCTGCTGCTGCGGTTGCTGCTGGCCCCGCTCGCGGACGGCTACGCCCGTGAGGCGGCGACGGGCGGCGGGGGGGACTATGCCGCGTGGCTGGAACGCCCGTGGCCCGCGATCCTGCTCGGCGCGGAGGCGACACACGACTTCCGCGATCACTTTGTGAGTCTATTCGTCCGCATCGTGACCCTCGGAACCTGGTGGGTCGGCGCACTCGGGGGCGCACTCCTGCTCGCCCGCCGTGGGATCGGCAATCTGCCGTGGGGTCTCGTCGCCGGAGCCGTGGCTGGCGCCGCGGGCGGAGCGACGGTGGCCTGCCTGCTCCTGGTCGGAGATCTGTTGCCTCATACCCTGTGGGCAACCCTCGGGCTGGGGGGCGGGGCGGGGCTGCTCGCCGTCTGGATCCCGCTGGCGGTGCTGTGCTGGGCCGCCCTGGGGGCGGGACTCGGGGTAATCCTGGGCCTCACTGGGGCGCTCGGCCGGGCGGTCCTCGCCCCGACGCAGGCGGCAGTGGCGGGCTTTCTCCGCCTGGTGGGGATGCGCGGCGCGGCGGAGTACTTCGCGCCCGCCGCCCGCCGATACACCGCACCAGTGGGTTGACGCCTCGCCGCTCGTCGTGACCTTGGCCCCGTGGTTCCCGGACCAGCGGCGGGGCTCAGGAGGAGGCACTCCCTTTGAGCGCGTCCACCTCGGTCGGCTGGAGCGGGTGGTCGAACGGGCCGCCGACCTCGTAGTCCCCGCCGGAGAGTTCGGTGCTGTGGGTCAGCCGGAGCCGGACCGTCAGTCTGCCGCTGCCCTGGGCGGAGAGCACCAGATCCAGTACGCGCCCGGGCATGAGCCGCCCTCCGGGCCGCGGGATGCGGAGGCGGCACCCGCGGGCGGAAACGTTGAGGACCGCCGCCCGCCACGAGCCGTTGCCCATTGTCGGCAGCACCTCACACGCGACCCCGGCGCCGGGCCGATGGCGAGCCCCCTGCCGGCGCTCGGCCTCCCCCTCCGCGACCGCCGGGGCCGGCGCCGTCACCCGCGCCAGCTCCGCCATCAGAGCCCCGCAACTCGGCCAGCGGTCCTGCGGGGCGAGGGCCAGCGCCCGACCGATAACGGCTCGCTCCGGCGGCGTCAGCATGGTCAGGTCGGGGGCAGGGCGCTGGTAGCCGGGCTGGAACGTGTCGGGTGTGTCCGAAAACGGCAGCCGTCCGCTGCGCAGCTGGCAGTAGCAGGCCGCCAGGGCGTACTGGTCGGTGCGGTCGCTCACCCGCCCCTGGAAGATCTCGGGGGCCGCGTAGGACGGCGTCCCGGCCCGGGCGTGGGACTGCTCGCGGAAGGCCAGCGGGGTCGTCAGGCCGAAGTCGCTCAGCTTGACCGTCTGCCCGAACAGCAGCAGGTTCGGCGGGGTCACGTCGCAGTGCTGAACCGTTACCCACTGCCCGTTCAGGTAGTGCTGCTGGGTGTTGAGAAAGTCGAGAGTCTGGGCGGCCTGGGCAAGCAGGGGGCAGAGGTGGTCGGCGGGTAGCGCGGTGCCCAGGTCGGACTGGTAGATCCCGAGCAGGTCCGCCAGGCTGCCGTCGGCCAGCTCCATGGCGATGACGAGGAACCCCGGGGCGCACCACACCTTCTCGACGCGCGTCAGGTTCGGGTGCGAGAGTTCGCGGACCATCTGGATGGACCGGACCTCCTGGGCGGCGACCTGGCCGCGTGCGATCGGCAGGAACTTCAGACCGACGGTATGGCCGTCGGCTGCCTCCGCCTCCCACACCTCGCCGAAGGCACCGCGCCCCCGTTTCCGCCGGAGCTGGTAGCCGGGGTGAAGATTCTTGGTCAGACGGCAGTTGGAGGTCATGATCGTGGCCGTCGTGGTCCGGGAACGTGTCCTCCTGTGGGCTTGTAAGTGTAACACACGATCCGAGCCGGGGCAAAAAAAGCGCGCCGCTCCTCACGGCCGGCCGTTCTGGGTCCACGTCGCGCGGAACCAGTCCAGCTCGCG
The DNA here is from genome assembly GCA_020847555.1 of Gemmataceae bacterium. The sequence continues at coordinate 3,793 of JADLBT010000082.1, forward strand.
CGCGATCCCGGTTGCCAGGTCGGGCACCTGCAGCTCCGGCGGGAGCACCCCCCACGCATACGTCTCCACCTCGAAGTGCGCCGCGTCGGCGTGGGCGGCGGCGGCTCGCAGGCCTTCGCGGATCGCCCCCGAGGTCGCCTCCAGTCGGCCGAAGCGCTCCAGGTAGATCGGCACGTGGAAGTGGACGCGCCACTCGCCGGCCTGCTCGGCGGCCAGGGCGGGCGGCAGATCCTCGTGGAAGACGGGGTCGGCGGTGGGGGACCGGCGCACCACCGTCTGGTGCAGGTAGCGCTCCTCGTTGAACCCGGCCAGCTGAGCGAGCGCGGCGGCCCGATCGGCGGCGGTCAGCTCGGCCGGGAGGCGCACGGCGGACGACACCTGCACCTTGCCGACCCGGATCCCGGCGGCACGGTAGCGGGCCAGCCCCTCAGCCTGGTCCTCGAACATGACCGCCTGGTGGCAAATGTCGTGGCAAACGCGGATGTGCCGCCGCAGCGGAGCCTCGTCGTGGCCGCGCAGCAGGTGGTCGTGGAAGAACGCGACGACGTCCAGGCTGCGCTGTAGCACGCACCCAGGCTCCGGTTCCAGGCACAGATAGATCAGGCGGCCCGTCTCCCGCTCTCGCCGGGCCAGTTCCCCCGCGACCTGGCGCAGGGCGGCCGCCATCCGGTCGAGTTCGCCGGCGGCCGGCGCGGGCTCGCCCCAGGCGAGCGGAAGGGTGGAAATGCTCCCTTCCAGCCCCGGCGGCAGGAGTCCGTCGAGGGCGGCGCTCAGGTCGAGGGTGTACCGCAACCGCTCGTCCTCACCCCAGGTTGGGTGGTAAACGCGGTGCTTGACGACGCGCTCGTGGAAGTCGCCATACGGGAACCCGTTGAGGGTGAACGGCACCAGCCCGACCGCGTGGAGCCACGCCGCCCACTCGCCGACCAGCCCGTCGGCCAGCAACCGCCGCACCGCCGGCGCCGCGAGCCACAGCCCCACGCCCATCGGCGCGTCCGGGCTGGCCTGGCGCTTGACGGCGAGGGCGTAGCGCTCCAGGTTGGCCCGCGTCTGGTCGAGGTCGGGGCCAGCGTGGACGTTGGTGCAATACCCGTACTGGATGGTCGGTGCGGAGGCGTCGCGCTCGGTCATGGAAGTGACGTGGGAAAAGGCGGCGAGCGGGGGGCAGGCGTCCCCCACTCGCCGGGGAAAAGATCACGCCTTGTGTGTGAGGATGTAGTCGATGGCGTCGCCGACGGTGCGGATCTTCTCCGCCTGCTCGTCCGGAATGGTGACGCCGAACGACTCCTCCAGCGCCATCACCAGCTGGACGATGTCCAGCGAGTCGGCGCCGATGTCCTCCACGAACGACGTCGTGTAGGTGATCGTTTCCGGGTTGGCGCCGAGGTTATCCTTGAGGATCTGGGCGATCCTGGTCTTGATCGACGCAACCGTGGCGGCGTCGTAGAGCCGGGCGCCGCCGCTGTCCCTGGCGTACCAGACCTGACCGCTGCACCTGGGGCAGGGGGCGTCGCCGTGCCTGGGGGCGGCCTCGATCGTTGCATCCGCATGGCACAGGGGGCAGCGGTTCAGGGTCGCTTCGGGGGTTCGAGCCGGGGTAGACATTGGCATACCTTTCTGATGTTTCAAGGCGGCACGCGCTTCCTGAACGCCGCGCGCCGGGAACTGCGGGCCGGTCCGGGGCTCACTCCTGGTAGAGCGCCTCCAACTCGGTCCTGTACCGGGAAAACACGACGGAGCGCCGCAGCTTGAGGCTGACGGTCAGCTCCTCCGCCGCCACGGTGAAAGGCCGCGGCAGCACCACGAACTTCCGAACCTGCTCCCAGCCTGCCACGTCCGCCAGCGCGGCCTCGATGCGCCGCCGGAGCAGGTCAACCACCGCCGGATGGCGGGCCAGCTCTTCCGGGGGGGCCAGGGGCCAGGAGCCAGGGGCGCCGGAAGAAGCGCCGTCTGCTGCTTTCCCGTCCCCTCCGCCCCTCGCCTCTTGCCCCGGCAAGAGCCTGCGCACGTTGTCCCAGTGCGGCACGACCAGAGCCGTCAGGAAGTTACGCCCCTCGCCGTGGATCACCGCCTGATCGATGCAGTCGTCCGCCAGCAGCAGGCCCTCGAGATAGGTCGGGACCACCTTCTTGCCGTTGGACAGCACCAGCAACTCCTTTTTCCGGCCGGTGATCGTCAGAAACCCCTCCTCGTCCAAACTCCCCAGGTCGCCTGTGTACAGCCAGCCGTCGCGGATCGCGTCCGCGGTCGCCTGGGGGTTGTTCCAGTACCCTTTCATCACATGCGGGCCGCGCGTCAGCACCTCGCCGTCGGGAGCGATCTCGACCTCGACTCCCGGAATCGGCTGGCCGACGCTCGCCAGCTTGTAGTGCGCCTTGCGGTTGAACGAGATGACCGGCGAACTCTCCGTCAGCCCGTACCCCTGCAGGACCAGCAGTCCGGCCGCCTCGAACACCTGCGCCACGGCCACCGGCAGGGCGGCGCCGCCGGACCCCAGCCAGTCGATGCGCGGGCCGAAGACCGCCCGCAGCCTCCGCCCCTGCTCCTGCGGGTCGGGGCAGCCGACCGCGGCCAGCAATTTTTCATGGAAGCGCGGCACGCACGAGAGGTGCGTCGGCTCGATCTCACGCAGGTTCTCCACCACCGTCTCGGCGGACTCGGCCAGGCACAGCGGTACGCCCGCGACGAGGCTCAGGTAGTGGTCCACCGTGCGGGCGTAGATGTGGCTGAACGGCAGCCAGCAGAGCAGAACCGCGTCGGCCCCACGCGGGGCCGCCTGGTCGCAGGCGATGGCGTTGCTGAGCAGGTTGCCGTGCGTCAGCATCACCCCCTTGGGGTTGCCGGTGGTCCCCGACGTATACATGATCGTCGCCAGGTCGTCCGGCCCGACGGCGCCGCTGCGCTCCTCCACCTCGGCGCGCAGGCGAGGCAGAGCGGCCCGGCCGCGCTGCAGGAAGCCGGCCCACGAAAAGGCGTCCGGCCCGGCCGCTCCGCGGTCGAAGACGACGACGCCCAGCAGGTCGGGCAGTTCGGCGCGCACCTGACGGACCTTGGCGAGCTGTCCGGCGTTGGAGACGAACAGCCACCGACACCCGGCGTCGGCGAGCTGGTAGTGGATCTGCCGGGCGGACAGCGGGGCGTGTGGCGGGACGTTGACGGCGCCGGCGGCCAGCAGGCCCATGTCGGCGATCAGCCATTCGACGCTGTTCTCGCCGAGGAGTCCGATCCGGTCGCCGGGGCGGATCCCGGCCTCGACGAGGGCGGCGGCGCAGGCCAGGGCGTGGTTGTGATAGTCCGCAAAGCTGAGGTCGTGATAGAGGCCGTGCCGCTTGAAGCGCACCGCGATCCTGGCGCCGAGGCGGTCGGCCTGGCGGCGGTGCAGGTCGGCGAGATTACGGTGGCCCATACTCGGTCGTCCGCAGCGTATGCACCTCGAAGTCGCGGCGGGAATCTTGTCTCTGCCCACTGTACAATGAACTGCACGCCCTGGCCACAACTCCTGACGAACGGAGAGCCGTATGGAAACCCAGGACAGCCCCCGGCGACGGGGCCGCGAAACCTTCCTGACGCTCGCGCTGACACTCGTCTTCGGCGTCGGGTTCGTGGCGGTGCTCAATTTCCTGACGTTCGGCATCCTCACTCACGTCGTCGGGGTGGTGGTGGCGATCGGGATCATCGGCACATTTCATTACCTGGTCTGGGGCCAGACCCTCTCGGAGGAGGTTGCCGCCGAGCGCGCGGCGGAGGAACTCCGGCAGCGGCGCGCGGCCTGCGATGAGCACGTCCGCACGCCCGATCGGCCCCGGCGGTTCTGAACGCTTATTCCCTGTTCCCCCCTGACTTCTGAGGCACTTTTCGGGCCGGGAGTGTAACGCGCCCGCGGGCGCGGCGCCTCGCCGCCCATCCATTTGCCATAACCGGAGAGGATCCACCCATGCGCGCGATGGCCTTTGCCCAGCCCGGCGACGTCGAGGTTCTGCAGCTGATGGACCTGCCGATCCCGGAACCCGCCGCCGACGAGGTCCTGGTCCGAGTCAAGGCGTGTGCCCTCAATCATCTCGACCTGTGGGTGCGCAAGGGCCTGCCGGTCAAGATCCCGATGCCGCACATCGGCGGGTGCGAGACGGCCGGCGTGGTCGAGAAACTCGGCCAGCGCGTCCAGGGCTTCACGGTCGGGCAGCGCGTGCTGATCTCGCCGGGGCAGTGTTCGCTTGAGAGCGAGTGGTACAACCGGGGGCTCGACAGCTGCGCCGAGGACTTTCACATCCAGGGATACCAGACTCAGGGCGGCTTCGCGGAGTTCACCACCGCGCGGGCGGTGGACCTGCTGCCGATCAGCGAGGCGTGGTCGTTCGCCGAGTGGGCGGCGGTGCCGCTGACGTTCGTGACCGCGTGGAACATGCTCCACACGCGGGCGGGCGTCCAGCCAAACGATCAGGTCGTCGTGTTCGGCGCGTCCAGCGGGGTCGGGACGGCGGCCATCCAGATCGCCCGGGCGGCGGGCGCCCGCGTCCTCGCCGTGGCGGGGTCCGAGGCGAAGCTGAAAAAGGCGGAGGAACTCGGGGCCGACGAACTCATCAACTACAACACCCAGGAGATCGCAAAGGAGGTCCGCAAGCGCACCGGCGGGCGTGGGGCGGACATCGTTGTCGAGCACGTCGGGGCGGCGGTCTGGGAGCAGGCGCTGCGCAGCCTCGGCAAGAACGGCCGGCTTGTGACGTGCGGCGCGACGACCGGCAGCAAGGTCGAGGTCGATCTGCGTTTCTTTTTCACCCAGCAGCACGCCATCCTCGGGGCGTACATGGGCGCCCGCCACGAGCTGGTTCAGGCTCTGCGGCTGATGGAGCGGCGCGTCCTGCGGCCGGTCATCGATTCGGTGTTTCCGCTGGAGCAGCTGCGCGAGGCTCAGCAGCGCATGGAGCGGCGCGAGATGTTCGGCAAGATCGTGGTGACGCCGTGAAGGAGGTGAAGCGATGATCGAGGTGCCGCCGCGGCTGCGCTCCGTGGATCTGCCGTACACGCTCCGCATTCACGGCGTGACGGAAGAGATGTTCGACGACCTCATGGACGAGGACATGAAGGCCGAACTCTTTGACGGAGTGCTGATCGTGCATTCGCCTGCCACACTCGAACACGACGACGTGACTGGATTTGTACGCGGTTTGATGGACTTCTACGCGGACGAACGAGAGTTGGGGAAGGTCTACGGCCCCGATTCCCTGGTCCACCTGGCGACCTGTCGCAAGTTCGGTCCGGACGGCTACTTTGTCCTGCAAGGCCGCGTTCCGACCAGGGACGAGAAGCAGTTCGAGGGCGCCCCGGACCTGGTTCTCGAAACGCTTTCGCCTTCCAACCGCGACTACGACCTGCACGACAAGCGCGAAGCCTACCGCAACGCTGGCGTGAGAGAGATCTGGTTCGTGGACCCGAAGAATCAGCAGATTCTCATCGACCGCAGGCGCGGCCGGCGCTACCGCGAGGAGGTGGTGACCGGCGGGCGGGCCGCCTCGGACGTGCTGAACGGCTTCTGGATCGACGTCGGCTGGCTGTGGGCGGATCCGCGGCCGAAGAAGACGGCCTGCCTGCGCGCCATCCTCGGCGCGGAGTAATCGGCAGAGGGTGTCCCCTATCCGAGCACGAAGCGTCAGCGAGGGACTAAAAAAAGAAGGAAAGCTCGCGGGTGGCGTTCCGTGGGTCAAGCGCCAGGAGACTTGACCCACGGAACAC
>JADLBT010000083.1 GCA_020847555.1 Gemmataceae bacterium
CCGTGAAAGAGCCGGTAGCGCCCGAGTCGCTCGCGCGAGAGGTGCAGTAACTCGCTCCACAGCTGGGCGGGACAGACGGCCGTCGGATCGAACCGAGCTTTCAGAAGCGTCGTGAGTGAGACGCCGGCGGTCTTCGGGATGTGCAGGAAGTAGAGCGGACGGTCGGTGCGTGTGGTTGCGTTCTGGTGGCGCATCCTTGCCCCCTCCAGGGTCGTTCCTCGCCTGTCGGTCTGTAACGCTCTCCCGATTATCGACGGGCGGCACCGCGACGCAACCCGAGTTCGCCGGGTGGCCGCACGTCGCGGCGGCGTCCGAGCCCGCAGCGTCAGCGCTGAATTGACGCAAGTGCCACCTACGTTTACGCTTTTGGCTCGAACGGCATGGCTGCTACGGCGTTTGGTCCGCCAGTCCTTAAAAAATCCGTGAGCCCGGCGCACTTTTCGACGCCGGGGAGCGTATCATGTAAGTATGAGGGTTCGTGTCGCAAACTGGATGGCTCTGAGCGCCGGCCTGCTTCTGGCCCTGCCGCCGGGGTGGTGTTGTACCCCCACGGCCGAGGCAACCGAGAGCCACGATGCGCCCCCGGCCGAGGCGCCGGTACATCCGTGCGGCGCCTGCTGCCCCGGGGGAGCCTCGGTCCCGACCGACCACCCCACCCCGAACGACGAGAACATTCCCGAACGGGCGCCCGCCGCGCCCGAAAAGGCCGGGAACTGCTGCTGCACCGTCCAGACCAGCGCTCGCCCCGATGACACCGAGCGACCGCTGCCGGCCGCGCCCGCCGGGTTTGCGGTGACGCTGGCAAGCCCTGTCCGCGCGGCCGTGGACGACCTCGCCCCATTCTTCCTGCCGTCCCCCTCTGTCCCCATCCACGTTCTCCATTGCGTCTGGTCGTGTTGAGCTGACCACGTCACACAGAAGGCACTCGTGCTGCCCCGACGTACATGGTCCGTTCGAGCGATCTATCCAGTATCCAGACCTTGGAGACTTCCGATGCATGCTTATTCGTTCGCTGCCATTTTTGCCTTCACCGCTCTGTCCTTCACCGGCATCCCCGGCGCTGGTTCCGTGACCGACAATTGCTGTCGGCCGGGGGCGGCTTGTTGCTTCCCGGGTTCGCCGTGTTGCGACGAGGCCGACTGCTGCGCCGCCGGCCTCGCCTGTTGCCCCGACGGAGCGTGCTGCGCTACTGCGCCGACGGTTGCGGTAGCGCCGACCCGGCAGGTTGACTGCTGCACGGAGGGACTGGCGTGCTGCGTCCCCGGCGCGCCGTGCTGCGCTGCCGCCGCCGACTGCTGCGCGGCTGGCCTGACGTGCTGCGACCCGCCCTCCGCCTGCTGCGGTGAGACCACTGCGAGCGCCGGGGGCGATTGCTGCGCGGCCGGCGCGCCGTGCTGCCCCGCTGGGCCGTGTTGCGCGAAGTAACCGGCCGTTGAGAGCGTGAGCCGTCCGCGAACAAGGCGGGCGGCTCCGCCGACCAACCCGGCGTGTCAGCGACGGGCGCTTGCAGGCGTCCGTCGCTGACGCTCCAGGCTGGTGGGCAGGTTTCATCCTCCTATCCCGATAGAATCGGGGCTTTCCGCGCGTGCCTCCACCTGCTATCCTTTCCTCTTTCATCACCCCGACAACGACCTGGAGAGGTACTTTCATGGGAGCAAGGCGCAAGCGCCGGGAACGGCGTCAGGTGGATCAGGCGGACTCGCGTCTGCGCAACGGCATCCGCAAGGTGAAGGAGCAGGCGCGCCGCGAATCGCGCATCCTCGGCACCGTCAAGCAGGGCAAGCTACCCTACGGGCCGCACGTGATGAGCTGGCTCAGCGAACGGCTGGACAAGCCGTCCACACGCATCACGCAGGAGGATGTGGACCAGTTCGTCGCGCAGAAGACAAAGGCGTAGGTTCGCGCTCTCGGGCTTCTGGCGCGATTGGGGCGGGGGCGCGGACCGCCGAGGGATGCTGTTGTCCCTCGGCGGCCCGCGCCCCCGCCCGGCTTTTTGCGGGCATTCTCCCGAAAAATCGCTACACCTGACGGAGGCCGCTCGCTCGCATCACGCCGACAGGGAGACACGCCATGCGATTCCTTGCGCTCGTCACTCTCACCCTCACCGTTGGCCGGGCCGGCGCGGACGAGGAGCTGAACGTCCTCAAGCCCGAATCCGGTTCCCCGCCGCCGCGGAAAATGCTCTACAGCTACCTGGAGGGCGAGGCGAAGAAGTTCTTCGACGCTCGCCGGCAGGCGGTAGCAGCCCTCAAGACGCCGGAGGACATCCGTCGCCGCCAGCAGGAGCTGAAGGACCGCTTCATCGCCGCCCTCGGCGGGTTCCCGGAGAAAACGCCGCTGAACGGCAAGACTGTCGGGAAGCTGAAGGGCGACGGCTTCCGCGTCGAGAAGGTCATCTACGAGAGCCGGCCGAACCACCACGTCACGGCCGTCCTGTACATCCCCAACGGCAAGGGACCGTTCCCCGGCGTGCTGGTGCCGTGCGGCCACAGCGCCAACGGCAAGGAGGTCGAGACGTACCAGCGCGTCTGCATCCTCATGGCGAAGAACGGCCTGGCGGTCCTCTGCTACGACCCGATCGGCCAGGGCGAGCGCGTGCAGATCCTCGACAGGACGGGCAAGCCAGCCATTGCCGGCAACACGTCCGAGCACACGATGGTTGGCGTCGGCGCCCTGCTCGTCGGTCGCAGCACCGCGACGTACCGCATCTGGGACGGCATCCGCAGCCTGGACTACCTGGCGAGCCGGCCGGAGGTCGATCCGCAGCGCCTCGGCTGCACCGGCAACTCGGGCGGCGGGACGCTGACCGCCTACCTGATGGCGCTGGATGAGCGGATCTTCGCGGCGGCGCCATCGTGTTACATCACGACCCTGGAACGACTGTTCGCCACCATCGGGCCTGCGGACGCCGAGCAAAACATCACCGGCCAGGTCGCGTTCGGCATGGAGCAGACCGACTACGTCACGATGCGCGCCCCGCGGCCGACGCTGATCTGCACCGGCACCCAGGACTACTTCGACATCCAGGGGGCGTGGACGACGTTCCGCGAGGCGACCCTCCTTTACGGGATGCTGGGGCACGCCGAGCGCGTCGGCATGTTCGAGTACAACGACAAGCACGGCTTCTGGAAGCCGCGCCGCCAGGCGGCCATGCGCTGGATGCGCCGCTGGCTCCTGAAGGCCGACGACGCGCCGACCGAGGGTGACTTCCCCATCTTCAAGAGCCTGCAATGTACCCGCAGCGGGCAGGTGCTGGAGGATTTCAAGGACATCTCGGTGACGCAACTCAACGCCCAGGAGGCGACGCGCCTGGCGAAGGGGCGAGCGGCAGGGTTGGCGAAGCGCCCGCGTGGGGAAACGCTGCAAGAGGTCCGGCGGCTGATCGGTCTGGGCGAGCGGGTGCCGCCGGCGCGGGCGAAGGCGATGGGTACGCTGAAGCGCGACGGCTACGTCGTCGAACGGATTCTGTACGAGACGGACGCGGGGATCCAGGTGCCTGGCCTGAGATTCGTCCCCGCGAGGGGGAAGGGGAAGGTTGTCACGCCGCCTATCCTCTACCTGCACAGCGGCGGTAAGGCGGTGGACGCGGCGCCCGGCGGGCCGATCGAGAAGCTGGTCAGGTCGGGCTCCCGTGGGCGCGAGGTCATCGCGCTGGACCTCCGTGGCTGGGGGGAGACGTCGCCGGGCGTGAAGCCGGCCAAGGGGCGCCCGAACTACTTCGGGGCCGACGCGCGCGAGGCGTTCCTGGGGCTGCACCTGAACCGGCCGCTCCTGGGGCAGCGTGTGCGCGACGTGCTCGCCGTGATGGAGTTGCTGGGCGGGGGCAAGGGAGGGGTCGAGATCGTCGCCGTCGCGGCGGCCGGGCCGGTGGCGCTGCATGTCGCCGCCCTCGACGAGCGTATCAAGGCCGTCACCCTGGAGCGGTCCGTCGTGTCGTGGGCGAATGTCGTCGCCACCCCGATCAGCTACAACCAGCTGACCAACGTCGTTCCCGGCGCGCTGAAATCCTACGACCTGCCGGAACTTGCCGGCCTGATGGTCCCGCGGCGCCTGACCGTGCAGGCGGCGATGGACGCAGCCGGACAGCCGGTGGCGCTGGCCGAGGTGGAGCGCGTGTACGCGCCGTGCCGGGCAGCCTACGAGCGGGCGAAGGCCGGCAGCGCGCTGACGCTGCGAGCGGCACCGTAGGGACCAGCCCCACCAGCCCGGAGTGCCAGCGACGGGCTGGTGGGGCTGGTTACGCGCTCCCGGGCCGGCGGATCCCGAGCTTCTCCATGCGCGACAGGTCGCGGTGCGTCGCCGCCACCAGCCGGACGTTCGCCTTGACCGTCCGGGTGCTGCCGAGCCGCTCGAACTCCTGCTCCTGGAGGACGCGCAGCAGCTTCGGCTGCAGTTCCAGCGGGATGTCGCCGACCTCGTCGAGGAAGAGGGTGCCGCCGTCGGCCACCTCGAACCGGCCGAGCTTGCGCTCGATGGCGCCGGTGAAGGCGCCCTTCTCGTGGCCGAACAGCTCACTCTCCAGCAGGCCGGTCGGGATGGCGGCGCAGTTCAGCTTGATGAACGGTTACTCCGCCAGTGCTAACTCGGAGGCGATCCCCTCGTCTCATTCGGAAACGGCGGCGTGTCCGACGACCGGGGCGCTTCCGGCGCGTCCCCCGAAAGCGTCTCGAGCGGCACAAGCGGGCGCCCGCAGCGGGCGCAGCAGTGGTCCGCAACCGTCGCCACGTTCGGCAGATAGTAGTTCTCGCCGCATTCACAGCACACACCGATTGGCATGACCGGCCCTCCGTCCGCATCATTGTAACCGGGCCGCGAGGCATCGCCAGGACAGGATCCGCGGTGTTTTTCCTCTGCTCCGGACGGACGCGGGAATACAATGATGCCGCAACCGGATGTCCCATGCTCCTGCTGGACGAAGACGTATGAATCCACGACCACTGCCGATCCTGGCCGTAACCCTGGTGAGTTGCGTTCTGCTGTCCGCCGTGCCAGCCGCTACCGGGGGCAAGGACGGCAAGCCTGCGGCGGCAACTGGGCAGAACACCTCGCTTCCGGGCTCCCTCCTCGCGTGCCCGGCGCAGGGGAAGCGCTGCGAGGTCGTCGCGCAGGGGGCCGCCGTCTCCGTCGGGGATCTGCTCGTCGCGCTGCCGGGGACGCGGGGCGAGGTCAGGCTCGCGGACGGTAAGTTGCGGCTCTCTCTCCTCGGCGGGTATCCGAAGAACACCGACGCGCCCGCCCTGCCGAGCGCCGTGCGCGTCCACGCCCCGGGCGGGCTGGCGTTCGATCTGGAACTGGACGGCGGCCGGGCGCTGCTGGCGTATGGCAAGGGCAAGGGGGCGCTCAAAGGGCAGCTTCGCGTCGGCGGGGAAAACCTGCTGGTCGAACTGGAGGAGCCGGGGACGCAGGTCGCCGTCGAGTTGCTCCGCCGCTGGCCGCCGGGAGCGCCGTTCACCGCCGAGCCGAAGAAGGAAGATGCCCCGATCACTGACGCCGTCATTCTGCTGCTCGGCGGGGAAATCAGCGTCCGCAGCAAGGGGGCCGCGGAACAGACGTCGGTGCGCGGCCAGGTATTCTACCACTGGAATAGCCTCGCCGGGCTGGTCGGGCCGGTCCCGCTGAAGGAGGTGCCGGGGTGGGTTTCCGGGGACGTGGCGCCGAAGGGCGAGGCCGCGCGCATCGCCCTCGCCCGGTTCCGCCAGCGGCTGGTGCAGCAGGGGCTCGACAAGGCGGTGACCGACACCCTGGCCGGGCCGGACGCGGGCCAGCAGGTGCAGGCGGTTCACGCCCTCGGGGCGGTCGGCGATCTGCAGGGACTGCTGAAGGTGCTGCACGGGGCGAAGTCCGCGGAGGTGCGCCGGACGGCCCTGGACGCCCTGCGCCAGCGCAGCGCCCGCAGCGCAGCGGATGACGTGCTGGTCTACCGGGCGCTCGTCGCGGATCAGTACAAGCCGGCCCACGCCGAGATGGTGATGCAGCTCCTGCGTGGCTTCGACCGGCCGGCACTTGCCGACGCCGCAACCTATCAGGCGCTGATCCACTACCTGGCGCACGACCGGGTGGCGGTGCGCGAGTTGGCCGCGTGGCACCTGCACCGCCTCGTTCCGGAAGGGCGGAAGATCGGCTACGACGCCGCGGCGCCCGCGGCCGAGCGCGCGCGCGCCCAGGCCGCCTGGCGGAAGCTGATCCCCGCCGGCCGCGTCCCTTCCCCACCGAAGACCCCGTGACGGTCACAAGTCCAGGCCGAAGGCTCTGCGCACCTCTCCGGCCCGCGGCTGCCGCAACCAGTCGAGAGCCGTGCCGGCGGCGGTGCGGATGCCGAGGCCGTCCACCAGGGCAGCGTGCGTCCCGCCGGCCAGACCATCGGCCAGGAGCGCCGCCCCCTGGGCGGCGTGCTTGACCCACGCCCCCGGCAGGCTCGGCAGTACCGCCACCTCGCCCAGTGCCTCGAGGTCGGCCGCGACGCCTCTGGCGAGAACGGGTTCCATTTCGAGAAGACGGCCGGAGAGCAGGATGCGGCCGAACGACGTGGCCGCGCGCAGCCCTGCCACCGTCTTCAGCAGCGACTCGCGGAACGCGGCCCGGCCTTCCGCCGCGTCCGGATAGGTGCCGGCCCCGCCGGCGAAGAGGTCGCTCTTCGCGAGGGCGCCGAGCAGGTAAGCCGCCTCGCCATCCCAGGCGCCGCCGCTGCCCCAGCCCAGCGGCCCGCTCGTCCCACCGACTGCATCGACGATGCGCCCGCCGCGAACGACGAGGCACGCGGTAAAGGCGCTGCCCAGCTCGACCAGGCAGAAATCGCAGCTCGCGTGGCGGCCGGGATGGCGACCCGCCTCGGTCGCGAGGGCGACCGCCGCGACGCACACCTTGTCGGCGGTCCCCAGGTCGATGCGGTTGGCCTTGCGGTGTGCGGGAATGGTCGGGAGGTGAATCGCGCCCGGGAGGAAGACAACGGGTAGAGGTGCGGCACACAGAGAGCGGACGACGGCGGAGAACTTGAGCACGCCCTGGCCGCGCCCGCGATCGTCGGGGCGAACCAGGGCCATCAGCGCCAACTCGCGCTCGCCGCAGGCGCGTCCGGTCGTCAATGGGAGGCCGTAGCCGGAGGGGCCGGCAACGAGGTCGAAGGGGCCGCGTTCGAGGAGCCAGCGGGCGGGGGCGTTCGGGTCAGCCTGGAGTTCCTCGGGCGTGAACCGGCACTGCTCGCCGACGGCGCCGTCCTCCAGGATGAGCAGGTCCAGGCTACTGGTGCCGGGGTCGGTGCCAGCCACGCGCGGCATGACGCACACACTCGCCAGAGCCCGGTTACGAGACGGCCGCCGCCAGGGCGTGGACCTCTTCCGCGTCGAACACCTGGTCGTTGCTCTCGAAAAGGCGGACGAGCGCAGCCTTGTGGATCTTCATCTTCGTCCCCCCGACACCAACGGCGCCGTAGCAAGTGACCCCGTCGCGCTCCGCGGCCCGGTCGGCGACCTCGACGCCCTCGATGCCGAGCGGCGGGACCGCGTTCAGGTCGATCGCCACGCGCAGGTCGGTCGCGGCCGCGCGGGCCGCCTTCGGAAGCAGGACCGCGCCGGCCGCGCCGGCCGCGATGACGAGGGTGCGGCCGGCGAGCGCGTCGGCCAGTTCCTGCGGGGCGGCGGTCGCGACGGCTTCGAGCCGCGCCTGCGGCACGCGCGCCCGGACTGCCTCGCACACGGCGGCGGAGCGGACCTGCTGGCGCGACCCGACGCGCACCTCGGCTCCCGCACGGGCCAGCAGGCGCACGACCCGTTGACCGACCGGCCCGGTCCCGCCCAGGACCAGCGCTCGCGCCCCGCTCAGCGGCAGGTGCTTCCCGGCGAGATGGACGGCGGCGGCGGCAGTGGTGTTCGCGCCGTTGGCGTCGAGCAGGATGGAGACGCGCAGTCCGAACTGCGGGATCATGTGCTTGCGCGCCTCTTCCAGAAGTCCTTCCCCCGCGGTCACGTCGCTGCCGCCGACGAAGATTGCAGTGGACTTCAGATCCTTCGGACCGCGCGTGAAGATGGCGCCGTGAACGAGGTCGCGCACCTGCTCGCGCTTGACGCCGCCGTAGCTGAACACCTCGTCGGCGCCGGCATCGACCGCCACGACGCGATCGAAGACGCTGGGGTGTGCATCGCTATCGAGCTGGATCAGGATCTTGCGCATGGGGTTCGCGATGCTACTTACTTACCAGGCCGGAGCGCCAGCGACGGGCGCCTGGCAGCGCCCGTCGCTGGCGCTCCGGCCTGGTGGTAGTGGGAGCGCCCGCTACCTCGGCGAGAACGGATGCCTGGCGGTGTCCTTCTTCGCGAGGATCTCCTCGATCTTCGGCTCGCCCTTCATGGCGCGGGCGATGGCCAGCTTGGTCGCCTCGTAGTTGTACTGGTAGATCTTGGTGTCGTCCTTGGCCTGCCAGTGGATGAACACGCCGCACACGCAGACGAGGTCGTCGGCCGCCCCCTTCGGAATGATGCCCTCGGCGACGCTGTCCGTCACCGCCTTGGCGACCGCGGCCTGGGCGGGGCCGAACATCTGGACGGCCTGCGGGGCGCCCTTGATGGTCACCTTGGTGATCAGTACGGTGGCCGGCTTGCAGATCAGGTTCGGCGTCAGGACAGCGAGCAGGTTCGAGTGTCCCTGCTTCTGGTCCGACAGCGCGTTGGCGAAGGCGATGCCGACCGGCCCGGTCTTCGATCCGATCATCAGGTCGATGTGGGCGATCTCGTTCCCGTCCCCGACCAGTGCCTCGCCGATGTACAGCGACATGAGAGAACTCCTTTCACACGTGTTGAAACCCGCACGGAGGCGACGCGAAGGACTATAGGCACGGACGGGCCGAAGTTCAACCGCTTTCCGGGATTTCTCGTCACTCCTCGTCGCGCGGCGCGAGCAGGCGGAGCCCGATCGGCAGCGATTCGCCGAACATCTGGCTCTGCTCCTCGCCCTCCAGTTCGGTCACCTCCTCGACCATGCGCACCCAGTGCTCCGGCACCGACTGGTCGTGCAGCGCCACCAGCACGCGGTTGCGGTGGGCGTCGTCCACGTCCAGGGCGCGCTGCCCGCTGCGCCGCGCCAGCTGGGTCAGGCAGAACGCCCACGCGAGCCGCTCGCTCTCGTGGCCCGGCTCGAACGAGAGGACGGCCTCAAGCCACGTCTGCGCCACCTCCGGGTGCAGGACCGCGTTGAGCGGCCCGTACAGCAGGACGCGCGCCCCGAGCCGGGTCAGGGCGAAGAAGGCGTGCGTCGGCGCCGGGCTGCGTTTCACCTGCCGCAGCAGCGCCTGGCCGAGCGCGTCCTTCTGCTTGACGTCGAGGCGCTCCAGGCTCGCGGCCGCGCGCCACATCTCGGCCAGTTCGTTGGCGGACGGCTTCGGCCCGCCCTTGCCCTTCGCCGGCAGCAGGGTCGGGCGCAGGCGGTTGGACAGCGTGGCCTGCAGCTGCGCATTCAGCCCGCCGGCGACGCGCCGCCACATGATCCAGTAATCGCTCCCGCCAGCGGGCGGCGGCAGCGGGGGCTTGCCGCCCTTCCCCGGCTCCGGCCGCGGCGGCGCGTGCAGCAGCTTCCAGAGCTGTTCGACCCGATAGCGATCTAGATTATCGCCGAACCCCGGCCGCAGTGCGTAGCCGACCAGGTTGTACCACCGCCCCAGGTGGGCGGGCGACCGGCGCCGCTGGTCCGCCACCTCGGCGAGGAAATCCCACAGCCGCCGGCACAGGCCCGTCGGCCACTGGTGGCGCGGGGCGTCGAGGGCCGCCTCCAGCGCCTTCGTCAATTCCTGCGGGGTCGGGGTCGCGGTCTTCTCGGTATAGGCGGCGCGGAGCAACCGGGCTGCCTCCTGCACCTGCGCCTCCGGCCAGATGTCGGTCACCACCTGCTGGGCGGTCCCGTCCTCGGCGGGCGGCTCGGCCTGCGGATCCTTGACGATGTCGCGGACGTTGAACTCCAGCCGCCAGCGGTTGTTCCCGTCCTGGGCGACGCACCACAGCTCCAGCGTGCCGATCTCGGTGCTGCGCGCGGCCAGGGTGACCGGGACACGCTTCGTCCCGCTGCGCTTGCCGCCGCGCAGGATCGTGTGCAGCGACGGCAGCTGCAGCAGCTGGTCCGGGACGACGCGCAGCAGATCCCCGGCCTTGTCGTCGCCGCGGACCGTCGAGGTGTAGAGGGGGAACGCGACCGGCTGCCCGAGGGCCAGCTCCAGCTCGGGCTGCGGTAGCACCACCTCTTGCCCCTCCTCCAGGTGCTGCGGCACCACGCAGACGACGGTGAGGGGCGCCGGCCCGGCTTCGCCCGGTGCCCCCTCCTTGCCGTCGTCGCTCGCCTCGACGGCGAGGTAATACGACCGGGCGATGCCGCCGCCGATGCGCCGGCCGCCGGTGTGCTTGAGCCAGGCGTAGTGGGCGGCGCCGAGCGCCACCGCCAGGTCGAGCGACGGGTTGGTGAGGACGAGCGGCTCCCACGCGCCCCCGGGAGTGACATACCACTGTCGCATCACTTCGAGGAGGCGGTCACGGAGGGGGGCCGGCTGGAACACGCCGCCGTTAAACAGGATCGCGTCCGGCGCCCGGGCGGCGCCGTCCCCGGCGGCGGTGAGGTGGCGCTTCAGGAAGGCGGCGAGGTGGCGCGTCACGGCCGGGTCGCTGACATACGGCAGGCCCATCTCGTGCAGCCCGACGCGCGCCCCGCGCACCGGCTCGGCGTCGCGCGGCACCTGCGGGAAGAAGCCGTCGAAGATCACTCTGCGGACGTCCGCCGCGGTCAGGGTGGTGTGCAGCGCGCCGCCGACGACCGCCCGGCCGCGTCCGACCACCGTCACCGGGAACGCGGCCGGCGGGGCGGGTGACAGCAGCGCCTCCTTGGCCTGCCGGCACGCCTGGGTGAGGGTGCCGTACTGGGCGGCGTCGAGGCGTCCGGCGGCGGGCAGCTTCGTCTCGACGAACTTGGCGAGGGCCAGGTCCATGTTGTCGCCGCCGAGCAGCAGGTGCTCGCCGACCGCCTGGCGCACGAACGCCAGCTCGCCGCGCTCCTCGACCGCCTGGATCAGACTGAAGTCGCTGGTGCCGCCGCCGACGTCCACAACGATGCAGTACGCGCCGGGCTTGAGCTGGGCCGCCTCCTTGGGGGAGTGGGTCGAGAGCCAGCAGTAGAACGCGGCCTGCGGCTCCTCCAGCAGGGTCAGGTTCTCGATCCCCGCCTTCCGCGCCGCCTCGACCGTCAGGGTGCGGGCCACGTCGTCGAACGACGCCGGCACCGTCAGCACGACCGGCTGTTGCTCAAGCCGGTTCTCCGGGTCGTCCCGGGCCATGACGTGGTTCCAGGTATCGACGAGATGGCGCAGGAAGCGCATCGAGACGTCAACCGGCGAGAGGCGCGGCACGTCGGGCGGGGCGCTCCACGGCAGCAGGGGGGCCGACCGATCGACGCCGGAATGACACAGCCAGGACTTGGCGGACGTCGCGAGCCGGCCGGGGACGCGGGCGCCGTGGTTGCGCGCGAACTCGCCGACGGCGAAGGCGGCCGCGGGCTCCCACGGCAGGGCGGTGGCGCCGGGCGGCAGGTCGTGCTGGCTCGGCAGGTAGAGGAACGACGGCAGGAGTTGGCGACTGGCGACCTCGCCCGGGGCGACGAGTTGCGGGACCGGGAACGGCCGGACCTCAGGCTGGCTCCCCGGGCGCGAGCGCGGGTGGCGCAGATCGATGTAGGCGAGGGCGCTGTTTGTGGTGCCCAGGTCGATGCCGATCAGGTAGCGTGCCATTGGCGCTTGTCGTGGGGCCGGGGATACGGGGCGCGACGCTTTGCAGGTCATTCTATAGCATCTCCTCTGGAGGGAGTGGAAGTGGGAGCGGGGAGTGAAGCCCACGGGCGGCGCCCCGCGGAGCAAGTCCCTGGCACCTCACCCACGGGGCGCCGCCCGTGGGCTTTACGAAACCCCCTTCCCCACCATCTCTCTTGAGCCTGCATCAAGCGACGTAGCCCGGCGGGGTTGATCATGAGCGAGCGCGTGGTGGAGATCGACGGCTCCTTCGGCGAGGGCGGCGGCCAGATCCTGCGCACCAGCCTGGCGCTGTCGCTGGAGACCGGAC
>JADLBT010000084.1 GCA_020847555.1 Gemmataceae bacterium
AGCGGCTGGGGTATGATGAGGACATCCGGGCGGCGGCGCAGGTGGATCGGTTCGCGCTCGTGCCCGAGTTGCGGCGCGACCCGCTGCGGGTCGAGGTCGGCGCGGTCGGGATCGTGAAAAGTCACTGGCAGAAATAAGGAGGGGGCAGGGGTCAGGGGTCTGGGGGCAGGGATCAGGAAAGAAGTCTTAAAGCCCACGGGACGCAGCCCGTGGGTGAATGTTACTTCCCTGACCCCTGACCCCTGACCCCTGACCCCTGGCGAAGCAACATGGACATGGAGAAACTGGTCTCGCTGTGCAAGCGGCGCGGGTTCATCTTCCAGTCGAGCGAGATCTACGGCGGGCTGAACGGGTTCTGGGACTACGGTCCGATGGGCGCCGAGCTGAAGCGGAACGTCAAGGAGGCATGGTGGCAGGACATGGTCACCGCCCACGACGACCTGAGCACCCTCCCCGGCGCCCCGTCTCCCTACGAGATGGTCGGCCTCGACTGCTCCATCATCATGCACCCGCGCGTCTGGAAATCGTCGGGCCACTACGATCTCTTCCACGACTTCATGATCGACTGCCGCGAGTCGAAGAAGCGCTACCGCGACGACCAGCTCAACGGCCGGTGGGTCGAGGCGAAGGGCAAGAAGGTCTTCGTCGCTGTCGAGGCCGACGGGGCGGAGGCGGAGCAGCTGGCGCAGCAGCGCGCCCTGAAGTTCTTCAACCTCCGCGCCAGGGACGCCAGCGAACTGCGCTGGGAGGGGCCGCTCGTCCCGCTCACGACGCTGAAGGACTTCGCCGAGGTACTCGGGCCGGACGCGAAGGAACTCGGGACGCTGACGCCGCCGCGCGAGTTTAACCTGATGTTCAAGACCTACGTCGGCGCGCTAAGCGGCGAGGAGGGGGCGGCGTTCCTGCGCCCGGAGACGGCCCAGGGGATCTTCGTCAACTTCAAGAACGTCCTGGACAGCAGCCGCGTCCGGATCCCGTTCGGCGTGGCGCAGGTCGGCAAGAGCTTCCGCAACGAGATCACGCCCAAGCAGTTCACGTTCCGGTCGCGCGAGTTCGAGCAGATGGAGATCGAGTTCTTCTGCCACCCCAAGACGTCGCCGGCGTGGTACGAGTACTGGCGCAACCGGCGCTACCAGTGGTACGTCGGCCTGGGTCTGGCGGGCGAGCGGTTGCGGCTCCGGGAGCACGAGGCGCAGGAACGCAGCCACTACTCGTGCGGGACGGCCGACATCGAGTACGCCTTCCCGTTCCTGCCGCCCGGGAAGTTCGGCGAGCTGGAGGGTATCGCCCACCGCGGCGACTTCGACCTGCGCAGCCACGCCGAGGGGAAGCTCGTCCATCAGGATCCGAAGGATCCGGCGTCCCCGCTCGTGGTGGAGACGGGGCCGGACGGCAAGCCGAGGCACCCGGGCAGCGGTAAGGATCTGAGCTACTTCGACGACCAGACGCGCGAGAAGTACGTCCCGCATGTGATCGAGCCGTCGGCCGGCGCGGACCGGGCGACGCTGGCGTTCCTGTGCGAGGCGTACCGCGAGGACACGGCGCCGGACGAGCACGGCAAGCCGCAGGCACGCGTCTTCCTGAAGCTGCACCCGCGGCTGGCGCCGGTCAAGGCGGCCATCTTCCCGCTCGTCAAGAAGGACGGCATGCCGGAGATCGCCCAGAAGCTGTACCGCGACCTGAAGCGCGCGTTCAACGTCTTCTACGACGAATCCGGGGCGGTCGGCCGGCGCTACCGGCGGCAGGACGAGATCGGCACGCCGTGGTGCCTCACCATTGACGGCCAGACGCTGCAGGACCAGACGATCACGATCCGCGACCGCGACACGCTGGAACAGCGGCGCGTGCCGCTTGCCCACGTCGCCGACGACCTGCGCAAGCGCCTGCGCCCGCAGGGTTGACCGCCCCGGGATCGACGCGCACCTCTCAGGCGGGCCGAGTGCTCAGTACCGAGTGCTGAGCACTCGGCCCGCCGTGCGGGTTTACCCACCTCGCCGCTCCGCCTCTCGCTCCCTACCACTTCCCATGCTCCATCTCGACCGCTAACAATTCACCGTCTCGTGAGGGAATTCGATGAAACCGCTCCTTGTAGTCGTGCTTGGTGCGGCGCTGCTGCAGGCGCCGGCAATCCGCGCGGGCGAAAAGCCCGCCGAGAAGGCGGCCGACAAACAGCTCGACGGCTACTGGCTGGGCAAGCTGAAAATCGGCGCGGTCGAACTGCGTCTCGGCGTCCGATTCGCGAAGAAGGGCGGCAAATGGACCGGGACGCTGGACAGCATCGACCAGGGCGCCAGGGGGCTGCCCATCGACACGATCACGCTCGACGGCCGGGCGTTGCGCTTCGAGCTGAAAGAACTCGGTGCCGCGTTCGCGGGCAAGGTGAAGGACGACGGCACCCAGCTCGTCGGGAAGTTCAAGCAGGGCGAGCTGGACCTGCCCCTTACCTTCCAGCACCTCGCCAAGGAACCGTCCTTCGCCCGCCCGCAGGAGCCGAAGCGGCCCTACCCCTATCTCGAAGAGGAGGTGACCTACGAGAACAGCAAGGCGAAGGTGAAGCTCGCCGGCACCCTCACGCGACCGAAGGGCGACGGCCCGTTCCCGGCGGTCCTGCTGATTAGCGGCTCGGGGCCGCAGGACCGCAACGAGGCGCTGATGGGCCACAAACCGTTCCTGGTGCTGGCCGACCACCTGACCCGGCGCGGTATCGCGGTGCTGCGCGTCGATGACCGCGGCGTCGGCGGCTCGACCGGCAATACGATGAAATCGACCACCGCCGACTTTGCCGAGGACGCGCTGGCCGGGGTCGCGTTCCTCAGGGGGCGCAAGGAGATCAACCCGAAGCAGATCGGGCTGCTCGGCCACAGCGAGGGCGGCATCGTCGCGCCGCTCGCCGCGTCCCAGTCAAAGGACATCGCGTTTATCGTTCTCCTGGCCGGGACAGCCGTGCCCGGAGACGAGATCCTGATCGAGCAGGGCCAGCTAATCCTCAAGATGTCGGGAGGGGACGCGAAGGCGCTCGCCACCCAGCGGCGCATGCAGCAGGTGTTGATCCAGGTGGTGAAGGAAGAGAAGGACGACAAGGCGGCCGAGAAACGTCTGCAAAAGATCGCGGCGGAGGAACTCGCGAAATTGGCCGACAAGAAGGATCTGGCGAAGCTGCTGGAGGGTGGCTTGAAACAGTTGAAGGTGGTCCTGACGCCGTGGTTCCGCTACTTTCTGACCTACGACCCGCGGCCGGCGCTGGGCAGGGCGGCCTGCCCGGTACTGGCGCTGTTCGGCGAGAAGGATCTGCAGGTCATCCCGCGCCAGAACGTGCCGCCGCTGGCGAAGGCGCTGGCCGAGGGGAAGTGCCGCGACTACACGATCATCCAGTTCCCCGGACTCAACCATCTGTTCCAGCACGCATGCACCGGCCTGCCGACGGAGTACGGCGCCATCGAGGAGACGATGGCGCCGGCCGTGCTGGAAACGATCGGCGCCTGGATCCTGAAGCGGACGCGAAGGTAAGCGCTGCTCCCCATCAAAGCCCACGCCTGGCGCGCGCGTCGAGCGCGACGCTCAACTGTACGGCATCGGCCAGGGCCACCCGACCGACGACTTCGGACGCCAGTGCCTGATGAGGCACGTTGCCCCATCCCGGCGGCGCCGGACACACGCGGCGAAAGCGTCACGCCACGATGGGCGCGCTGACCCGGCGTTTGCGCCGCTCCCGGTGGCACCACCACGACAACAGCGTCAGCGTGCCGAATGCGACCAGTATGATCTCGCCGGCGTTGAGTTGATACTCGATCACCCCCAGATCGAGATAGTACATCGGCGGCTCGAAATAGAGGTAGGTGTAGGTGTGGCCGATGTGCTCCGGAATCGCTTCCAGTTCCTCCTTCACAGGGTTGTTCGGCTTGTCAAATATTGGCAGTGTTGGTGGCAGGTATTGTGAAATCCGACTGGCGACCGCTTCTGCGGGCTTGGACGTTCCAGGGTCCATTGTCCGCGGATCGAAGGCCGGATTGAACAACGGCACCACCCACCAGGCGACCGCCACCGTCAGGGCCAGCAGGAACCACGTCTTGCGCTGGGTGGTGGCCCTGCACGGCAGGCGAACCTCCTGCACCTTCCGCCCCTGCTGCACCACCTCCAGCCGCTCGCCGCGGAGGTGCCCCTTCACCAGCGGCGTGACGAAGAAGATGGCCCGCGCGTTCGCGTCGCCCGGGTCGAGGGTCTGCTCGAAGGGGACGACCTGCGCTCCGCCCACCACCAACCGGAGGATGACGGGGTGGGAGCCGCGGCCGCGGCCCTTCCAGCTGACGACGAACGGGTAGACCCGGTGGGGCCGCATGCGGCGGTAGTACCGGACCTGAACCTGTGGGGTCTCGGCGGCGAGCGAAGCGTCTCGGGCTGACGCAGCGGTCCGCTCGGGGGCGGCGGTACGTCCCCAGGGCGGCGGAGATTCCGGCATGACGACGACTCCTGGTGCGAGAATAGCACGAGTCCCTGGGTCGGCTGGTCTCGCGACCAGGGAGGAGGGCGCAGCCCGGCCGGAGGGGCCGAGCCTCAACACGGGGACGGGTGCAAGGCAAGTGTAACAGTCGTGCCGACTGTTACCAACGGGAAAAAGCGGCGTGTTACGCAGGAACGCCAAACCTTGCGGCCCGATATGCGGGTTTTCCCGCCTGCGCCGCCGCGCGATCACGGCGTGGCCAGCGGTGGCGATTCGATAGGCACTCGCCGGCGTCCTCCGTCCGCCTGTGAGGCCCAATTTCTCTTGATATCATGAGTTCTGGCGACCCCGCCCGGTGCCGACGGCGACGGCACCTGCTTTGCAAACTGTACCAGCGCCGCCGCAGACCGGCTCGATCACCCTCAGCCACGGTCCGGGTGAGGGTGTCCGGTTTGTCTTTCCCCCTCTCCCCTCGTGGGAGAGGGGGAAAGCAGACCGCCACTCCCGGACTGAGTAGCAGGATTTGGCCTTGCCGCATTTTGCCCAACCCGCGTGGCTGTTGCTGGCCTTGCTCGTCCCGCCGCTGCTGTGGTGGTGGCACAGGCAGGCGCGCCCGGCCCTGCGTTTCTCCAGCGTCGGGCTGGCGGCGCGGCTGCCCTGCGGGCGCAGTCGCCTTGCGCGCCGCGGAGGGCTGGCGTTGCGAGCGGCCGGACTGCTGCTGCTCGTCGTCGCTTTGGCCGGTCCGCGCTGGCCGGACCCGGGCGCGCGCATCCCGACCGAGGGCATCGCGATCCTGCTGGTGGTGGACGTCAGCGGCAGCATGAACGAGCGCGATTTCACCTGGCACGGCGAGCCGGTCCGCCGCATCGACGCGGTGAAACGAGCGCTCCGTCTGTTCGTGGAGGGCGGCAAGGAGCCCGGGGGCGAGATGCTGGAGGGGCGCCGGAACGACCTCGTCGGCCTGATCGCGTTCGCGACCGTGCCCGAGAGCCTGTGCCCGCTGACGCTGAGCCACGGCAGTCTGTTGCAACTGCTCGACGCCGAGGAGCCGCGCACGTTGCCGGAGGAGGGGCGGACGAACATCGGCGACGCGATCGCGTGGGGTCTGCATCGGCTGCGCGCCGCTGGTCCGCG
>JADLBT010000085.1 GCA_020847555.1 Gemmataceae bacterium
CTGGCGAGCAAGAACGCGATCCTCATTGTTGAATTTGCCAAGCACAAGCGCGAGGAGGGTGGGCTGTCGCGAACAGACGCGACGCTGGCCGCGTGCCAGCTGCGCCTGCGGCCGATCCTGATGACGTCGTTCGCGTTCATCCTCGGGGCCGTGCCGCTGCTGCTCGCGACCGGGGCCGGGGCCGAGATGCGCAAGCGACTGGGGACGGCAGTGTTCAGCGGGATGCTGGGGGTGACGCTGTTCGGCATCTTCCTGACGCCGGTCTTCTTCTATGTGATCGAGTGGTTCAGCGACGCGCGCGGGTTCTCGTCGGGGCGGGCCGGGCGGTTCGGGCGCGGCGTTGCGACCCTGGGGGTGCCGTGGCTGCTCGGGCGCCTGCGGCGGCCCACGGTCGTGCCCGTCGCGTCGGCGAACGGCCACGCCGCCAGGCCGACCAACGGCCAGGCGCGGCAGGACGGAGACGAGCCCGCGCCGACCGCCGCGCGCGGCCCCTGAGTATGTTTGCAAGCCCACGGGCTGCGTCCCGTGGGCCAGGCGCCGAAGACTTTTCCCCACAGGACGCAGCCTGTGGGCTTTGGGGACGCTGCTACCCCTGCAACTGGATCATGTTCTCACGGTTCTTCATCAACCGACCGATCTTCGCGTCGGTGCTGTCCATCGTCATCGTGCTCGGCGGGAGCATCGCCCTGTTCACGCTCCCCGTCGCGCAGTACCCGGACATCACTCCGCCGACGGTCGAGGTGTCGGCCTCGTACCCCGGGGCCAACGCCCGGATCGTCGCTGACACGATCGCCGCCCCGGTCGAGCAGCAGGTGAACGGCGTCGAGGGCATGATGTACATGTCCTCGCAATGCACCAACGACGGCAACTACACCCTGACGGTCACGTTCGAGAACGGGACCGACCTGAACATCGCCCAGGTGTTGGTGCAGAACCGTGTCTCCCTCGCCGAGCCGGTGCTGCCCGACCTGGTCAAGCGGCGCGGCATCTCCGTCAAGAAGAAGTCGCCGAACGTGCTGCTCATCGTCAACCTGTTCTCGAAGGACGAGAGTCGCACCAACCTCGAGCTGAGCAACTACGCCACCATCCAGATCCGGGACGAGCTGTCGCGCCTCCCAGGTGTCGGCGACATCACGTACCTCGGGCAGCGCGATTACAGCATGCGGCTGTGGCTCGACCCGCAGAAGCTGGCGTCTTACGGTCTGATCCCGCAGGACATCATCAAGGCTGTCGAGGGCCAGAACGTCCAGGTCGCAGCCGGCCAGATCGGCCAGCCGCCGACGCCGCGCGGCCAGGTATCGCAGTACATCATCACCACCCTCGGCCGGCTGCAGAACACCGATCAGTTCGCCAACATCGTCGTCAAGAGCACCGGGACGTCCCTCCTCTACCTGAAGGATGTCGCCAACATCGAACTCGGCGCCCAGTCCTACGACCAGGCATGTACCCTCGACGGCAAGCCGTCGGTGGCGCTGTCCGTCTACCAGTTGCCCGGATCGAATGCCCTCGACGTCGCCCGGCGCGTGCGGGAGCGGATGGACCAGCTGAAGGCCCACTTCCCGCCCGGCATCGACCACGCCATCGTCTACGACACCACGCCGTTCATCAACGAGTCGATCCACGAGGTGTTCGAGACGCTGTTCGACGCGGTCGTGCTGGTCGCCCTCGTGGTGCTGGTGTTCCTGCAGAACTGGCGCTCGTCCCTGATTCCGCTCATCGCCGTGCCCGTTGCCGTCATCGGCACGTTCGCCGTCATGGCGGCGATGGGGTTCAGCCTGAACAACCTGACGCTGTTCGGCCTGGTCCTGGCCATCGGCATCGTCGTCGATGACGCCATTGTCGTCGTCGAGGCGGTCGAGCACCACATCGAACACGGCCTGTCGCCGCGCGAGGCGAGCTTTCGGGCGATGGAGCAGGTGTCCGGGCCGGTGGTCGCCATCGGCCTGGTGCTCGCCGCGGTGTTCGTGCCGTGCGCGTTCATCAGCGGCATCACCGGCCAGTTCTTCCGCCAGTTCGCGTTGACGATCGCCGTCTCGACCGTTATCTCGGCGTTCAACTCGCTGACCCTCAGCCCGGCCCTCGCCGCCCTCCTGCTGCGGCCGCGCGCAAAGGGGACGTTCGAGCCGCTGCCGTGGTTCGCCTTCTTGCCGATGGGAGCGTGGCTGGGGTACAAGTTCGGCGGCGCCCTGGCGGCGCCCGCGCTCGCTGCCCTGGACCTGAACGTCCCGGAAGAAACGCTCGCTCCCCTGCGCCAGTGGGGGCCGGCCGTCGTTGGCGGACTGCTCGCGGTCGCGGTCGGGGTGTTCCTGGGCCGGCCGCTCAACGCCCTCTTGCGCGGGTCGTTCCGCCTGTTCAACCGCGGGTTCGACGCCTCGACCGCCGCCTACACCCGAACTGTCTCGGGACTGCTGCGCATCAGCGCGGTGGTGGTGGTGCTCTACGGTGGGCTGCTCGCGCTGACGTGGTGGGGGTTCACGAATACCCCGACCGGGTTCATCCCGGCCCAGGACAAGGGCTACCTCCTTGTCAACGTCCAGCTCCCCGACGCCGCCTCCGTCACGCGCACGCGCGACGTGATGCAGCGCATCGAGGCCATCGCCCTGCGCACCCCGGGCGTCCGCCACACCGTCGCCATCTCCGGTCAGTCGATCCTCCTGAACGCCAATGCGTCCAACTTCGGCGCCCTGTACCTCATGCTTGACGACTTCGAGCGCCGGACCGAGCCGGAGCTGTCCAGCGGAGCGATCGCCGCTCGCCTGCAGGAGCAGTTCCACAAGGAGGTGCCGCGGGCGATCGTCAACCTGTTCGGGGCGCCGCCGGTGGAGGGTCTGGGGACGGCCGGCGGATTCAAGCTCGTCATCCTCGACACCAACGACAACGGCCTGGCGGCGCTGCAGCGGACCGCCGACGAGGTTGTCGTCACCGCGGCCGAGGATCCGCACCTGCGCGGGCTGTTCAGCAGCTTCCGGGCCGACACCCCCTGGCTGGAGTTGCTCATCGACCGGACCCAGGCGAAGGACCGCGGGGTGTCGATCGACGACGTGCGGACGACGCTGGAATCGACCCTCGGGCCGTACTACATCAACGACTTCAACCGCTTCGGGCGCACCTGGCAAGTGACGGTGCAGGCGCTCGATGCGTTCCGCCAGGCGCCGGAGGACATCAAGCAGTTGCAGGTGCGGAACAGCCGCAACGAGATGGTGCCGCTGGCGGACTTCGCGTCGGTGCGGTACACGAGCGGACCGGCGATGGTGATGCGCTACAACATGTACCACGCGGCCGCCGTCCACGCCGACGCCGGTCCGTGGACGAGTTCCGGCCAGGCGATCGAGCGGCTGGAGGTGGCCGCCGCCGACCACCTCCCGCAAACGATGCGAGCCGAGTGGACCGAGCTGGCCCTGCTCCAGCTCCAGACCGGCAACACCGCCCTGTGGGCGTTCGTGCTGGCGGTCGTGCTGGTGTTCCTGGTGCTGGCGGCCCAGTACGAAAGCTGGGCGCTGCCGCTGGCCGTCATCCTCGTCGTGCCGATGTGCCTGCTGTGCGCCATCGCCGGCGTCGTGCTCGGGCGGATGGACGTGAACATCTTCACCCAGGTCGGGTTCCTGGTCCTGGTCGGGCTGGCTTGCAAGAACGCGATCCTCATTGTCGAATTTGCCAAGGCGCAGCGCGAGGAAGGGGTGCCGCGTGGCGAGGCGACGCTGGCGGCGTGTCGGCTGCGGTTGCGGCCGATCCTGATGACGTCGTTCGCGTTCATCCTCGGCGTGGTGCCGCTGATGGTGTCGGCGGGGGCGGGCGCGGAGATGCGGCGGACGCTGGGAGTGGCGGTGTTCGCCGGCATGCTCGGCGTGACGGTGTTCGGCATCTTCCTGACGCCGGTCTTCTTCTACGCCATCCAGTGGTTCAAGGATCGGCGTGCCGGGGAGAGAGCCTGAATGAAGCCCACGGGTTGCGACCCGTGGGGAGTGCGGGTTGCGCAGCTCCCCTGACCAGCCCGGAGCGCCAGCGACAGGCTAGTTGGTCAGAGCCTCCCGGTACAGCCGCAGGTTCGCCTCGTACAGTGTTTCCGAGGCGAACCGGCCCGCGATGAAAGCCCGGCCGGCGGCCGCCATGCGCGCCCGCCGTTCCGGGTCGGCCAGCAAACCGGCGACCGCGGCGACGATGCCGTCCAGGTCGTCGCGGCCGACGAGCAGCCCCGTTTCCCCGGGGCTCATCGCCTCGCGCGACCCGCCAGCGTCAGTCGCCACCGGGACGCAGCCGACGTACTGCGCCTCCAGCAGCACGTTCGGCGTCCCCTCCCACACCGAGGTCAGCAGCAGCACGTCACTACCAGCGAGGAGGTGCGGCACGTCGCGCCGCTGCCCAAGGAGCGTCACCACCTCGCCGAGACCGGCCCCCTCGATCCGCTGCCTGACCTGGTCCTCCAGTCCCCCCACGCCCGCCATCACTACCCGCAGTCGCGGGATGATCCGGCGCAATCGGTCGATGCACTCCAGGAAGTAGAGCGGCCGTTTCTCCGGTTGCAGCCGGAAGATGCCAGCGATGACGGGCGTGTCGGCGGCGATGCCCAGCTCCGCCCGCCAGCGCAGCGCCTCCTCGCGGCCTGGCACCGGCGGCGGCTCGAAGGCGTTACAGACGACCGGGATCGACCCGGCCGGCACGCCCAGCCACCGCTCGTAGTCGCGGGCGCCGGCCGCGGAGTTGGCGCACAGGCGAATGCCGCGGCGACCGATCGTCGCCTCGTATCCCGGCAGCATCCACGGCCGGAACAGGCCGGGAAAGTGGGCCGGGTTGCCGTTGCGGAACGACAGAACCACAGCCGGCGTCCCCGCCAGGGCGGCCGCGAGCGCCCCGACGACGTTGCAGTCATCGACGTAGCAGTGCAGCACGTCCACCGGGTCCGTGAGCAACTCGCCGACCAGATCGACGACGAGCGCCGCCAGTTCGGGCGGCAGCAGGCGGAAGCAGTCGGGGCGCAGGCTGCGTCGCTGGCACGCCTCGGGAAAGGCGTCGTGCCACCGCTCGCCGATGCACCGGGCCGGGACGCCGTGCGGGGCGAGGAGGTAGCGGTAGTGATTGTCGGCCCCGACCAGGGCCAGGTGGACGAGGACGCGCACGTCGTGCCCGCGGTGGTGCTGCTGGACGGCCGCGTTACACGCCTGCCGCTCGGCCCCGCCGGAGTTGAGGGACGTGACGAAGTGGGCGATCCGCAACGGCCGGTCGTCGGGCGGGCGAGCGCCGTCCCGTGGCAGGGCGTGGGCGAGCACCGCCCGGCACCGCTCCGCCGTCATCCCGCCGCCGGGGCCGAGGCCGATCGTCTCCAGCGCCTTGCCTCCCAGGGCCGCCATCTTCCGCCAGCAGGCGAGGAGCAGCGGCGAGGTGGCGTATAGCCGGCCGTGGCGCAGCAGCAGAATCCGGCGCACCCCGAGGCTGCGCAGGTGCAGCAGGGTCTGGCCGCGCACGTCGCGCGGCGGCAGGAGGAAAGCGACCGTGTCGATCCCATCGTGCAGGGCGTCATCGACCGCCGCGTCCCAGCGGATCGGGTTGGTGGCAGTCCGGAAGCAGTGATACCGCACGCCGGGGACCGGGCACGCTGGCGGGGCCGGCAGCGCCATCACTCGCGGCACGGTCCCGAGATGGCGCAGCAGGCTGGCCGGCGTCGGCTCGAAGTCGGCGACGAGGAGGGTGCGCGCCGGATCGACCCGGACCGGCGGCGCGGCCGCGGTCGGCCCGGCACCAGCGTCCGCGTCGGTCAGGGCGCCGGACAGCCATGCGGTGAACGCTCCCATCAGGGACTCCCAACAGAGCAGGGCGAGCCCGGACGGTACTCACGCCGCAACCGGCAGCACGCCGCGCCCGGCTTTCCGCAACCACTGCTCCAGGACGAGTAGCTCCCAGATCTGATACACGTTGAACCGGCCCGGGTCGCGCTGCTGGGCGAGGTGGTGGCGCAGCTTCTGCCCGTCGAGGTAGCTCCGGACCCGCCCCCCGGCGCCGAGCACCAGATCCTCGGCCAGGTCCAGCAGTCGCTCGTGCGACCAGCACTGGTCCGGCAGCCCGAACCCCTGCTTCGGCCGGTTGACGATCGCTTCCGGCAGGTAGCGCAGCGCGAGCCGCTTCATCGTCTTCTTCGCCGTCCGGCCGTCGTTGCACGCCCACGCCGGCAGCCCCGCCGCCCACCGGGCGAGGCGGGCGTCGAGCAGCGGGCTGCGCACCTCCAGCGCGAAGCGCATCGACATGCGGTCCACCTTGGCCAGGACCGCCCCCGGGAGGTAGCTGTTCGCGTCCAGCGTCCGCAGCCGGTGCAGCACCGGCCCGCGCCCGTCGGCCGTCGCACGCATGTCCGCCAGCAGCCGTTCGGCCCCTGGCTCCAGACGCTCGACCAGGCCGCGCAGCGTGTCCGCCGTCATCGGCAGCAGGCGGTCCCCGACGTAGGCCCGGCTCGCGCGCCACCGGCAGCCGTTACGCTTCAGCCAGCCCAGCCGGGCGCGCAGGCTCGTCGCCTCGCGGACCGTGTCGGTGTACCGGCCGTACCCGCCGAACATCTCGTCGCCGCCATCGCCCGACAGCGCCACCGTCACGTGCCGGCGGGCAAACTGCGACAGCAGATACACCGGCAGGCACGACGAGTCGCCGTTGGGCTCGTCGAGGGCCGCGACGATGGTTGGCAGCAGGTCCACCGCCGACGGTTCGACGAGCAGTTCGTGGTGGTCGCACCCGAGATGGGCGGCGATCTGCGCGGCCGCGTGGTGCTCGCTACCCGGGGCGTTCGCGAACCCGATCGAGAACGTTTTCGGCCGGACGCCCAGCTCCCTGGCCATGACCGCCACGACCAGAGACGAGTCATTTCCGCCGGACAGGAACGCGCCGACCGGGACGTCGGCGACGAGTCGGTCGCGGACCGCGTCCACGAGCAGCGTGCGGAACCTCTCCGCCAGCCCCTCCTCGGTATGCCAGTCGCCAACCGGCCAGCGCCACGGCTCGGCCGCCTCGAATCGGAAGAAACGCCGCACCTTCTCGCGCCGGATGCACCCGCCGTCGAAGACGATCCGCAGCAGCGTGCCCGGTTCGAGTTTGCGCACCCGGCGGTAGATCGATCGCGGGGCGTGGACGTACTGGAGCAGCAGGTACTCGTGGATGGCGGCCGGGTCGATCCCGCCGAGCAGGTCGTCCGGCAGACACTCCAGCGCCCGCAGCTCGGACGCGAACGCGAGGAACGCTCCGTCGCGGACGTAGTACAGCGGTTTCTTGCCGAAGTGGTCGCGGGCCAGCACCAGCTCGCGCTGGGCCGTGCGCCACGCCGCGAACGCGAACATGCCGCTGAGCCGATCGACAGCCGCCTTCGGGTCGCCCTCGAACAGGTGGCACAACACCTCGGTGTCGGTGCGCGACGCGAAGCGGTGGCCGGCCGCCTCCAGCTCCTCTCGCAGGGGCTGGAAGTTGTAGATCTCGCCGTTGAACGTGACGGCCACGCTACCGTCCTCGTTCAGCATCGGCTGCCGGCCCTCGGGGCGCAGGTCGATGACGGCCAGACGCCGCTGGCCGAGGCAGACGCGGCCGTCCGGGCTTGCCCACAGGTCGGCGTCGTCCGGCCCCCGGTGTGCCAGCGTGTCGCGTAACCGCTGCGTGAGTTCGCGGATCTCCCGGGACGAGTAGCGCCCCTCGTAATCAATCACGCCGACAATCCCACACATCGCTTTCTCCGTCTTGCTTCTCTCTCCCCTCTCCCCTCGTGGGAGAGGGGCCGGGGGTGAGGGGGCCGTTCACAGGCAGTTGCCGAACGACGGCTTCAGCCGCCGGAACACCCCGTACCCGAGCAGGAACAGGCCGCCGGCCAGCACCGGGCTGATCGCCCAGGACGCGGGCCGGGTGATGGCGCCGTGGAAGAAGATATCGTGGTACATCCAGACCAGGTGGCTGAGCGGATTGAAGTTCAGCAAATACCGGAACCGTGGCGGCAGGCTGTCGGGCAGGTAGATGATGGGCAACAGGTACAGGCCCATCGTCACCGCGACCGCCAGGATCTCCTTGGTGTCGCGCACGTAGACCGACACGGCCGACAGGAAGAAACAGGCTCCGATCAGGCCGAGGAACTGCACCCCGAGGGCGACCGGGAGCAGCGCGACGGTGGCCGGGAGCGTCCCTGCTTGCAGGACGATGTAGACGAACAGGAACGCCAGGCCGACCGCCTGCGGCAGCGCGCAGGCGAGGACGGTGCGCAGCGGCAGCACCTCGAGCGGGAAGACGACCTGCTTGACGAGGTTCTGGCTGCCGGTGATCGCGGTGCAGCTGCGCTGCACGGCATCCTGGATGGTCATCCACGGCAGATAGCCGGCAATGAAGAAGGTGGTGAAGTTGAGCCCGTGGGCGGCGTCGGCGAAGCGCATCTGGAAGATCGTGCCGAAGACGAAGACGTAGATGAACATCAGCAACAGCGGGTGGGCGACGGCCCAGACGGCGCCGACGAACGACCCGGCGAAGCGGTCGGCGATCTCCCGGTAGGCCAGCAGGAGGATGAGCTGGCGGCGCTGGCGCCAGAGGCGCACGAACTCGCGCGACAGATGCAGCGGCCGCGCAACGAGGGGCGGCACGGTCATCACGGGGGCTCCTCCCATTCGGCCGGGGCGGACCGGCGCTTCCAGCGCGACCTGTTTCTTGCCACGGGGAGCGGCGACTTGTAGCGACCGACGAACCGCATGTCAACCGCGATCCGCCGCCCGATGCCGCGCTGACGCTTCGCCTGCCCCGGGCGCCCTGTCAACCTTGCCCGCGTCTCCGCCCTGGTTTACAATCCCCAGCTGTCACCAAACCGTCTTGTTGGTAGCTCCACTCGACTCGCACTGCCGCCCTCTCTACCGAGGATCGCGCTCATGCCGGTAAAAACTACCTGCCCGACCTGTCAGGCTTCCTACACCCTTGCCGACTCGTCGCGCGGCAAGAAGGTGCGCTGCAAAAACTGCCAGCAGCCCTTCGAGGTACTGGACACCCCAGCGCCACGCCCGAAGGCGGCCGGCGCGCAGGCGGTCGCCCCGAAGCGCCCCGCGCCGCCGCCCCTCCCGGCGGCCACCCCGCCTCCGCGCCGCAAGGCGCAACCGACGGTCCTGGCCGCTCGCCAGGCGGACGACGAGGTCACGGCTGCCCCGCCGCCCCGCCCCGCCAGCGCCGCCCGGCAGCCGCTCGTCGCAATCCCGGTCGATGACGACGAGGACGCCCCGCCGCGCCGCCCGCCGCGCCGCGCCGCCGCCCCGCGGAGTTCCGCGACGACCTGGATCATCGTCGGCTCCCTCGGCGGGGTGCTGCTGCTCGCCGGGGTCGTGGTCCTGGTGATCCTGCTCGCGCAATCGGACGAACCGGCGCCGCCCGGACCGCCGAAGCTGGGGCCTATCGCCGTGAACCCCGGCCCCGGTCCGATCATCCCCGGACCGCGCCCCAATCCGTTCGTCAACCCGCCCCCGGCCCGCCAGCCGGTCCTCAAGGCCAGCTCCGCCCGTGTCCCGATCGAGACCACGGCAAGCACCTCGAAGAACATCCTGTTCGCTCCCACCGCCGGGCGCCTTGGACTGTACTACTGGGACAAGCAGAACGCCAACCAGAAGTGGCTCGACCTGCACGACACGAAGACCGGCAACCAGGTCGCCCACGTCACTATGGGTAGCCACCACCCGATGTACATGGACCTCAGCCCGGACGTCACCCGCTTCGCCTCCGAGACGCTTCTCGCGGCCGGCGGCGGCCGAACGCTCAGCATCTGGTCGTTGCCGGACGGGAAGCTGCTGGAAGAGAAGTGGAACCCTTACCCCAGGGATCCGGCGCGGCAGCTGCAGCACCCGAACCGCGAGCTGGTCTGGTTCGCCTTCCTCGACCGGGACCGGCTGCTGACCGTCGCCCGCAACGGCCAGTTCGACCTGTGGGACATGAAGCAGAAGCGGCCGATTTACACCAGACTCCCCGTCCAGGGCCAGATGCGCTTCATCAACATGGACACCTTCAGCCTGCGCCCGCAGAACCTCGCCCTGAGCAACGATCGGCGCATCCTCGCCCTGTCCAACAAGGACGGGTTCGACCTGTTCGAGACGGCCACCGGCAACCCCCTCCGCAAGACTCAGTCGTTCCGCGACAAGGGCAACGTGGGCAACGAGTGGGGCGTCAGTTTTAGCCCGGACGGCTCGCGCCTGGCGGCCAAGCTGAACATCCACGAGGCGGACCGGAAGCAGCACGACTACGTGGCGATCTGGGACGCCAACACCGGCCAGCGGCAGGCGCTTTTGCCGATGAAGCAGGACTTCGGCCACAACGGCGCGCTCATCTGGTGGGGCCGCGACCATCTGGCGGTGCTCA
This sequence comes from Gemmataceae bacterium, assembly GCA_020847555.1. The sequence goes on from JADLBT010000085.1 coordinate 10,336, forward strand.
GCGGCATCGCCCACCGGGCGAAGATCCTGGACCTCAAGAGCGGGCGCTTCGAGCGCGTCCTGGAGGCGGAGGGGAATGGCCGGTTCGCCACGTGTACGCCGGACGGCCGGCTCTGGTACGTCGCCACGGCCACCAGTTTTCTGGCGAACGCCGACGTTGCCGCCCTCGAGGCGCCGGTGAACGAGCTGCAGCAGCAGCCGTTCAACGGGCCGGCCAACAACCTGCCGCGCTGGCGCGTCAACCCCGAAGGGATCCTCGCCAAGAACTAAGCAGCCCGGAGCGCCAGCAACGGGCGCTGCGTTTGCGGCGCCCAGGCCGTCACGGGGCCGCCTTCGGGGCCGGGTTGAGATATTCGGGCGGGACCGCCCAGACCCGGATCGTGCGGTCGCTGCTGCCGGAGAGGATGTGCTGCCCGTCCGGAGTGAAGGTCACGCATGTGACCTCGTGGGCGTGGCCCACCAGGCGGCGCAGCTCGTCCCCCGTCCGAACGTCCCACAGACGCAGGGTGTCGTCGCGCCCGCCAGTGACGGCGAGCCATCCGTCCGGGGAGAACGCCGCGCACAGAATCGGCGCCGTGTGGCCCTCCAGCCAGTTCCCCTCGGCGGCCGGCCCGCCGTTCGGGCTCAGTTTCCAGATCTGCGCAAACGTATTCCTGGTGCTGACCAGCGCGTGCGTGGCGTCCGGGGCCAGCGCGACGACCAGGCGCGCCGCGAGCAGTTGTGCCGAGGTCATCTTCTCGGCCCTGTTGGGCTGGCCCGCCTCCAGCGGCTGCGGGGGCAGCACGCACAACGGCGTCTTGTCCAGCACACGCCACAGCTGCACCGTGCGGCCGACCAGACTCGCGGTCAGGAAGCGCTCGTTGTCCGCCGCGAAGGCGGTCGGCACCACCGGGTTCGGCTTCGGCGCGTCGGGTTCGGCCTCGCCGACCTTGTACTCGCGCAGCGGCTTGCCGGTGGCGGTATCGACCAGGATGGCCGTGCCGAACCATTCCCCGATGAGCGCGCGCCGGCCGTCCGGCGAGATGGCCACATGGCAGGCGTCGCTGCCGAAATCCTTGGGCGGCCACCAAAGTTCCGGCTCGGCCTTCGGTTCCCCGGGTTTGGCCAGCAGGTTCCAGCGATAGACGGCGGCGGTCGCCTCGCGGATCGGCCCTTCGCACGCCAGGGCGTACTCGCCGCGCGATCCCAGCGCGATCGCGTGGACGGGGCGCAGGAAGGTCGTCGCGCGGATCGTCTTGCCCGTTTCCACCTCCCACACGCGCGCCGTGCGGTCCCTGTCCGCCGACGCCAGGCGTTTCCCGTTCGCGGAAATGGTCAGGCAGGTGAGCGCCGCCGGGTGCAGCTCCTCGAACTGCCGCAGCGGGCGCAGGACGGGCACATTGCGCGGCGGACGGGGCACCTTGCCGCCCTTGCCCTTCTTCTCACCGGGTCCGGGGCCGCCGTTGTCGGCTCGCGGCTCCTGCCCGCCGCCGGATAGCGCCACGATCAGGCCAACCACCAGGAGTACGGCCAGCACGGCGCCGCCGGCCAGGGCCATCATCATCCCGCGGTTTGGCGGCCAGCGCGTCCACGGCAGCGGCGGCGGCGTGGTGGACGGGACCGGACGAACCAGCACCGGCAGCGGCGGCGGGGTCGATTGAATCGCCGTCGGGTCGTATCTGGCCGGGACGACGGCCACCGGCTGCATGCGGACGGGTTCGGGCCTGATCGCGATGACCGGGGCCGGGTGATCGATGGTCGGGTCCGTCGCCTGCGGCGGGGGCGCCATCTCCAGGTAGGCGGCCAGGGCCGCGGCCAGGTCGCGCATCGACGGATAGCGGTCGGCCGGCTCCTTGGCCATGGCCCGCAGGCAGATCGCCTCCAGCACCCGGTCGAGTCCGGGGCGGCGCTTCGACGGCGGCGGCGGATCCTGCGTGAGGATCCGGTTGATGAGGACGAGGGCGGTGCCCTCGAACGGCACCCGGCCGGTCAGGCACTCGTACAGGATCACGCCGAGCGCGTACACGTCCACCGCCGGGCCGATGGTTTCGATCTCCCCACGAGCCTGCTCCGGGGCCATGTAGGCGGGCGTCCCGAGCGCCACCCCGTCCTGGGTCAGCCGGTCCTCGCTGCTCTCCTGCCCGCGCACCAGCCCGAAATCGACAACGACTGGCTCGCCGTCCTGATCGACCAGGATGTTCGACGGCTTCAGATCACGGTGGACGAGGTCGCGGTCGTGGGCGGTCTGCAGGGCGACTGCCAGCCGGCGCACCAGGTCGGCGACCTCCCGCGGCATGAGCAGCCCGGCCCGGAGGACGTCGGACAGCCGCCGGCCGTCGATGTACTTCATCGTCAGGAACAGCTTGCCGTTGGCCTCGCCGACATCGTACACCGGGCAGATGTTCCGGTGCTCCAGCGCCGCCATCGCCCGCGCCTCGCGCAGGAAACGCTCGCGAACGTCCCGGGCGCTGGAGTCGAGGTGGGGGAACTTCAGGGCGACGCGCCGCTTCAGGTCGGTGTCCTCGGCCAGGTGGACCTCGCCCATGCCGCCGCCGCCGATCCGCTGGAGCAGCAGGTAGCGGCCGAACTGGACGGGACGGGGCTCGGGTTTTGGCGGGGGGGGCGGGACCGGCTGGGTGCCGGCCGTGGAGGTGTCGCTGGCCCCGAGGTTCATCGTCGGCCCGCCCTCGGTGCGGTCCTCGCCCGCGAGCAGTCGGCGGACCTCCGCGGCCTGTTTCGGAAACCGGCGAGCCACCTCGTCGGGTTCAATCTTGTCTCCCCTCTGGGTGCGGACGGCGCACTCGGCGGCGACCAGGTACGCCGGGACCGTCTCCGCCGACCCGATCTCGGAATAGAAGCGGATGTACGCCTCGATTTTCGGCCGCCGTCCGCGCCGCCAGTTCTGCTCCAGGTCGATGCGGACCAGTTCGATCAGGGCCGGCAGGCGCAGCGGCGATCCGGGCGGCGGAAGGTGCTGGAACCACTGCTTCAGCCGGCCGTCGTCCCAGGAGCGCTCGAACTCGAAAAGCCAGGCCTCCACCTTCTCCCGGCCGGGGCTGGCCAGTTGCTGGAGCTGCGGGCTGGTGGTCTGCATGGTCCATCCTCGGGCCGTGTCCCGGCGGGCCGCGGCCCGGGGGCAGGGGAGAGTCGGGTCGTGGTGTGGCTGTCCGCGGGGGGCGGAGGAGCTTCCTTCCATTATCGCCGCCGCCTGCGCGCTAGCAAGAGAAAACGCCCGGCGGCGAAGCATCACGACCCGATTTACCGCGCCTCCGCCGGTCGATCCGTGCCGCGAGCGAAGAACTGACATGGGCAACGGTTGTGGCGATCGATTATGCTTGTTGCAAGAGGCCGAGACGAGGACGAACTCATGGCCCACAAGCCGTCGAAGAAAGAGGCCGCGATCGTCGAACTCGCCGAGGGGTTCCTGCGCGTGCTGCAAACACAGCGCGCCCTCGGCGCCGATGCGTACCCCCTGCCGGTCCAGCGTCTGGTGGAGCTGACCGACCCGCAGGCGCCGGCCGCGCAGGTGAAAAAGGCGCTGAACAAGAGACGGTTTGTACAGGAGACGCTGGCCGTGCGGGCGAAGGCGCCCGACGCGCCGATTGCACTGGCTGCGGACGTGGCCGCGCTGGCCGCCAGCCCGCTGACGCTGGAGTTCCTCCTGCGGCAGGCCCGCACCGCCGCGACCCAGGCATTCGGCGTGGCCGACCTGAAGAAGAAAGCCGCCACGAAGCTGCAGAAACCGTTCCAGGAAGCGCTCACCCGCCGGCTCGCCGAGAACACCCTGCCCCCCACGGTCGGCTGGGTGTCCATCATCGGCAGGCCGAAGCTGTTCCTCCTCAGCGATCTCCGCACGGGCACCCCGCGGTCGGCGGCCGGCGGACCGCAAACCGCGCCACCGGCGGCGCCCACCCCGACCACCGGTCAGGCGCTCGCGGTCCCGGATTTTGCGACCGCGTTCGATGCGGCGTTCGACCAACTCGATCGCGCGGCGGGAGGGCACAACTTTGTCAGCCTGGTCGTCCTGCGGCAGGCCGTCCCGGTGGGACGCGAGGCGTTCGACCGCGAGCTGCACGAGCTGCGGCGGGCCGGACGCTACAGGCTCAGCGCCGCCGAGGGGCGCCACGGGATTAGCCCGGAGGAACGGGAGGCGGCCGTCACCGAGGAGGGATCCCTGTTACTGTTCGTTTCTCGGAGCCGCACATGACCACCGCCGCGCTCCCCGCCCTGGACGCCTTCTTCGACCGGCTCCGCGCCACCAACCCGTTCCTGGTCAACCGGGTGGACCGCCCGCAGGCCGTCGCCCGGACCGACGTGCCGGGCATCAACGAGGCCGCCTTCCGCCGCGTCCTCGCGCTGGGGCAGCAGGCGCGGGCCGAGAACCGCGGCGTCGGCGTGGTGGTATGGGGCGAGGCGGGCGTCGGCAAGAGCCACCTGCTCGGCCGGCTCGCGGGCTGGGCCGCCCAGGATCGCCGCGGGGTCCACGTCTACCTGCACAACCTCCAGGCCAGCCCCGAGCGCTTGCCGCGCACCGTCCTGCGGGGCGTCCTGCACGCCCTGACGCGCGGCCGGGCGGCCCCGCTGCACCAGTCCACGCTGTACGGCATCCTGGTCGGCGCCCTCAAGACCGAGCTGAGGGCCGGGGCGCCGCCGACGTGGCCGCAGGTGGAGGCGGCCTACCGTCGCCTCGTCGGCCGCCTGGCCGCCGAGGATCCGTCGCAGGGCGTCCTGTTCGACCCGACCGTTTACGACGTGCTGTACCGCTTCCTGCGCGAGGCGCACCCCAGCCTGCAGGGGCGCGGCGACACGCTGGCCGACCTGGCGGTGCGGTGGCTGGCGGGCGAGGTGCTGGAACCGGCGGAGGCGCCGCTGCTCGGCCTGCCGGCCCGGCCCAACCCGGACGCGCCAGTAGCCCTGGCCGACAACCAGCACGTCAAGCAGGTGCTCGTCACGCTCACGCAGGTCGCCCGCGCCGCCGGCCGCCTCTGCCTGCTCTGCTTCGACCAGGTGGACAACCTCGACGAGGACCAGGTCCGGGCGCTGACGCGCTTCCTGCACGACCTGCTCGACAGCGCCGGCAATCTGCTGGTCGTCACGACCGGGGTGCAACAGACGCTCCTGGGGTTTCGGCAGCGCGGCGTGATCACCGAAACGTCGTGGGACCGGGTGGCCCAGTTCGAGGTGCCGCTCGGGCGACTGCACCACGCTCAGGGCTGGGAGCTGCTGCGGGCGCGCCTGCGACCGTTCCTGGAGCCGTTCCGGGGTGTGGCCGCGGTCGAGCAGCGGCTGCGCGAGGACGGGCTGTTCCCGCTCGGCAGCGCGTGGTTCGAGCAGCGCGTCGGCCAGCTCCTCGACTTCCGGCCGCGCGACCTGATCGGATGGGCGTGCGAGCGCTGGCAGCGGTTGCAGGACTCTCTCGGGGCGATGCCGGGCCGGCTGTGGCTGGAGCGCTGGCCGGAGGAGGGGGAGGCGGCGGCGGTCGGAACTCTCTCCCAGCCCGAGCAGCAGGCCGCCATCGAGCGTGCGGTGCGGCGCCGGATGGCCGAGCGCAAGGCCCACTGCCTGCAACATCGCGACCTGCTTCCGGCCGACGAGGACCGACTGCTGGGGCTGGTCGAGGCGGCGCTGGGCCAGTGCCGGAACGGGCGTTACGCGCTGCAGGACTGGCAGCGCGTCCCGATTCCGAGAGTCGGCCCGCGCGAGCCGTATGATCTCCTTCTCGATCAGCGTGCAGCGCCGGACGGGCCGTCGCTGCGGTTCGGGGTGCGCGTCCTGGTGGCGGACCACGGCCGGACGGGGACCAATGCTCTCCAGCGGATCCGCGAGGCTTCAACCCCGCCTGGCCGCGTGCTCCTGGTGACCGACGCGCGGCGGCCGCTGCCGCTGGGCAATATGGGGCACGAGTTGCTCGAAGAACTACGGGGGCGCGGCGACCAGGCGTTCCGCACGGTCGAGCTGACGTTCGACCAGCTGGCTGACCTGGACGCGCTGGAAGAGGTGGTGCGCCTGGCCCGTGCGGGCGACTTCGAGATCGAGCTGGCGCCGGGGCAACGGCGTCCGGTAACGGAAGCGGAGGTGGCTGCGGCGCACCACCGCGAGGGCCGCTACCTGGCCCACCCGCTGCTGCGCGAACTGCTCGGCGCCGAGGCCCGACCCGCGCTCGCGGCGGTGCCGGTCGATTCACTACGACAGGAAGAGGACACCCACTGACCAACCCGGAGCGCCAGCGCCGGGCGCTCCAGGTGCGCTGGTGGGTGGTCAGCCGCGGAGATCGCTCCATGACCGAGCCGAACGACGCCCCTCACTTACCCTCGCTGGTCCGCGCCGACCGCCTGGTCCTGCGCCTGCCGAGCCGGCCGGACTGGATTCGGCCGACGGTCGAGTACCTGCGCGCCCGCGCCGTGCTGTGCGGCGCCTGCCACGAGGCGCGATCCGGAAAGCTGGTGGTCGCGCTGGAAGAGGCTCTCAACAACGCCATCGTCCACGGCAACCTCGGCCTGCCGGGTTCGCTCAAGCGCCGCGGCGGAGAGGCGTTCGCCCGCGAGTTGGCCGCCCGCGCCGCCGACCCGACCCGGGCCGGGCGCGAGGTCGAAATCGCGGTCGATTACGATGGCCAGCGCGGCCGGTGGACGGTCACCGACCAGGGCAACGGGTTCGACGTGGCCGCCGTCCTGCGCCGGCTGGAGGCGGACGAACCGCGGACCCTGACCGGCGGCCGCGGCATCCTGATGATGCGATCCCTCCTCGACGACGTGGCCTTCGAGGAGGGTGGACGGCGGTGCGTGCTGACTCTGCACCGCACGTCCGGGGAGGAAAGGCGCGACGGCCCGCGGGCCACCCTGCACCGGCCGCTGCGGGTCGTGCCGGTCCACGAGGACGGCACGATCGACTGGGACGCCGCCTACGAGGCCGTGTCGCGCAACTTCTCCGCCGGCGGCGTCGCCCTGCTGCAGGCGTGCCTGGCTGCCAGCCCCCGACTGCTGATCGGCCTGACCACGGGCGGGACGCCGCTGTACGTCCCGGTCGAGGTGCGCCACTGCCGCGCCCTCGCCGGGGGGGTGGTCGAGCTGGGTTGCCAGTTTGCCGACGCGCCCGCAAACCGGGAGGCGTCGCAGGCTCTGGCGCAGGACGCGGTCGGCGCCTTGCTCGAAGGAAGGACCGCCACCCCGGCGGCGGCCGGCGAGCGGCGCGCCCACCCGCGCGTCGCGTACAACGAGCGCATCGAGGTTCACACGACCGCGTGGGCGGAACCGCTCGTCGGGTTCGCCCGCGACCTGTCGCGCGGGGGCGTCGGGTTCGTGACGACCCGGTCGCTGCCACTCGGCCCATGTGTGCTCGCGCTGCCGCAGGGCGGCGCCTCCCCGCTGCGGGTCCGGGCCGAGGTGGTGCGTTGCACCCGCGTGCAGGAAGGGTTCTTCGATGTCGGCGCGCGGTTCCTCGAACTGGACGCGCCGTCCGGCTGAGCCAACCCACAGGAGGTAGCCGATGGCCGATTCTGCCCCGTCCCCCGCGGACCCAGCGCGCCAGGCGCGCCAGTACCTCGAAAGCCTGCAAGCCGCCGGCGTCGAGTGGCTGCCCGCGCCCCACACGGCCCCCCTCCCGGCAGCCCCGCCTGTGCCGAGCATCCCCGCGGGGGGACTGGCTAGCGGCGCGTCGCTCGTCACCGATTTGACCGAGCCCGTAGCGGACGAAGGCCAGGCCGGGCCGGAACAATCGCTGGAGCACCGCCGGCAGGCGCTGGACCTGCTCGCCGAGCAGGTTTCGACCTGCTCGCGCTGCCCGCAACTGCTGTCCACGCGGACCCAGACCGTGTTCGGCAACGGGCCAGTCGGAGCCGAGTTGTGCTTCATCGGGGAGGCGCCGGGGGCCGACGAGGACGCCCAGGGGGTGCCGTTTGTCGGCGCGGCCGGGCAACTCCTCAACCGCATCCTCGCCGCGTGCGGGATGAAGCGCGAGGAGGTGTACGTCTGCAACATCCTGCGCTGCCGGCCGCCCGGCAACCGCACGCCACGGCCGGACGAGGCGGCCAACTGTCGCGACTACCTGGAGCGGCAGCTCGAGCTGGTCGGGCCGAAGTTCATCTGCGCCCTCGGCGGCTGCGCGGCGCAGAACCTCCTCGGGACGACGGTTTCGCTCGGCCGGCTGCGCGGCCGGTTCCACGACTACCGCGGGATCCCGGTACTCGTCACCTACCACCCGGCCTACCTGCTGCCGCACCGCAGCCCGGAGAAGAAGAAGGACGTCTGGGAGGACATGAAGCTGCTGATGAGCCGCATGGGCCGCACCATTCCCGCGCGCCCGGGACCGTCCGGGCCAGGATGACGCCGCGACCCCGTGGGCCAGGCGCTGAGGATCTGGCCCACGGGACGCCACCCGTGGGCTTTCCAGAGCCCCTGGCACACCGGGTCGATCGTCCTTGCGCTCACGGCGACGACAAGGGCAGGACTTTCGCCGAACGGGTCAATCGAAGGGCATAGACGTTGCCGTGCTCGTCGATGCCCCACAGCAGTTTCCGCTTCGCGTCCCATTCGACTCCCCAGCTCACCCCGTAGTTCGGCGTCGCCCGCCCCGATTTGCTGACGGCGATGAGGCCGGGAAGCCGCAGCCAGGCGTTCGCGGCGCAGTCGTAAACCAGTGTCAGCCGTTCCTTGCCTGCTTGCGAACAGATCACGACCCAGTCGAGGTCCGGAACATAGGTCGCCTCACGAGCGATCGACGCATCTTTCGGAAAATGCTCGCCATGTTTCGGCTCGAGAATCGACACCTCCTTCGCTTGCAGATCGCAGGCGGTGATCTTGTGCTTGTCGGCCACACCGAAGTGAAACAGCAGGACGCGCTTGCGCTTCGAGTCATAAGTGATGCCGTGGCGGTCGCCATAAGCAATGGGAGGAAGCAGGTTGGGACCCCTGGCGTCCGTGGCGACGATCGGCTCGTAGACGTTGTTCTCAAGATCGGCTCGCCACAGCCCCGACTTTCCGCCGGCGGAGTTCACGGTCCTGCCTGCCCAGACGACGATACCCTGCGGTGTCGGGACCATGCA
>JADLBT010000086.1 GCA_020847555.1 Gemmataceae bacterium
CCCCCCCCCCCCGCGACCCGTGGGCTTGCCACATGCCATTACACGCCAGACCCCGCGAACCTGCGTCAGGTCTTCGGCGGGAGTCGCCTGGCGGGATCGGGCTTCTGGATCGATTCGGGCACGGGCGGCTTCTCCCCGCAACCAGCGGCAAGAGCCGCGGCGAGCCCGATGACACAGCACCAGAGCAGCAACACCCGACGCATGCCCCAACCTCCTCCACCAATCGGTTTGGTCCGACGCCCCTTCCGCCCGGCCTTCCCGTTGAGTGCTGCCGGGCCGGCCTACTCCAGGTTGACCACCTCGCCACGCGCGCGGGTGGCCAGCGCCGGCATCACGAGGTTCGCCTCGTAGTTGATGAACCGCACCGACCCGTCTGCCAGGCAGAAGTTCGCCCCGCCCGTGTGCTGGCTCCAGAAGTGGACCTGATCGCACGGCTCAATGACATTACCCGCCTGGAAGTTGACGTAGGCGCTGGCGCAGGTCTTGCCGATCGCGCCCGTGTCCGCCACGTAGACGGTCTCGCGGACCCCCATGACCACGTCGCCGCCGCCCCGGCCGTCGAAGCCATAGCCGGCGTACCACCAGCCGAAGTTCAGATCCTGGCTCGGCGGCCGCTCGCCAGCGAGCAGGGTGTTGCTCGTGCCGTCCGTGATGTGGGCCATCTTGATCGCGCTGTTGAGGTAGAAGATGCCGTCGTCGGTGCCGCCGCGCGTCCCGCTGTTGCCGAGGTACATCGTGAAGGCGACGGCATCCTTGCGGCTCGAACTAAAGAGGTTCAATTGCGTCACCGTCAAACCGCGCGGATCCGACGGACAGGTGTAAATCGAAAGCGGCGTCCCCAGGCCGACGTGCGGCAATACATACTTGCTCCCGTCCCACCCCCACGGGTTGAACGCGCGCGCATTTTCGGGGCCGATGGTGTGGGCCAGCGGCGCCTGTTCGATGTGCGGGAGGAGGTAAGTCATCCAGCTCAGGTACTGTCTTTTCGTCGCGTTGGTCGAGGACCACGCGGGCGGGAACTTCTTGTTGGCGTCGTGGTAGCCGTGGGCCGCCAAACCGATCTGTTTCAGGTTATTTGACACAAGGCTCGATCGGCCGCCTCGCGCACCTTCTGGACGGCGGGGAGCAAAAGACCGATGAGGATGGCGATGATCGCGATCACCACCAACAGTTCGATCAGCGTGAACCCAGGTCTCCGATGAGAAGCGACCACCGCTGCCTCCTCCGGTAAGAGGGTTTGAGAGAGGATGACGGAACCTCCCGGCCTGGCCGGGTTATAAGCGAAAGCGCACAATCTCCCCGCGGGCTGCAGCCTGGACGACGGGAAGGTCATCGGTTCAAACGGGAGAGAAGGACACCTACCTGAAGGCGGCGGAGGAAACCGTTCAGTCTAAACGGATCGAGTCACGAGTCAGGTGTGGATGCGCCCCAACCTGGATGGTTCTCGTCCGCCTGCAAGCAAATGTTCAGGTCGCTTGTGCGAAGTCGTTTCCGCTACTCGGCGAAGGTGCTGGTTGACTCCGGCGGCCCACCACCGGGAGCTGAAACAACTTCTTAATACCGAATCGTCTCGAAATTCCCTCGTGCCGCTTGCGGTCTGGCGGTTGCGCCCGCCAGATTGCAAGCGGCACGAAGAACTATCGCGGCGATTCGATATTAATTAACCATGAAGGATACGCAGGCGATCAGCAGATTGCAAGAAAAAATATGCAAGGAATTTCATCAAATATTCCCGAGCGCGGTCTGCCGCGTGGACAGGTGAGCAGGTGGCGATTCGCGCACCGTCACAAGCCGCAAGTATTGCGCGGGTGCCGGGGGCTGTGAGCCCGCTTTCCCGGTTGCCGTTCCGGGCCTCACGTCCGGGCGAGGACTTCCCACGCCACCACCGCCTTGAGGGGCGCTTCCTGCGTCGGCGGTTCGTCGGACAGGGCCGCCCAGAGGACGCTCCGCACCTCGCCCGCGGCCGTGTACCGCTCGACCGCGAATAGCAGTACGCGCCCGCCGCGAACCGATTGCCACAGATCCTGCGGGATCGGGCCGGGCACGCGGTAGCCTTCCTGCACGACGGTTTCCCCGGGAGCGAGCCCGGCCGCCTTGACCACCTCGTCCGCGCGGTAGGTCGGAAACTCCTCGGCGTCCTCGGGCAATCCCTCCTGCAGCAGCTTGGCGAGCAGTTCGGCCGGCTCGGGACCGCTGCGGACGACGAAGCGGTCCGCCGTGGTCTGGCCGGTGGCGGCCAGCAGGCCCGCCTGGTGGAGCACCAGTCGGCACAGGTCCGACAGGCGCGGGGCGGTCAGCACTTGCGGCAGCGTCCAGGTCACGGCGCACCTCTCTCCGGCGGCGACCCGCCCGCGGTTGTATTCGCCCTCCCCCTCGGGAAGGCTGGGGGCGGTATTCACAGTATACGCTTCCGGGGCCAGCGCCGCGCGGACGGCGCGGCGCTGGCCCCGGCCGCACGCGCGGGCTGTTCCCCGCCCCGTCCCGCTGCTACGATGGGTGCGTCCGATCGCCGCAGGCCACGAGGTGAACCATGACGACGCGCGCCGTCCACTGGCACGAGGGGATGTTCATCCGCCCGCAACATTTCCAGACCGCCCAGCGCTACTGGAGCAGCCTGGTCGAGCGCAGCGCCCGCTGGGACGTGCCTTACAACTGGGGCCTGCGCGCCCTCGACCTGGACGCGGACGCCCTGGGCAACCACCGGGCGGTGGTCCGATCGCTCCGGGTCCGGCTGCGCGACGGGACGCTGGTCGAGGTTCCCGAGGACGGTCGCCTGGCTCCGCTCGACCTGCGCGGCGCCTTCGACCAGGGCGGCACCGCCCTGCTCCTCCTGGGCGTCCCGGTCCTCCACCTGGGACGGGCCAACGTCGCGGCTGGCAGCGCCCACGACGGGGTACGGTATCTCGTCGAGGTGCAGGATCTGGAGGACGAAAACACCGGGATCAACCCGCAGCAGGTCCAGTTGCGCCGTCTCAACCTGCGCCTCCTCCTGGACAGCCACGACCACACCGGCTACGAGATCCTGCCGCTTGCCCGCATCCAGAAGTCAGCGCGCGCCGAGGCGACCCCCGAACTCGACACGTCGTACATTCCCCCGGTCCTTGCCTGCGATGCGTGGCCCCCGCTTAACACGGGCGTCCTGCGCGCCGCCTACGAGCGCATCGGCAAGAAGATCAACACGCTCGCCGGCCAGGTCGTGTCGCGCGGCATCGGCTTCGACAGCCAGACGCAGGGCGACGCGATGCTGTTCGCCCAGCTGCGCGAACTGAACGAGACGCAGGCAGTGCTCGGCATCCTCGCCTACACCGAGGGCATTCACCCTCTGACCGTGTACCTGGAGTTGTGCCGGGCGGTCGGCCAGCTGGCCATCTTCGGCGCCACGCGCCGGCCGCCGGACCTGCCGCGCTACGACCACGACGATCTGGGGACGTGCTTCGCGCGCCTCAAGCAGTACCTCGACGCCCTGCTCGACATCTTCGTCGAGCCGCAGTACAAGGAGCGCCCGTTCATCGGTGCGGGGCTGCGGTCGCAGGTGACCCTGGAGCCGGCGTGGCTGGATTCGAGCTGGCAGATGTACGTCGGCGTGCAGAGCCAGCTCGAGCCGGAGGAGTGCATCCGGCTGCTGACGAAGGCCGGCCAGCTGGACATGAAGATTGGCAGCTCGGACCGGGTGGACGCCATCTTCCGGGAGGGGGCCGCCGGCCTGCGGGTGGCGCCGACGCCGCGCCCGCCGCGCGTGCTGCCGCAACTCCCCGGGCAGGTCTACTTTCAGATCCAGCGCGAGGCCAGTCCCGAGGAGTGGCAGAACGTCCTGAGGTCGCTGACGGTCGCCATCCGGCTCCGGGAGACGCTGATCCTGGGCAACATCCAGGGCCAGCGGGTTCTCACCGTCAGGGCCGCCGGCCGCACGACGCCGCTGCAGTTCACGCTGTACGTCGTGCCCGCGAACGACCAGTGAACAAGGTGCGGAAAGCTTGCGGGTGGCGCCCCGTGGGCTTTCCGCGCTTGCACCAGTCCGGGCGGAGGCGGCCATGCTCTGGTGGCTCGTCGATAACGCGAACCTCGTCATCCTCGTCCTGGGTCTGGCCGCCCTGGTGCTCGGGGTGCGCTGGTGGCTGACCCGGCAGGGGAAATACCTCGTCGGGCTCGGCGCGGCCGTCGGGCTGATTGGCGTGGTCTGGTTGTTGACGCTGACCGTCGTGACCGACCGCGTCCGGCTACTGCGGACCGTCGAGACCATCGGGCGCCAGTTGAACCAGCACGACCTCGACCGGGCCTTCGCGCACCTGACCGACCGGGTTCGGGTGGAGACGGGCGTTTGGACGACGACGCTACCGCGGGAGGTGCTGCTCAAGATCGCTCGCACCCGCATGCAGAAAGGCCATGTCAAGGCTCTGGAGGTCTGGAACGTTGACGTGGAGAGTGTGGACCGGCCGAAGGCGGTGGTGAGTTTCTATCTGCGGCCGCAGGAGTTCGCCGGCGCCTTCGCGACCTGCCACGCCGAGTTCGTCCTGGTCGGGGAGCAGTGGCGCGTGAAAGGGTTGAAGCTCGCCCTGCCGGCCAACTGGGAGGTCCACGTGCCGCCGCCAAGTCAGTAGCGGCGGACCAGCCCGGAGCGCCAGCACCGGGCGCTTGTCGTGCCCGGCGCTGGCGCTCCGGGCTGGTAGAGCGCCAGCGCCAGGCACGCGCTACCCAGACAATTCAAGGCAATTCGGTACTACTTGTTGCTCTCGTTGTCGATCTTCCTGGCCGCGTCGGTGACCTCGACCTTGAGATTGCGGCGCATCTGCGCGAGCAGCTCGTGCCGGAACTCCCCGGCCAGCTCTTCCTGGGTGGTGTCCACGAAGAGGCTGCGCCGGGTGTTCTCGACCGCGGCCGGGGCCAGGGTGTAGGCCTCCAGGAACCCCTCCCGGTCGGCGCGCGGCTCGTTTAGCTGTACGACGACGTAGAAGGCCGTCTTCGGGCGGTTCGGCAAAACCTGGATGACCCGGCCCTTGCCGCGCTGCTCGAACAGCGTCCGATTCAGCTCGTCGATCGCCTTGTCGCCGACCTGGATCGGCGCCTTCAGGTCGCGTAGCGCGAGCAGGTGCTCGGCCATGTCCTCGCGCGGATAGGTGAACTTCCCGCGCGGCAGCTGGTACGGCTCGAAGTGGATGGGCGCCCCCTGTTCCTTCAGCTGGGTCGGGACGAGCGGCGCCACATGCTGCAGGAAGATCGGCTCCTCCTTGACGGCGCGAGCCTGAGCGCGGACGGTCCCGCGCAGATCGCCGTCCGGAGCCTTCTGGGCGGCCAGCAAGGCTTCGGCCACCTTCTTGATGTGGGGCACGATGTTCTCACGGGCCTTGCGGACCTTCCAGGCGTGCTCGACCTGCTTCTCGACCTCGGCCAGGTTTTTCACGTCCCGCCCCCGCTCGGCCTCGGTCTTCCAGAACAGGAAGGGACGTTCGGCCGTTTCCCACAGCCGTTGCCCGACGTTGCCCATGTCCTTCTTGAGGACGTCGAGCGGGTTCGCCTTGGGGACGACGACCGGGGGCCACGGTTTGGCGGTGTACACGTCGGCGTTGCCGACCGAGAACTCCTCGCCGCCGAAGAACAGGCGATTGAAGTCGTCCTCCTTCAGCATCCGGGAAGTGCCGCCGAGACCCTCGATGGTGTTCACCAGCTCGTACCACTTTTCATACGCTTTCTTCAGCGGCTCCAGCTCCGGGGCGCTGGCGATGTCGTGCTCGCTGTAAAACGCCTTCGTCTGACCGATCGAGAGGCCGTACCGGGGCACGAGCTGGGCCAGGGCGGCCTGGACGACGAACTGCGCGTCCTTGCCCTTGCGGCGCTCCAGCGCCCGGCGGACCGCGATCATGTTCTGGTTCACCCATCGCTGGGCGAGGCGCGCCTCCACCTCGCTGCGGAGCTTCTCCTTGAGCGGGCCGACGAGCGGCTGGAAGTGGACCTCGCTGGCCATCACCGCGTACACCGCGGCCGCTGCGGCGGGCGGCTGGGCCGCGCCGAGCAGCACGACGGTGGCGCCGGGCGTGATGCGGCGTTTCCGCTCCGCCTCCAGGACCGGGGCCATTTCCGCCTCGCGCTTGCCCTTCTCGCCCTTGTAGGCGAGCGTCTGGTAGCCGGCGACCATCGGATAGCCGGGCAGGCCAAAGCCGCCGGGGACCGCGGACCCGAACAGGGACGCGGCATCGACCGCGGTCGGCTTATGTTTTTCGTCGAACGGGAAGAGCGGCAGCGCGAAGTACGGGTCGTTGAAGGGCGGGACCAGATACGTCTGGAAGTCGGTCCGCTTGAGGTTGTCGTAGTTGCGGGCGAGGGACGCATCCCAGGCGGCCGAGCGCGCAGCGTACCCGGCCGCACTGACGGCCAGCGGCTGCAGCGGGTCGTACAGGAACGGCGGGGTGATCTGCAGAGTCGTGACGGTGCGGGCCGCGTCCTTGTAGAACTTCGAGTCCGGGTCGGCCGACACCCACTGAATCTTGACCTCGTTGGGCCGTTTGAATCCCGGTTCGGGCGAGGTCGGATCGTTCTGCTTGTCCCTGTACTTCCGAAACAGAGCCTCCTCCTCGGCGACCGGCGGTGCGGGGATGTCCTTCAGGAAGTTCTCAACGCGGATCGGGATGACGGCGATCTCCGCCTCGGCCCGCTTCAGATTGTAAAAGGCGTTCATCTGCGCCGGCGTGGGCGGGAAGCGCGTCTCGTAGACCATCTGGAAGCGCTTCACCTTCAGGTTGAGCCGGGCCGTGCGGTACTTCGCCAGCGCCAGCTGCGCCATGCGCACCCGGAACTCGTCCCCCAGAGCTTCGACGATGCGCTGGAAGCTCCCGGCCTGGTAGAAGTTGCGCTGCACCTCGCGCTGCACGATGAGCGAGAACTCGTCGTTGAAGTTCGCCAGGTTCCGGTGGCCGAACACGTCCGCGCTGATCAGGTCGCTAATCGCGCTGGTCGTCAGGCGGATGCCCAGCTTGTCCGCCTGGTGCTTCCACATCAGGAACTCGACGAGGTCGTCGATCTTCGTGCCCTCAGGGGAGAAGTAGCGGGGCCGGGTCAGCCGGTCCGCGAGGATGAACTGGATCTGCTTCAGCTCCATCAGATAGCGCTGACGCTCGAGTTCGTTCGTCACCTGCGCGGGCTCGTCGATGCGCATCTGCAGCCGGCTGATGGCAAGGTCGGTCGCCTTGCGCATGAACTCGTTGGCGATATCGCGGCGGACCTTCACATCGTCGAGGTCGCTGCGGTAGTACGCCTTGCCGTCGATGGAGACCAGCAACTCACCCTTGTTGCCGCCGATCAAGCGCATGAGCCAGTCGCCGAAGTCCCCGCCCTGCAGCCCGGTGCAGAGGACAAAGGTCACCATGCAAACCAGCAGGATGCTCGCCATCCAGAATTTGCGGTTCTTTTGGAAGGTGCGGAGCGGGTGGAACGCCATGCCACGTCCTCGTTTAAGTCAGCCCATCTTGCGGCCGCGTCTGCTGCGGGGCTTGACACCGTGCGAAACGGTGTAGTATGGGTGATTGCGTCTTGATCTCAAAATAGGGATTGTAGTGATTCTGCGGCCCAGTACAACAGCAACCGCCCGGGGTCCGTTCGGACCCGCTGGCCTCGGAGCAGAGCGAGGCGCGTCATGAAGGTTGCATCCGAACTCCCCTCGCCCCTCTCTAACCTGCCAGGGAAGGGAGTCGGAGAGTTCGATTTTTCTCCCTCTCCCCTCCCGGGCGGCGGGCATGTAAAACGGTCGCGTGGCCTGGGGGTTGACAGCCCCCCCTAAACTAGCACTCATGCCCGGCGGCGGACAGTTCCGCCCGCCCCAGCATCGTCAACGGACCGAAAGGATCCCCAGACCGCCAACCGAGGATATGCCTGTGGCAGCACGGAAGAAAAAGAACCTGGTCATCGTCGAGTCGCCGGCCAAGGCCAAGACGATCAACAAATACCTGGGTCCGGATTTCGAGGTCACGGCCTGCCTGGGACACGTGCGCGACCTGCCCAAGAGCAAGTTCGGCATCGACATCCCCAGCGGGTGGGTGCCGACCTATGTCCCCGTCAAGGAGAAAGGCAGGACGGACAAGAAGCAGCTGCTCGACGACCTCAAGAAGCAGGCGGCCAGGTGCGCGACGGTCTACCTGGCCCCCGACCCGGACCGCGAGGGCGAGGCCATCGCCTGGCACCTCAAGGAGGCGCTGGGTCTGGACGACAAGAAGCTTCAGCGCGTCACCTTCAACGAGATCACCAGATCGGCGGTTCAGAAGGCGTTCGCCTCGCCGCGGACGATCGACCTGGATCTCGTCGCCGCCCAGGAGGCGCGCCGCTTCCTGGACCGGATCGTCGGCTACGAGCTGAGTCCACTGCTCAGCAACACGCTCGCCCAGACGCTCAGCGCCGGCCGCGTCCAGTCGGTCGCGGTGCGCCTGATCGTCGAGCGCGAGCGCGAGATCCAGAACTTCAAGCCAGAAGAGTACTGGCGCATTACCGCCCTGCTCGCCCCGCAAGGGACGGTGCCGAAGACGGCCCTCGCGAAGGTCAAGCCGACCGTCAAGAAGGCCGTCAAGAAGAAGCCCGAGGCCGACGGCGAGACCGCGGACGGCAAGGCGGAGGCTCCCGCTGCCGACCTGCCGAAGGGCGCCTTCCTGGCCGAGCTGGCCGAGTGGGGCGGGCAGAAGTTCAAGGCCTCGAAGGAAGACGAGGCGATGAAGATCGTCAAGGCCCTGGAAGGGGCCGCCTACGTCGTCAGCCAGGTCGAGCAGAAGGACCAGCAGGAGAGGCCGGCTCCGCCGTTCATCACCAGCACCTTGCAGCAGCAGGCGAGCATCCGGCTGCGTTTCTCGGCCAAGAAGACGATGATGGTCGCCCAGCGCCTGTACGAGGGCGTCGAGCTGACCGGCGAGGGGTCGGTGGCGCTGATCACCTACATGCGTACCGACAGCACGCGCATCTCCGACGACGCGCTGAAGGCGTGCCGCGATCTGATCGGCCAGCAGTACGGCGCGCCGTACCTGCCGGCCCAGCCGAATCGCTACACCTCCGGCAAGAGCGCTCAGGAGGCCCACGAGGCGATTCGCCCGACCGACGTGGCGTACACGCCGCAGCGCGTGGACCAGCTGCTGCCGGCGAAGACGGAGCACCGGCAGGATCTCATCCGGCTGTACACGCTGATCTACAACCGCTTCGTCGCCAGCCAGATGACGCCAGCGGTGTTCGCGGTCACCAACGTGGACGTGACAGCAGCCGACGGCATCTTCAAGGCGAAGGGCAAGATCCTCAAGTTCGACGGCTACCGCCGGGTGCTGCCGCCGGCCGGGAAGCAGACGGACGTCATGCTGCCGCACCTGACGGAGAAGCAACTCCTCGACCTGCTCGCGCTGACGCCGTCGCAGCACTTCACCGAGCCGCCGCCGCGCTACAACGAGGCGTCGCTGGTGAAGACGCGGGAGAAGGAGGGCATCGGCCGGCCGAGTACCTACGCCTCCATCCTCGACAAGATCCAGAAACGCGAGTACGTCGAGCTGAAGGAGCGGCGCTTCTACGCCACCGAGATGGGGATGAAGGTGACCGACCTGCTGGTGAGCCACTTCCCCAAGGTGATGGACCTGAAGTTCACCAGCCACATGGAGGAGGAGCTGGACGAGGTCGAGTCCGGCAAGTGCAAGCGCAACGATGTGCTGAACGAGTTCTACGATCCGTTCACGAAGGATCTGGAGGCGGCCCGCGACAAGCTGAACGAGGGCGCGGAGAAGTGTCCCAAGTGCGGCAAGCCGCTGCAAGAGCGGTTCGGGAAGTTCGGCAAGTTCTTCGGCTGCTCCGGCTACCCGGAGTGCAACTACATCAAGAAGAAGCGCGGCGGTGAGGAGGCGAAGGAACCGCCGAAGCCGACCGAGCACAAGTGCCCCGACTGCGGCGAGCCGATGCTCGAGCGCCTCGGGCCGCGCGGGCCGTTCCTGGGCTGCAGCGGCTACCCCAAGTGCAAGACGACGATGAACCTCGACGCCGAGGGCAAGCCGGTTCGGACCGCCCAGCCGACCAGGCACGTGTGCGACAAGTGCGGCGAGCCGATGGTCCTGCGCGAGGGCCGGCGCGGGCCGTTCCTGGCGTGCTCCGGCTACCCCAAGTGCAAGAACGCGAAGGACGTGGACGCGCACGGCAACCCGGTCAAGCCGATCGACACCGGCGTCAAGTGCGACAAGTGCGACGCGCCGATGGTGGTGAAGCGCGGGCCGCGCGGGCCGTTCCTGGGCTGCAGCGCGTACCCCAAGTGCAAGCGGACCCGCCCGGTCCCCGAGGAGATGAAGGAGAAGCTCGTGGACCTGCTCCCGGCCGCGAAGAAGAAGCTGCCGAAGGTGGCGGTGGCCGAGACCTGCCCCGACTGCGACGGCCCAATGGAGGTCCGCCAGAGCCGACGGGGGCCGTTCCTCGGCTGCAGCAACTACCCCAGGTGCAAGGGCACGCGCGAGGCGTCGCCCGAACTGCTGGCCGAACTGCAGGCCGCCGGGACGACGTAAGGAGTGAGAGGGAAGAGAGAGTTAAAGCCCACGGGCGGCGTCCCCGTGGGCCCGGTTCTCGGTGACCTGGCTCACGGGACACCCTTGATGCCTCATGCCGCCATCCGCTCCCGCCAGCGTGCCTCCCCCGCGGTTGCCGGTGCCGTTCACCTCCAGGACGTGGAATTCCTTCCTCGCCTGGCAGGCTCGGCTCGGGGTTCCGCGGTGTTTCACCCCGGGCGGACCGACCGGACGCACGTCCCGCGCCCTCTCCCGGGTTGGTCAGCAGCGCAGGGCGAGGCAGCGCAGGGCGGCCCGCGCGGGATGGGCGGCGAACAGGCCGGCCATGCCCTCACGGCCGCGGGCCGGCCGGCAGGAATAGCTCGTTCACCTTGTTCTGGGCGATCTCCGGCGGCGCTACCCCATCCCACGTCGGGATCGGCTTCTTGTCCGCCTCGTACAGCGACTCCATCGGCCCCCACACCTCGTCCACCCGATCGGTGAACAGATCGCCGATGAGCAGGTCCGTCACCGTGTTCTTCAGGTGCGGGAACGTCCTGACGAACCGGCCGAAACTAAAGCCCTCGTAATACTCGCACACCAGGCGCCGCATCCGGTCCACGCCCCGGGTGAACGTCGGCCCCCATTTACCCAGCTGGGCCGCCGAGACGTCCCCCTGCGCCAGCCCCTCGGCGATCGCGTCCGCCGCCAACTCGCCCGACTTCAGCGCCAGCAGCACGCCGGACGAGTACAGCGGATCGAGGAACCCGAACGCATCGCCGACCATCACCCACCCGTCGCCGGCCGCCTGCTTCGAGCGGTACGAGTAGTCCTTCGTCGCGAAGTACCCGGTCACCCGCCGGGCGTTCGCGATCCGCTCCTTGATCGCCGGGCACGCCTCGACCTCCTCGTTATAAGTCTGCTCGTGGCTGCCGCGGTTCTTGAACAGGTAGTCGAACGGCGCGACGACGCCGAGGCTGACGCGGTTACCGTGCAGCGGAATGTACCAGAACCACCCCTTCCTGTCCGTCGTCTGCACCACCAGCGTGGCGCCCTCGTCCTTGCCGGTGTCGCGGTACGCGCCCTCCCAGTACGTCCAGATGGCGCCCTTGTTGAGCAGCGGATCCCACAGGCGCAGCTTGAAGCGGTTTTGCAGGAACGTTGTCTGCCCGCTGGCGTCCACGACGACCTTCGCCCGCACCTCCTCCTGGGTGCCGTCCTCCTTCTGGATCTTCACGCCGACGGCGCGGTCGCCTTCAAACAGGACGTCGAGGACGCGCGTCGCCTCGTGGACCTCGACACCCTGTTCGGCGGCGTTGCGCAGCATCATCAGGTCGAACTCGCTGCGCACCACCTGCCACGTCTGCGAGCACTCGTGCGGCTTGTTGTCGAAGAAGTAGAACGGGGCCGACAGCTTGCCCTTGGCGTTGACGAACTGGACGCTGTACTTCTTGATGAAGTGGCTCGCCTTCATCTTGTCGAGCATCTTGAGGCGCTGCAGCACCCAGTACGTCTCGGGGATGAGCGACTCGCCGATGTGGAAGCGCGGGAAGCGGTCGCGCTCGAACAGTCGGACGCGGCGCCCGTGCTGGGCGAGGAGCGTGGAGACGGTGCTGCCGGCAGGGCCACCGCCGATGACCACCACGTCGGGTCCGGTGCTGTCGTTGGAAGAAGCCATGCAGGATACTCCTTGGTGTGAGGCAGGGGGAGAGGGCTATCACGGTCAGCGCCAGCCACCGTCGGGCGCCTCGTGCGGCGCCCGCGCCGACTGGAGCAACTCGACGAGCGTCCTCAGCTGGGCCGCCGACAGGTGGCCCAGTTGCCGGGCGTGGCAAGCGCGCACCGGCCCGCTCAACTCGTCCAGCAGGCTCAGGCCGGCGGCGGTGATGCCGACCCGCACTACTCGCCGGTTGTCGGCCGGCCGTTCGCGTTCGATCACCTCGCGTCGCTCCAGCTTGTCGAGCAGGCGCGTGATGTCGGGCGCGTGGGAGACGAGTCGCCCCGCCAGTTCCAGCGTGTTCATCTTGCCGGGGTGCTCGCTGCGCAGCAGGCGCAGGGCGTTGTACTGCTGCGGCGTCAGGTCGTACCGGGCGAACAGCTCGTCCTCCAGGGCGCGCAGCCGGTCGTAGGTGCGCCAGAGGTTCAGGAAAACCTCCTGCTCCAGGGAGTCAAAACGACGGCCTGCACGGGCCTGCCGGGGTTGCGGCGACGACATGCCGTCAGGATAATCATTCGGACAATGCTTGTCTAAACAATTTTCTTCGGTCCCGCATGCGGAGAACCCGCTCCGAGCCCGAAGCGTGGTCTCAGCTGCGCGTCAGCGCCCACGTCAGCCACAGCGCCAGGCCGAACGTCACCCGCAGGCCGATCTGCACCGACACCCACCACAGGGTAGTGTTGAGGAGTTGGCTCGCGGCCACCAGCGCCTTCTGCACCTCGACGGCGACCATACGGCGCGGGTTGACAAACCCGAGGGTGAACACCTTGACGACGGTCGCGGTGCGGGAGCGGAGCCAGTACTCCGCCTGGTCGAAATGCTGCTCCATCTCTCGCCGGTCGAGTTCCCCGACCACGAGGATGCCGTACAGATCCAGGGCGAACGTCGCCAGGGCCACCGGGACGACGACTGCCAGCGCCCATCGGTGAGTCGCCAGGTCGCCGGCGGTTAGCTGCGCTTGCGGCCAGATCTGCCGGGATGCGATCAGCTGGACCACGGACAGCGTCAGCCACAGCAGGGCCGGCAGGACGGTGGCCCACGTCAGGAAGATCGTCCGGTGCTGTTTGACGAGGTCGAGCAAGTGCGGCCAGCGGGTCGGCATGCTCACGACGAGGCGGCCAATCGACAGGTACTGCCCGATGCGGCGGACAGTCCCGACCGCGAAGGTGAGCATCAGGTAGAAATCGAGGAAGCGGATCAGGTCGAGGTGTGCCAACTCGGTCATGGCCCGGCCCCGGCGCGGCCGCGGTGGGGCGCCCGCCAACATCGGGGCACGCCGGCCGGCCCGTCGGCCCCGCGCGGACCGGCCGACGGTACTCTAACGCCGACGCCTGCCGCCTGTCCATGCGTCCTGTGATACACTGAAGGGATGGGAGGAGCCACGAACCACCAGACCGCGGGCCGATCTCCCGTCGGCCCGCGCGCCCGGGTCGAACCGCGACCGGCTCACGGGCTGCGGCGGTTCATTTACGTCGCGCTGGGCCTGTTCTTCGTCGGGCTCGCCGTCCTGGGCGTCCTCCTGCCGGTCCTTCCGACGACCCCCTTCCTGTTGCTGGCGAGCTTTTTCTTCGTCCGGTCCTCGTCCTGGCTCAACGCCTGGCTGCTGCGCTCCCGGCTGTTCGGCGGACTGCTGCGCGACTGGCAGGCACACCGGGCGGTCCGGCCGCGCGTCAAGGTGACGGCGGTCACCTGCATTCCGGTAGTGGTCGCCTCGAGCGTGGTGCTCGGCGGCCTGGCGCTGCCGCTGGTACTGCTGCTGTGCGGGCTGGGCCTGATCGGACTGATTGTGGTTCTGCGTCTGCCGGTGGTACGCGACCCGCCCCCCGACCCGCAGGGCGCCGCCCACCACGAGCGCGTCTCCGTTCTGTCCGAGCCCGAAGGCTGACGCCTTAATGTTCTACACAAGTCGCTCTTGACAACGAGGGGCTGGCGGCTAGCGCATGAGGAACCCCCAGGAGGTTCCTCATGTTTCCGCTTGCCGACGGCCCCAACTCCTTCGTCCAGCAGCATTTCC
>JADLBT010000087.1 GCA_020847555.1 Gemmataceae bacterium
GTGGGGCTGCGTGTGCGCCGGCCTCGCCCGCGGTGAGTTCGCCGAGGGGGCGGTGGACCGGCTGCGCGTGTACGCGGACCTGGCGGCCGTGGCCGTGGTGGCCGGCGGCTGAGCCCGGGGGCCCGGCGGGCGTTCGCTCCCCGTCGGGCAGCGGGCCGTGCGGGTACGGCACGCGCCGGGCGGGCGGGAGCGCCGAGGAGGCCCGCGGCGGAGTCGGCGGTGGCGTGCGGCGGGCGGCGTCGTGCCGGCGGGCGGCCGGGTCGTCCTCGCACGCGCCGCACCGGTCGCCGGCCCGGTCCACGCGCGAGCTCGCGCACAGCAGGACGCAGGGTCCGCCGCCCACGCCCGTGAACGCGTGACGCGTGCCCGGCGGGCGGTGCACGAAGTCCCAGCGCCTCAGGCGCCGCTCCTCGCCCTCGAGATGAGGATCGCCTTGCCGTGCAGCACCAGGAGGTCCTCCCGGTCGTCCTCCCGGTGGTGGACGGTGCTGGGCTCGCCGGGGCCGAACACCCGGTTCCCGTCGCTGACGCAGACGGTCGGTCGCTGCCCATCATCGGAACGCTTGTCTGTATGGGCTCGGGTCGGGCACGCACTCCAGGCCCGGAGTGACTCGGAGTGCCTCCGAGGGGGCGGTGGGACAGACCTCGGTGCGGCCACACTCGCCTATCGCGATCGATCCGAACGCGCCTACAATCGGCCGCATGGCAACGAATCCGATTCGCATCGATCTGGGTCCCGACGAGCGGGCACGGCTGGAGGCCGAGAGCCGCCGTCGTGGCATCGGCGCCGATGCCGTGATCGTGGAACTGGTCCGGGGCCTCCCAGGTCCGGACGCGGACGCGCAACGCGGGATCGCCGCGTTGGAACGCCTCCGGGGGCTGTGGCAGGGCGTGCCGGAGATCAGTGAGCAGGCCATCGGTGAGGCGCTTCGCGCCGACCGCGCGGAACTCGAGGCGCGGGCACTGCGAGGCAGCGCCGACTAGTGCCCGTTGTGGTCGATGCGAGCCTGTTGGTGCGGCTCGCATCGGGCGGGGCCCTGCACACCGAGATCCGCGAACACCTCGCGGCCGCGATTCGCGAACGCGTGGACCTGCATGCACCGGCCCTGATGCCCTACGAGCTTGAGAGCGCCGTCCGTAGTCTCGTCTTCGCGAATGAGATCTCGGAGTCGGCCGCCTTGGCCGGTCTCGCCGCGGTCGGCGACCTCCCCATCACGCTGCACGCGCACCCGGCGGCGGCATCATCCTCCAGTTGGCGGGACGCCAGGGGACGAGGGCGGCGTACGACGCCGCCTACCTTGCGCTGGCCCACGAACTTGCCGCTGAGCTGTGGACCCTCGACAGTCGGCTCGCAGGCCACGCGGCGCGACTCGGCATTTCCGTCCGGCAGATCGGAACCTGACCGGGACGTATCGCCTCCTTCATTGCCGGATGTCCGGATTCTGTTTCGAAAGGCGAGCCGTCTCCCCGCGTCGGCCAGCCAGGTTGCCGAGTGCTGGTACCGGCGGAGCCTGTCATCGCCGCGGTGACGATTTGCATGGCTTCACCCCACTCGGGGGCGCTCAGAGCGGTGTGAGCATCCGTATGCAGGCGGTCTGAGCGAAGAGCCGTTTTGTCAAAGTTGATTTCGCAGGGACCGGGCGATTCAAGTTCGACATAACGAGCCACCCGGTCGGCGGGGCGAGTGGCCGGTGATCTCCGGCGTCCCGATTGATCCCAGGGCACCCGGGCCTCCGTGTCCTTCCCGCGGTCGACATCTCGGGGGAGTGCCGGCGCCGGTTCGTGTGTCATAGAGGTATGGACCTCTCCGACAGGGCGCTCGCCCGCGACGCCGCTCGCGGTTCCGCGGCGGCGGCCGAGGAGCTGTTCGCCCGGCACTGGGAGGAGGCCCGACGGGTCGCGCAGACCGTCTGTGGTCGGCCCTCCCTGGGGGATGAGTGGCTCAGGAGGCGATGGTCCAGGCCTTCGCCCAGATCCGGCGTTACCGCGGGGACGGCCCGTTCGCGGGATGGCTGCGCCGGATCGTCGTCACCCGTTCGCTGAACGCGCTCCGTTCTGAGCGGCGCCTGGTCGGTCTTGAAGCTGCGGATGCCCTGCCGGCCACCGAGGCGGCCCCGTCGGACCCGGCGCTGCTGCGTGCGGTGGAGGCGCTCCCCGTCGACCAGCGGGTGGTGGTTACCCTGCGCTTCGGGCTGGGCCTGACGCCAACCGAGATCGCCGCGGCGATCGGGGGTGCCGGTCGGCACCGTCGGATCCAGGCTCGCCCGCGCGCTGGAGCAGCTGCGGACAACCTATGAGGTGGTCGATGCCGAACGAGCTTGAGCAGCGACTCAGGTCGGTCCTGCCGCGCACACCGCAACCGGACCATGGGCTGGAGGAAGCCACGCGCCAAGGAGTGCGCCGGGCGCTGCCCGCGCCGCCGTCCCGGTCGCGCCGCGTCATGAGAGTTGCGATGCCGGCGCTGGGGCTCGCGGGGATCGGGGCGGTGCTGTTCGCGGCGCTGCCGCGCGGCACCGACGCACCTGTGGGCTCATCGGGCGGGCTGCTGCGCATCGCCGGGGCCGACCCGCGGTCGGGGCTGTTCGACCCGACGACCCCAGTCGCTGATCTGCGCGGCCGGGTGGTGGTGATGGCGTTCGGCTCGCGTGACTGCCAGGAATGCCGTGACCCCTTCGGGGGGGCCTATGACGCGTTCCTGGAGAAGGCCACCTTCGTGCAGGTCATCAGGGACGTGACGCCCGAGGACGGACGCCGAATCAGTGAGAACCGATTGCGGGCACTGGGGTTTCGGGCGACGCCGGTGCGGTGGACCCCGACGGTGCGCTCGCCAAGAGGTTGGACGTGACGGCTGAACCGACGATCCTGGTGCTCGACCGCGCCGGGAACGAAGCCGCGAGGTACACGACCCTCGCCCCGGAGGAACTGCAGCGGCTGCTGCCGCGCCTCATCCGGCAGGCGCCGCCCGCGGGGTTCCCCCGCCCTCGCCCCGTCGAACCCGAGCTCGGGGTCTTCACCAAACGCCCGCCGGCGGACACCTCAAAGATCCCCGGGTTCATCCTCAGAACGCTCACCGACTCTTGCCAGGTGGTCCCGGGAAGCATCCGCCTGGCCGCCTCCGCACCCGGCGGATTGCGGCTCTGGATCGCCAAGAGCATGGACGGCTCAATCGGCTACGCCACCACCTACGGCCGCTTCGACGGTGGCGGTGGGATCGGCTGTGGGGCCAATCGCTACGAGGCGGACCGCCAGAAGAAGCTCAGGCAGGTCCGCGGATCGGGCGTGGTGCTGTGGGAAGGCGGCCAAAGCAAGGGCCGGTGGTTCGCCGCCCTCGGGCTCATGGACGGCTGGACCGAGGTGCGCATCGCCGGACAACGAATCCCCGTGACCACCAACGGGATGATCACCACCGGCACTGGCACACGCCCCCGAACCGCCACCCTCAGCGGCCCGCGCGGCTCCCGGACCTTCCGGTTCCGATAGCGAGACCTTCGCCGCCGTGGCGGAAACGGTTCGCGATCAGCACACCTGAGCCGGCGCAGCATGAGGTCGGGAGACCTGGCGTTTTCCAGAGCGGTGACGCTTTGCGTGACACCCCGGCCCTTTCGGCTCCTCGGAGCCGGACCCCAGAACGGCGAAAGCCCCGCGTCTACGGGGCTTCCATGAGGCGGGAGTGACGGGACTCGAACCCGCGGCCTCCGGATTGACAGTCCGGTGCTCTAACCAAGCTGAGCTACACCCCCGAGCGCCTGGGTCGGTCAGTGGGCGGTGGCAGGTTCGA
>JADLBT010000088.1 GCA_020847555.1 Gemmataceae bacterium
GTTCCCAAACCCGGTTTGCGATCCGCTGTCATTCTAGGGAGTTGGCCCCGGTTCGTTCAACCGAGCAGGCGCAGGAGCCCCAGGGTGAGGGCCACGGTCCACAGCGCCAGCCCGACCCAGCCGAGGGTCGTCCGGCCGGCCGGGCCGCGCAGCCAGCGACCGGGGCCGCCCATCCAGGACGTGCAGCACTCAAACGCCCGGTTGCACCCCAGCAGCCAGCGCGTCCCCCGGCCGCGCACGGCGCCGGTGGCGCGGTGGCGCCACGGCGGCGCCGACCCGTGGGCTGGCGGTGCTGCCCCTCGGCCAGCAGAGTCCGCGGGCCGGGCGGAGGGTGCCTTTGCGGGAGCGGGCAAGGCAGATGTCTCCGTTCGGGCGGACGGCTCCTCGACCCGATGCGGCTCGGTCGGGAACGAGGTCGGGGGGTGGGCGATGACGCGCCGGACCGGCGCCAGCTCCCCGTCAGGCGCCCGGGAAGGCTCAGCCAGCGACGGACGTGCGGCCTGCCCGTCGCCGTCGGACGGCGTCTCCTCGGCAGCCGGAGGCGCTGTGGTGGTCGGGGCGGGCGGGGCCAGCACGGTGTTCGTCGGTGGGGTGGGGTCGTCGTCGAGCTGGTTGACCGGCAGCTCGAGCATGCGCTGCATCAGGGCGTCGAGTTCGTCGAGCAGTTGGCGCGTCGAACCCGAGGCCGATGGCCCGGGCGAGCGGGGCGCGGGGGAACTGGACATTGCGGGGCTCCTGCCAGGGAGAATCCGTTCTCCGGACCCACGCCGGGCGCGGGTGGCGTATTGTAGCAGCGACCCCGGAATCACAAAATGCGGATCGCCCCGGGCCGCCGGCAAAATCCGGCAGGCCCGGGGATCTGGGCGACGTGGGAGGAGCGCGGTCAGGCTCAGAAATCGACGTTTACGATCTGGCCGTCGTTGCGTCCGGCCAGCCACTTGACGGTGGCGGGATTGACCGTGTCGAAGAAGAACCGGACCGACCCGTCGCAGAACGCGAAGAACGCCCCGCCCTGGTGGCGGCTGCTGAACGCCTGCGGGGCCGGCCCGTTCACCTGGGCGGTGGCGTCATCCACCCACCACATGACGTCGCTGATGTAGATCGACCCGTTATACACCCCAGTCATGCCGGGCCAGATGGCCGCCTTCTTGGCGGACGGCTCGTCAAACAGGCACTCGCCGATGAGCAGGGTGTTCGACGTCCCGTCCGTGATCATGGGGATGCGGATCTTGCTGTTCTGATACATCACCCCGCCCATGTCCATGTCGGCGGAGAAGGTCGGGTAGGTCGTCGGGCCGGCGACGGCCCGGTAGTTGGCCATGCCGTGGTTGTGGCGGATCGGGTTCAGGTCGGGGCCGGTATCGGAGGGGCAGCGGAAGACCGTGAGCCGGGTCTGGGTGGCGGCGGTCGGCTGGGCCGGGTTGGCGCCGCCGCCGAACGGGCGGGTGGCGACGCCGAGCGTCTGGTACAGCGGACCCTGCTCGACGTAGGGGAGGATATGCGCGGCCCACCCCCAGCCGGGGCTCGACCCGGAAGCCTTGTAGGCGGACGGGAAGGCGCGGTACGTCGTCGCATAGGTGTGGCAGCCCAGGCCGATCTGCTTGAGGTTGTTGGAGCACTGGGTGCGGTTGGCAGCCTCGCGGACCTTTTGCACCGCGGGCAGGAGCAGGCCGATCAGGATGGCGATGATCGCGATGACCACCAGCAATTCGATCAGCGTGAAGGCCGGACGGCGGGCGGGAGCCCGCGAGCGGATGGGCAGCATGGACGGTACTCCTGTGACTCCCGGCAAATGGAATGGATAAAGACCCAGCGCCCCGCGGGTGCGAGTCGGGCGAGGCGGTCAGGCCGTACTGTGGAGAGTCGAAGTGTGATGCATTGTACCCGGTGCGGAACTCCTTGCAAGCATTAAATGAAAAAGTCCTCACCGAATGCACCGGGGGATCCGGGAAGCGTGCCCCGGATCCCCCGTGCTGGCGAGGGGAAGTGGGGTCCGGTATGATGGCGGCCATGGACAGCGACATCGCCAGTCTCCTCGAACAGGCCCGCACCGGCCAGGCCGACCCGTTTCAGCAGCTGGTCGCCACCGTGCGCCAGGCCGCCGAGGCGGCGCCGACCGTCCTGCTCGACGCGCTGCGCTCCCCCGACGAGATCCTCCGCCGGGCCGCGGTCGCCGCCGCCCAGGGGCGCACCGAGTCCGCCATCCTTGACGCCGTCGCTGCCCTGGCCCACGACAGCGCCGCGTTCGTTCGCCAGGCGCTCGCCTACGCCCTCGGCGACGCCCCCGCCTGGCCGCTCGACCACGTCGTCGAACAACTCCTGCTCGACCACGATCCGGCGGTGCGCCAGTCGGCGGTGTGGGCCGCGCGCCGCCGTCCCGCCCTGGTCATGCTCCTGGTCCGCCGACTCGCGGAGGACGTCAACGCCTGGGTGCGCGTGGACATCGCCAACGCCCTCGCCGAGGCGTCGCCGCGCCTCGCCCTCCCGGCCCTCCTCGTCCGCCTCGCCGAGGACGCCGACGGCAGCGTCCAGCAGGCGGCCGCCGACGCCCTCGAACGGCATCTCGCCGCGCTCGGCGGCTACCCGCACGACCTGGCCCGACCGCCGCTGCCGCTGCTCGCCGAGGTGCGTCGCCGCGTCCAGGCGCTTCCGCCGGGGATGCACGCCGCGCTCGGCCACTGGCTCGACACCCAGCTGATCGCGTTCGTTGATGTCGAGCAGCTGGCGAACTTCGGGACCGTGCTGACGCGCGAGGTGGAGGCGGGCCAGTTGCCGCACGCCCACGGGGTCGAGCGAGCGGTGCAGGACGTGCTCGCGGTCCTGCGCGGCGCGCCTCCGCGCGCGGTCGTGCTGGTCGGCGAGTCCGGGGCCGGCAAGACCGCCATCGTTCACGAGGTCGTCCACCGCCTCGCCGCCGATTCTGATGGCCCGCGCTACGTCCTGCGCATGTCGCCGACCGAGTTCCTCGCCGGCACCACATACCTCGGCGAGTGGGAGACGAAGGTGCGCAACCTGGTCGCCGCCACCCGCGCCCCGCGCCGGGTCGTCCTGTACGTGCCGAACCGGGAGGAACTCGCGTGGCTGGGTACATGGGCCAAGAGCGAGGCGTCGGTCGCGTCGGCGCTGGCCCCGCACGTCGAGCGCGGCGACGTGACGATCCTGGGCGAGAGCAGCATCGAGGCGTTTCGCAAGGGGCTGGGGGCAAAAAGCTCGCTGCGCCGCCTGTTCCACGCCGTCGAGGTGCAGCCGACCACCCCGGCGGAGACGCGCGCCATCCTCCAGGCGGTCGCGGACGACGCCGGCGCGGACGTGCCGGAAGCCGTCCTCGACCGGCTCGGCGAGCTGGCCGACTTCTACGCCGGCGGGACGGTGCAGCCGGGGCGGTCGGTCAGCCTGCTGCGGCGCGTGCTGAGCGCAACCGCTGCCCGCAGCGGGCCGGTGACCGAGCGCGACGTGCTCGGCACCATCTCCGCCTCGACCGGCATCCCAGTGTCGTTCCTCGACGACAGCGAAGCTCTCGACCGGGCGAGGGTGCGTGCGTTCTTCGAGGCGCGCGTGATGGGCCAGGTGGAGGCGGTCGATGCGGTGGTTGACCTGGTGACGCTCGTCAAGGCCGGGCTGACGGACCCGGGCAAGCCGTTCGGCGTGCTGCTGTTTGTCGGTCCGACCGGGGTCGGGAAGACGGAGCTGGCGCGGGCGCTGGCGGAGTTGCTGTTCGGCGACCCGGCGCGGCTGGTCCGGCTGGACATGAGCGAGTTCGCCACCTACGAGGCGTTCGAGCGGCTAATCGGCCCGGGCGCCCGGTCGTCCGAGCCGGGCCTGCTGACGGCGGCGGTGCGCGAGCGGCCGTTCGCGGTCCTGCTATTCGACGAGATCGAGAAGGCGCATCCGAACATCTACAACCTGTGCCTGCAGATCTTCGACGCCGGCCGGCTCACCGACACGCAGGGGCGCACGACCGACTTCCGGCGGACGATTGTCATCCTGACGTCGAACGTTGGGTCGGCAGTGCCGTTGGAGGGGTCGGTCGGGTTCGGGCGACGTGGTCCGTCCACCGCGCCGGACCGCGAGGCGACGCTGCGCGAGCTGGGGCGCTGGTTCCGGCCGGAGTTCCTCAACCGCCTCGACCGCATCGTGACGTTCCGGCCGCTGGAGGTGGAGACGGCCGAGAAGATCGCGCGCCGCGAGGTGACGCACGTGCTGGAGCGGAGCGGCATCGCCCGGCGGCGACTGGCGGTGGACGTCGGCCCGGAGGTGATTCCGCTGCTGCTGCGTGAGGGCTACTCGCCCGCGTTCGGGGCGCGGCCGCTGAAGCGGACGGTCGAGCGGCTCGTGCTGCTGCCGGTGGCGCGGGCGATCGCCGCGGGAGAGGCGCCGGCCGGGTCGCTGCTGCGCCTGGTGGCGCGCGGCGGGCGGATCGACGTCGAGGTTTCCCCGCCGGAGGCAGCCGAACCGGCGAGCGCGGCGCCGGCGGCACGGGCCGCGCCGGTGGCCGGGCGGGCCGCGGGACTGCTGGAGCGCGTCCGCGCCCTGCACGTGCGGGCGGCCCCACTGGCGGAGCGCAAAAGCGAGCTGCTGGCCCTGTCGGCGGCACCGGGGTTCTGGGACGACCAGGCCGGCTCGCGGCGGCTGATGGACGAGGTGTACCGCATCGACGGTATTCTCGGCGCGCTCGAGGGACTGCAGCGCCGGGCGGCGGCCGAGGCCGAGTGGGCGGATCGCCACCGGGCCAGCGACCGCGATCTGGCCCGGGTCGATGAGAAGCTGGACGCGCTCGAGGGCGAGGAGCGTCACGTTGCGTTTCTCGTCGGGTGCCAGGACATGCGGGCGCTGGGCGACGCCTATGTGACGCTGCGCCAGGTCGCATCGCACGGCGCGGGCCTGGACGCGGTGGCGCTGCTGGCGCGCATGTACCTTGCACTGGCGGGACGGCGCGGGTTGGAGGGGGACGTCCTCGACGACCGGCAGGGCGGCGACCCGGTGGAGGACACGGTAACGCTCCTGGTGAGCGGGGCCGGCGCCTACGCTCTGCTGGCGGGCGAGGCGGGCCTGCACCAGGTCAGCTGCGGGCGGAAGGAGGCGCGCAGCGGAAAGAGACGGCCGGTCGATCGCGAGGTGGTGCGCGTCGAGGTGCTGCCGGTGCCGGCGGGCGACCCCGGCTTCGGCCCGGACGAGCTGCGCATCGAGGTGCGGGCGCTGGGCGGGGCGCGCGGCCGACTGCTGGCACGGCTAAAGCACGACGTGTTGCTGTTCCATCTGGCGTCGCTCACCGCCCTGCGCGCCTGGACGGACGGCAGCAAGGCGGAAGCGCTGGAGCGGCTGCGGCCGCTGCTGCGGGCGCGCATCGAGGCGGCGAAGGGGGGCGAGGCGGCGACCGGGCGGCCGCCGGTCGTGCGTCGCTACACCCTCGGGCCGACGACGCTGGTGCGCGACCTGCGCTCGGGCCGGAGCACGGGGCGGCTCGATCAGGTGCTGGAGGGGCATCTCGATTTGTTCCTGGCGACGCCGGGGTGAGGAGAGAGAAGGGGTAAAGCCCACGGGTGGCGTCTCGTGGGGCAGATCCTCAGCGACCTGCCCCACGGGACGCCACCCGTGGGCTTTACTTCCTCCTGACCGCACCGTCAGTTTCATTGTTTCCCGCGCCGCCTCGGTTACAATGAGTCGCAGAAACAGGGACGTGCTGACGGCGCCGCGGGAGGCGCCCCTCGGCCGTGAACCAACGGAGCCAGTCACCCCCAACAACCACCCGGGCGTTCGGCGCCCCGACCTCAGCACGATGGGCAGATCCACCGCCTCTTCCGCGACCAACGGGCGCGAGCAGCGGCCCCTGACCGAGTACGAGGGCATGGTGCGCCGGCTCAGCGACCGGCTCGTCGAGGCCCAGCGCCCGATCCGCATCCTCGACGCAATCAAGTGGGACGACGGTATCGAGCACGCCTTCTTCGCGTCCGGATGCCGCGAACTCCCCCCCGTCGCGCGCGACTACTACCTCGCGCGCCCGCTCCCATTCGACCCCGAGGCCAAGCGCGCCGAGCTGCAAACCCTCGAGCGTGACATCCGCCGCCAGCTCGGGGCGTTCAACGCGCCCGGCCAGATCATGACGCGCATGTGCCAGGAATACCGCGAGGTGGTGCGCCTCCTCGAGGCCCGGGGCACGCGCGCCTTCGGCGAGATCTCCGAGCGCCTCTACGGCAGCGCCGCTGACAGCTTCCACGCGGGCGACCCGAATCTCGCCGACCTCGGCCACATGATGTCCGAGGTGCTCGACAACCTGTCGCACGACAGGATCTTCGGCCACGAGGATCCGACCCTCGACGCCCGCCAGGCGGTGGACATCCTGAGCGAGCGCCTGCGCGGGTACTTCCAGGATCCGTGCGCGGTGCGCGTGCGCCTGTCCGACGGCATCGTCGCCGACGCCGCCGCCGGGAGCGACTACATCAAGGTCCGCGAGAGCGCCCGCTTCACGCCGCGCGAAGTCCGGCTGCTGGAGGTCCACGAGGGGTGGGTCCACCTGGGCACGACGCTCAACGGGCAGCTGCAGCCGGTCTGCACCTTCCTGAGCAAGGGGCCGCCGTCGTCCACCGTCACCCAGGAGGGGCTGGCGGTCATCTCCGAGATCCTGTCGTTCTCGTCGCACCCGGCTCGGCTGCGGCGCCTGACAAACCGGATCGAGGGGGTGACGATGGCGGAGGCGGGGGCGAACTTCCTGGAGGTGTATCGCTTCTTCCTCGAGGAGGGGTATGACCGGCGCGAGAGCTACCAGCAGGCGATGCGTGTCTTCCGCGGCGGCCTGCCGGAGGGGTGCGGGCCGTTCACCAAGGATCTGTGCTACAGCAAGGGGTTCGTGCTGGTGTACAACTTCATCCGCCTGGCGATCAGCCGCGGGCTGGCGCGGCGCGTCCCGCTGCTGTTCTGCGGCAAGACGACGCTGGCCGACATCAAGACACTGGCCCAGCTCGTCGATGAGGGGCTGGTGGTGGTCCCGCGCTTCGTCCCGCCGCAGTTCGCGGATCTGCACGCCCTGTCGGCCTGGATGTGCTACGCCAACTTCCTCAACCGGCTGTCGATCAAGCGCATCGAGGAGGACTACGCGGGGCTGTTCTAAACGCCGGGGAGAACGCCACGCTCAGCAGACCGGGGCCGCATGTGCGCTTTTCGAGATTTTTAGCCCACTGAGCGGCCCCGGCCGCTGAGCTTTAGCGACCATGAAGCCTTTTCTTTTCCGAGCTTCGCGCAATGTCTACTCCGGGTGGCTGTATTCCTGTCTCTCGCCAGGCCCATTGTCCTGCGCCTGTGCCAGGCGGCGGGACGCTTCAAGAGCTGCCTGGACCTCATCGGCGGACACCTCGCCGAGCAGGTCGAGAGGGCTGATGGTGCCGGCGGGGCCTTGCCGCCCTTGCCGTGGCGGACGGTAAGTTGGCGGCGTTCGAGGTCGAGGTCGTGGACGCGCAGTTCGCAGCACTCTTGCCGCCGCATGCCGGTCCCATACAGCAGACTGGCCATGAGCCGGAACAGGCCGTCGCCGCCCTGCACGGCCTCGAGGAAGCGGCGGACTTGCTCGGGGGAGAGCACGGTGGGCAGCCGTTTGGGCCGTTTCGCCCGGACAGCGTCGAGGCGCGGCAACTGGATGCCCAGCACCTGTTGGTAGAGGAACAGCAGGGCGTAAGGGAATACGACAGTAATAGATTACCCGGATTAGGTCTTCGACCTAATGATCACATCCCACTTGGGAAGGGGGGGTGACCGTTCCAATCGTGCCTCCAACTGTTTCCATTCCTCCTTGGAGACGGTCACCCCTTTTTCATAGCTCTGCTCCATCCGGAGCACTTCGGGATGTACCCCATCCCACGTCATTGTTGACGCCCACCTCATGGCCAA
>JADLBT010000089.1 GCA_020847555.1 Gemmataceae bacterium
CGCTTACGCTTCCGGCTCGTCGGGTTTTGTCCGCCTGCCTGGTGCAGGATCAAGGGCAGTGATGTACAAGGCCCACGGGTGGCGTCCCGTGGGTCAGGTGCTGGGGATCTGGCCCACGGTCTTGAAACAGCCTCCTTGACAACCGGGGTCGCCGTACCGGGATCGAGAAGAGGGTGCTCCCGATGGCGAAAGGCGCGTTCCCCCTGCTCGTCGTGCTGGTGTTCGCGGCCGCCGCGGTCCAGCCGTCCGGGCCGCGCGTCGGCGCCGTCACGAAAGGGAACCGCGATTTCCTCCAGCACCTCTCCTGGTCCCCCGACGGCAAGCGGTTCCTCTGCACGCGCATCCACGCCGGCAAGATGGGTCTGTGGACGCTGAACGCGGACGGATCCGACTTCAGGCCGCTCCTTCCCGGCGAAACGCAGCCGTGCTTCGACGGTCACTGGTTCCCCGACGGCAAGCGAATCGTCTTCGTCCACGACCGCCTCCAGGGCACCGACGGCAAACTGCAAATCAACGTCGTCGGCGCAGATGGCGGCGAGCAGACGGTACTCCTGCCGCACGTCAACGCCTTCGAGGAGTCGCCGCGCTGGTCGCCCGATGGCAAGCTCATCGCCTGGGTCAGCACGCGGACGAAGAACCAGGAGATTCACGTCGTCGGCGCGGACGGCAAGAACATCCGCCGCCTCACCAGCGATCCCGCGGCCGACAACAATCCGACCTGGGCGCCGGACGGCAAGCGCCTCGCGTTCTGCAGCGCCCGCGGCGGAAACCTCGACATCTACTCGATGAGCGCCGACGGCGGCGACGTGCGCCGCCTGACGAGCCACCCGCGGATGGACTGCTGGCCGGCCTGGTCGCCGGACGGCAAGCGCCTTGCGTTCACGTCGAACCGGGACGGGAACTACGAAATCTACATCATGAACGCCGACGGGTCGGGCCAGCGGAACGTGACGCGCAACCCGGCCCAGGACAACTTCGCCGCCTGGGCGCCGGACGGGCGCCGGCTCGCGTTCATTTCCAACCGGGCCGGTGGATACAACATCCACGTCGCGGCCGTAGACTGAGCCCATGAGCGAAGCGACGAACGGCCGCAGCATGTCCCTGCATACGAAGATCCTCCTGGGACTGGTGTTCGGCGCCGCCTGCGGAGTGACGGCCAACGCCCTGACCCCCGGCCCGGCGCTGGAGCCGCATCGGTTGCACGCCCTGACCGTCAACCCGACCGGCGGGTTCCCGGCTGCGGTGCCGTGGGCGGGCGTGGCCGAGGCGGTCCGGCCGCCGGCTCCTCGGTTCGTGGACTGGCTCATCACTTACATCATGGAGCCGGTCGGCCAGGTGTTCCTGCGCCTGCTGTTCCTGACGGTCATCCCGCTGGTGTTCTCCTCGCTCGCCGTCGGCGTCGCCCGCCTGGGCGACCTGCGCAGCCTCGGCCGGATCGGCGCCAAGACATTCACCTACTTCGTGCTGACGATGAGCTGCGCCGTGGTCCTCGGTCTGGCGCTGGTCAACCTGGTGCGGCCCGGGGAGGGACTCCCGCCGGAGACGCGCGAGGGGCTCGTCAAGCAGTACGGTGAGCAGGCGTCGGAGAAGACGAAGGCGCCGGTGGCGTTCGGGGTGGAGACGTTCGTCAACATCGTCCCGCGCAACCCGTTCCAGTCGGCCGTCAACATGGAGATGCTGCAGATCATCTTCGTCGCCCTGCTGGTCGGAGTCGGGCTGACGGTGATCGACAGGCAGCGGGCCGAGGCGGTCCTGACGGTCCTGGAGGGCGTCGGCGACCTGATGGTGGTGATCATTAACATGGCCATGAAGATCGCGCCGTATGGGGTGTTCGCGCTGGTCTTCTCGGTGACGGCTCGGTTTGGGTTCGACCTGCTGCGGCCGCTGGGACTGTACGTCCTGGTGGTGATCGGCGGGCTGGCGCTGCAATTGTTCGGGGTGCTGTCGCTGCTGGTGTGGGGGCTGGCGCGGCTGAGCCCGGTGGAGTTCTTCCGCCGGACGCGCGACATCATGGTGACCGCCTTCTCGACCAGTTCCAGCAACGCGACCCTGCCGACGAGCATCAAGGTGAGCGAGGAGGAACTGGGGGTTCCACCGCAAATCGCCGGGTTCGTCCTGCCGCTCGGGGCGACCATGAACATGAACGGCACGGCCCTGTTCGAGGGCGTGACGGTGGTGTTCCTGGCGCAGGTGTTCGGCGTCGAACTGACGCTGGGGCAGCAGCTCGTGGTGGTCGTCCTGTCGGTGCTGACGGCGATCGGGGCGGCGGGGGTGCCGGGCGGTTCGCTGCCGCTGCTGGTGATGATCCTCGCCTACGCCGGGGTGCCGGAGATGGGGCTGGCGCTGATCCTCGGCGTGGACCGGCTGCTCGACATGTGCCGGACCACGCTCAACGTCCTCGGGGACGTGAGTGCGGCGGCGTTCATCGCCCGGTCGGAAGGGTACAAACTGAAAGGCTCGTGAGGCTCAACGGGGGACTGGTCATGGTTCACATCGCGCCTTCGATCCTGGCGGCGGACTTCGGGTGCCTGGCCGAACAGGTGGCCGAGACGGAAACGGCCGGCGCCCACCGCATCCACATCGACGTCATGGACGGCCACTTCGTACCGAACCTGAGCATGGGGCCGGTGGTGGTCAAGGGGCTGCGCCCGCGAACCCGGTTGCCGCTGGAGGTCCATCTCATGGTCGAGGAGCCGGGGCGATTCGTGGCGTCGTTCGTGCAGGCCGGGGCGGATTCGCTGCTCGTGCATCACGAGGTACTGCCGGACCCGCGGCCGCTCCTCCGGCAGATACGTGATCTGGGGAAGAGGGCGGGGCTGGTCGTCAACCCGGACTCGCCGGTCGAGGCGCTGGAGCCGTATCTGAAGGAAATCGACCTGGCCCTGTGCATGACGGTCCACCCGGGGTTTGGGGGGCAGCCGTACCTTCCCGAGAGCAACGACCGCATCCACCGGCTGCGCGAGCTGATCGATCGGCACAACCCGGCGTGCGAGCTGGAAGTGGACGGTGGGATCGACGAGAGGACGGCGCCGCAGGCGATCGCGGCGGGGGCGAACGTGCTCGTCGTGGGGACCGGGATCTTTCGCCACCCGCAGGGGCCAGCGACGGCGGTGCGCAATCTGCTGGCCCTGGGGAAGCGCGCCTGACGCATGCCGAAGTTGAACGCGCTTTACCAGCCGCGCGCTGGCGCGGCTGGTAAAGCGAGCGAGCGTCACACGGTCACGGGAAGATGAAGAACAGGCCGGTAATCACCCCCACCTGCGTTAGCATCCCGGTCGCGCTGATCTCGGGCGGATACAGCAGCAGCGGCACTGGGTCGCCCGGCAGACAGTGGCCGGCGCTGCAGTCGTACTGCCGGCACGGCCGTGTCGCGAGGTGGTACGGCAGCCACGCGACGTCCCAGAAGAACTTGCCGGCCGACACCAGCGGCGTGACCGGACCCAGGCTCCAGCCGTAGCGCTCGAGGTTCTTCTGCTCGAACAGTAATCGGCCGTAGCACACGTAGTACGGCTCGACGTGGCGCACCAGCGCGGGCCAGTGCCGGCCGGGATACGGCTCTCTGGACAGGATCGGCTCGTCCGGGAACACCAGACGCTCGCCGGACCGCAGCGCCTCCTGGCGCATGCGCTCCTTGAGGGCCGCCTCTGACTCGAACTGCCCGAACAGGCGCTGTTTGCCGGGGATGTCAAGCAAGATGTTGTACGAGGTGATGTCGTCCGCCTGCGAACGAGACTGATCGAACGGCCGCTGAGCGACGGGCTGGAACCCATTCCCTGCGCCGCCGGGCAACTGCTGGACCGGGTGCATCGCCGGGCCGGGCTGAGGCGCTGCCGCGGGCCGCGGCGTCACCGCGGGCGCCGCCCGTTCGACGGGCGGAAGTTGCGGGAGAGGTTGCAGGTTCTGCAACTGGACCGGCCGCGGTCCTGCCGGGATCGGTGCCGCCGGTAGATGCGACTGTGCCGACGGCGGCTGAACGGCCGGTACAGTCGGAGCAGGTAGCCGAGTTGGCGCGGGCTGAGCCGATGGTGCAGGCAGCGACGGCTGCGCCGACGGAGGCGCCGGCATCAGCGGCATGGCCAGCTGCGGCTGCGGCGGCCGGGAAGGCGGTGGCATCGGCGGCATGGCCAGTTGCGGCTGCGGCGGCTGGGAGGGCGACAGCGCCGGCGGTGAACTCGGCGCCGGCGCCATGGCCGGTGCCGGGAGCGTGCCGGAACGGGTGTAGCGATACGTCTTTTCCTGGGGCCGGGCGGCCGAGGGATGCCCGGTTGGTGCCGGCAAGGAGAGGTCGCCCGGGGAGAAGGCGGCGGGCCGGTCGGCAGGGGCGGCATTTC
>JADLBT010000090.1 GCA_020847555.1 Gemmataceae bacterium
AAGGAAGAAGATTTCCTTGGCGCTCTCTGCGTCTTTGCGCGAAACGCTCTTTAACGGGCGAGCAGCCCGCTGATGGCCATGTTGCGGTCCAGCTCCAGCCGGAACTCGTAGTTGATCGGTACGGCCCGCTCGCCGCTCACGCCCGGTTCGACGTCCATGTCCCAGCGCAGCAAGTTTGCCGGCCGTGCTTCCCGCTGGTACAGCGCATCCTGGCTGACCTCGGGCGTCGCCTTCACCAGGGTGATGCCGGCCGTCTCGCTCTCGGCGTGCGGCAGCCGGTCCCACACCTGAAGCTTGACCGCCTCGCTCTTGAAGTTGCTCACGAGCAGGCGGTACTTGTAGTTCAGCACCTGATTGCCGCCCTGCTGCGACTTGGTCTTGTCCAGCATCTCGCGCTGGATCTGCACCTGCGGATCGACGCCGAACCCGGCGGTGAACTCCTCGCCGATGGCGATCAGCGGCATCGCCATCCGGCCGACGAAGTCGGTCCCCTGGTACATCGTCGCCTCCCCCGGGAGCAGGACGTACGCGCTCTTGTTCGTCAGGTCGGCCAGCCGGTAGACGTGGCGTGTCAGCACCGGGACCGCCTTGTAGTAGTACTTCGGCTCCAGGTTCAGCTTGGTGACCTCGATCACCTGCTCGTCATTGCGCGACGGCACGCTCAGGCGCGCCTTGAGGTGGTAGGTGACGCTCGGCCCCTCCTGCAAGCTCGCCCCGCCCTGGCCAGCACCCGGAATGCCCATCGAGTTGCCTACCTTGCGGTTCTCGGCCAGCAACTCCTCGCGCGATTTCATCAGGTCGCGGGCCTGCTCCCACGCCGCCGCCGCGTTGATCTGCTTGACGGCGTTGTTGACGTCAAAGTTCTGGTACGACATCTGCGCCTGGCCGCGGAGCGACTTCGCCTTCTCCTGCAGATCCTTTTGTGGCGCAAACGCACCCCCCGCGCCGAACCCGGCCTGGGCGCCCGGTCCTGTCGGCTGCGGGAGCGTGGCGCGGGCCACGACGGTCACCTCCAGCTTCACCAGATCAGGCGGGGCGGCGTTCAGCATCGGCTGGGCGGTGGACAGGGTCAGATCGACGTTGGTCCAGTCCTCGCCGCTCTGCTGCCGCAGGGCCGCCAGGTAATCGACCTGCACCGCATCCTTGGCGGTCGCGCCGGCGCGCAGCTTGTACTGCGGCTGCCACGACGCCGCGTCCACCAGGTAGTTCAGCCACACCTTCCCGCCGGCGCCGTTGCGGTCCACCACGATGACCGCGTCGCGCTCGGTCCGGGTGGAGCCGCGCGTCAGGTCG
The DNA here is from genome assembly GCA_020847555.1 of Gemmataceae bacterium. The sequence goes on from JADLBT010000090.1 coordinate 1,294, forward strand.
GCGAGCTTCCGCTTGGCGAACTCCGCCTGCTCCTGGTTCGTCTGCAGGGTCTGCTGCAGGGCGACCATCTCCTTCGCCTTCTCAGCCCGCTGCTCCATGACGTACTTGGCCATCGTGATGACCGTGTCGCCGTTCAGCCCGCCCTTCTCGGTCGAGTGAACCGTGCTGACCTCGGTGAACTTTTCCAGCTTGGTCAGCATCATCAGGTTCTGCTTCAGGCTGTCCATGTCGGCCTGGATCTTCTGGGCCGCGAGGGCGAGTTTCTTCAGCTCGTCCTCCAGCTTGCGCACGTCCTCGCGCGTGTCCTCGAAGACCGGGCGAGTGCGGAACCGGGTCGTCAGGACGCGGATGCCGTCGGTGCCCTCCGAGTAGAGGGAGCTGTTGACGGTTCGGAGCGGCAATTCGGAGACGACCAGCTCGGTGATGCCGGCGCCCGCCGGCACCTCGACCTCGCGCGTGACCAGGGCACTGTTGGGGTAAACGGTGACCTTGACGATGCGGCTCCTGGCGGCGGCGCTGACGGGGGCCGTCACCTTCGTGCCGCTCGGTTTCGTGGCCTTCGGTTTCGTGGCCTTCGGTTTCGTGTCGTCCGCCTTGCCGCCGACGATCTGGCCCGAGGCGACCGCCAGCCCGAGAGCCAGCACGCCCGCGGACGCGAATGCCCATTTGCGCATGATTCTCTCCTTCGGTTGGGGGGATATTCCGATCACTTCCGCTGAAGATTGGTTGCGATGATTACCGCGCGAGCTGCAGCAGGCGCAACGTCCGGTCCGGCCCGCCGACGACGGCACTGCGGCCGTCGGGGGAGAAGGCGAGGCAGCCGATCGCCAGCCCCTCGGGACCGGCCAGCGCCCGGACCTCCGTCCCCGCGCCGAGATCCCAGCGGCGCAGCACGCGGTCGGGCGCCTGGTACTGGCTGCTGCCGGAAAGCGCCCCGCGGCCGTCCCGGCTGAAGGCGACGCGGATCACCGCGTTCGCGTGGCCTTCGAGGGTACACTGCTCCTTGCCGGCGGCCAGGTTCCACAGGCGTACCGTGCGGTCCTCGCCGCCCGAGAGGACGCGCCTGCCGTCGGGGGAAAACGCGACTGCGTACACGGCTCGGGTGTGGCCTTCCAGTCGGACCACCTCCCGCCGGGCCGCGATGTCCCACAGGCGCACCGTCCCATCCTGCCCGGCGCTCAACAGCTTCCGCCCGTCCGGGCCGAACGCCAGCGCGCGCACCGGCCGCGTGTGCCCGGCGAGGGTCGGGCCGGCTGCCCCGGTCGTCAACTCCCAGACCCGCACAATCGCGTCGTCCCCTGCCGAGGCGACGCGCGTGCCGTCGGGCGACACTGCGACCGCCCGTACCCGGTCGGTGTGGCCGGTGAAGTGGGACACCTCGCGGCCGGTGTCGGCGTCCCAGACGCGCACTGTTCGGTCCCGGCTGCCGGACACCACCCACCGGCCGTCGGGGGTGAAGGCGACACAGGTGACCTCGTCCGTGTGGCCCGCGAACCGGCGCAGTTCCTTGCCGGCGGCCGAATCCCACAGACGCACCGTCCGGTCGCCGCTGGCCGAGGCGACCCGCGCGCCGTCCGGGGCGAACGCCACGTCAAGGACCGCGCCTGTATGCCCGGCGAACGGGGCGAGGACCGAACCCGGCGAGTCGGTTTTGACGGTGAACGGCTCGTTGAGGCGCAGTGTCCGCACGATCTCGGCGAACCCCTCCTCGACCACCTGCCGCTGCACCGTTCCGGCCGCGGCCCGCAGGGCGCCCATGAGCCGCAACAGCACCGGCGTCTGTTCGAGGCGGGTCGCGAAGTTCCCGGCGGAGAGCCCGAGTTCCGCGGCGGCTGCCTTCAAATCGAGCGTCGCCTCGTAGCGCTGAGTGACGGCGTTGATCGGTTCGGGGGCGTCCGGCGAGGCGCCGGTGCGGGCCAGCGCTTGCAGGTAGCGCCGGTTGTCCTCGGCGAGCAGTGCCTGCACCTTGCCTTTCGCCGGGTAGAGAGCGCGCACCGTCTCGACGGCGGCGCGGGCAAAGGCGGCGGGGTTCTTCTCGACGTGGGCGCGCACCTGGTCGGCCTTCGGGAGCAGACCGCTGGCGTGGCAGTTCAGACATGACAGACCGGCGACAACGCGCTGGTCGGGCCGCTTCGGATCGCTGACGATCTCGACCGGCCCACTGTCGATGCGGCGTCCCAGCCCGTCGGTCAGCATGTACCCCTGCAGGCCGTTGGGCAGTTGAAAGATCATCTCGCCGCCCGCGTGCTGGAACGACGTCTCTCCGGCGGCCGGACCGAGGGGGTGCTCGAACAGGTTCTGGCGTCCGGTGTTCGCGGCGAAGTCGTAGCTGCGCCAGTAGGCGCCGAACGCCGCATCGTGTCGTTCGAGCAGCCGGTTGTTCCTGGACACGCCCGAATCGTTGAACCCGACGCGCACCGCCGTCTCCTCCCTGAGCGCGGTCGGCACGTCCACCTGGAGTAGCCGCTCCAGCCCGCGTTCGGTGGTCGGCAGCTGGAGCAGGTCGTGGTACAACGGCGGCCGCGACGCGGTGGCGACGAACCAGTCAGCCCGCAGGTAGGCCAGATCCGTCCCGGCGGCGAGCGCGATGGCGCGTGCCTCGGCGGTGCCGGTGCCGAACC
>JADLBT010000091.1 GCA_020847555.1 Gemmataceae bacterium
CGCAAGCGAGCGGTCGCCTCCGCGCGCGGCTGGTACACGCATCATTCGGTCACCCGGCCGCCCGGCGCTCCTGCTCCTCCTGCCAGGCGTTGAGCTTGTTGTACAGCGTCTTGAGCACGATCCCCAGTTCGGCCGCAGCGGCCGGCTTGTTGCCCTTGTGCTTCTCCAGGACGCGCAGGATGTGCTCCATCTCGATCTCGCGCAGGGTCCGCGGCGGGCCGTGCGCCGAGGCGGCCAGTCCGGGCGGGGGCGTGACCGCCAGCTTCGGTCCGCTGGTCTGGCTGGCCGCCTGCCGGACCTGGTACGGCAAGTGCTCCGGTCCGATCTGCTGCCCGCCGGCGAGAATGTAGGCGTGCTCCATCGCGTTCGCCAACTCGCGCACGTTCCCCTGCCACTCGTACTCCAGCAGCGCATCAACCGCCTCGGGCGTCAGCAGGTTCGCCACCTGCTCCACCGGGCGCCGGGCGGCGCGGGCGAGGAGGTGCCGAGCCAGGTCCGGGATGTCCGAGCGCCGCTCGCGCAGCGGCGGCAGTCGGATCTCGAACGTGTTGATACGGAAGTAGAGATCCTCGCGGAACTGATCGGTACGGATCATGTCGCGCAGATCCCGGTTGGTCGCACACAGCACGCGCACGTCCACCCGGAACGGCTCCGTGTCGCCGAGTCGGCGGATCTCGCCCGACTCCAGGAAGCGGAGCAGCTTGACCTGAATGTTCTTGTTCAGCTCCCCGACCTCGTCGAGGAACAGCGTGCCGCCGTTGGCGACCTCGAACAGCCCCTTGTGGTCGCGGTCGGCGCCGGTAAACGACCCCTTCTTGTGGCCGAACAGCTCGCTCTCGACGAGGTTCTCGGCCAGCCCGCCGCAGTTGACCGGGACGAACGGGGCGTCCTTGCGCCGGCTCTGCTGGTACAGGGTTCGCGCCACCACGTCCTTGCCGGTCCCGGTCTCGCCGAGGATGAGGACCGTCGAGTCGGTCGGCGCAACGGTCGCGATCATGCGGTGAACGCTGCTCATCGCGCTGGCCTTGCCGACCAGGACCGTCGGCCCCTCGGCCGCCTGGACGCGCGTCTGCAAGGCCCGGTTCTTGTGCTTGATCTCGCGCCGGTCGATGACCTTTTGCAGGATCGCCTCAATCTCGGACAGCTTGCACGGCTTGCGCAGGTAGTCCATCGCCCCAAGGCGCATGGCGGTCACCGCCGACTCCTCGCTGCCGTGGCCGGTCATCATGACCGCCTCGGTGTCCGGGCAGATCTGCTTGAGGTGTTCGAGTACCTGGATGCCGTCCAGCCCCGGCATACGCAGGTCGAGGATGGCGAGGTCGAAGGTGGACTTCTCCAGCGTCTTGACGGCCGTCTTGCCGTCCGGGCACACGGTCACCTCATGCCCCAGGCGCGGCAGCTCGGAGCGCATGACCTCCTGGAGGGATTGCTCGTCATCGGCGAACAGGATTCGCAGGCTCTTTTGCGCCGGCATGTGCAGTCAACTCCTCCCTCGTCCGGTTCCGATCGCGTCGCTCGCCCCCTCCCCCCTGCCCCCCTCCCCTGCAAGGAGAGGGGGACAGGGGGGAGGGGGGCGGGGCGGTTAGGTTCCCGCCCCTACGCGGCCCGGCGGGTGTTCCAGTCCTGCTCGCCCGGGCGCGGCTCCTGGTCCTGCTCGGCGGCCTGGAGGGGGAGCCGGACCGTGAACGTGCTCCCCTGGCCGGGTCCGCCACTGACCGCCTCGATCTCGCCGTGGTGCTGGTTGATGATCCGGTGGCTGATCGACAGCCCCAGCCCGGTGCCCCTGCCGGTCCGGCTGCGCGTGAAGAACGGCTCGAAAATGTTCTCCAGCACCTCCGCCGTCATCCCGCAGCCGGTGTCGCCGAACTCCATCTCCGCCATCCCGTCGCGCTGCCCCAGGCGGATTGTCAGCGTGCCGCCCTCGTCCATGCTGTCGAGCCCGTTGACCACCAGGTTGAGGACCACCTGCTTGACCTCCTGGGCGTTGACCCAGGCGACCAGCCGCGCCGGCGGGTCGAACACCAGCTTTTTGCCCTTGCAGTTGGGCAGGTGCTGCGCGACGTCCAGCACGCCCTGGAGCAACTCGCTGAGTTCGGTCGCCTCGCGCCGTCGCTCGCCGCCGCGGCTGAACTCCAGCAGCCGCTGGGTGATCTCCTTGCAGCGCAGCGACTCCTGCTGGATCATGCGCAGGTATTTCGCGACCACCTCGACCTCCGGATCGGTCGAGCCCGGGGCCAGGCGGTGGAGGATCTCGGTCAGCCGACGCTCCAGCGCCTCGCTGCAGAACACGATGCTGGCGAGCGGGTTGTTGATCTCGTGCGCCACCCCGGCCGCCAGGAACCCGACCCCGGCGAGCCGTTCGGACCGAACGAGCTGGCGGCTTCGCTCGTTCACCTGCCGCTCCAGGTCGCGGTACATGTCGCGCAGCCGGCGTGTCATGTCGTTGAACGCGGCCGCCAGATCCTCGATCTCGTCCCCACTGCGAATCTGGATCGTGTGGTCGAAGTCGCCGTCACCGACCCGGCTCACACCCGCCTGCAGATCCCGGATCGGGTAGAACGTCCAGCGGTAGAAGAACCGCAGCAGGCCGGCCATCAGCAGCACCCCGCCGGCGCTGCTGGCGATGACGATGACCAGGCTCAGGTGGGCGTCCTTCTTGGCGGTCCAGAACCGCTGGAAGCAATCGACGTAAATCTCGCCGATGATCTCGTCCACGGTGCTATTCAGCAGCAGCAGGCTTTCCTTGACGGTCTTCTCTTCCCGGATCGATTCCCGCAGCGCGTCCCGCGGCGCCTCGATGACGACCAGGCTCGGGTTGAAAAGGTTGTCGAGCACCTTGTCGATGCGGTCGAGGTGCTGGCGGATCGCCTGCAGCTTGGGCGTCAGCTTCCAGTTCTTGTCCGGCTCGTTGCCGTAGCTGCCGCGGGCCTTGAGCGTGTCCTCGAACTCCTGCAGCACCGCGCGCGTTTTTCGCACGCGCTTCCAGAGTTCCCCTTCTTCCCGCCCGTCCTGCCGTTTCCCGGGAACCGTCAGCTCGCGAATCTCGGTCCGAAGTTTGATCGCCCGATCCAGCTCGACCAGCCGGCTGTCAATGGTCCTGATGGTGTCGCGGTACGACGTGAGACCCTTGAGCGCGCCGCCGAGCAGCAGGGCGACGACGGCAACGGCGAAGCCGAGCCCGAGCAACAGCTTGTGGCGGATTCGCCATTGGCAGGCCACGCCCGACCTCCTTGTCCGCGGCCTCGAAGTGACTCGATCGCCCCGGGCTCCCCCTCCGCGTCGCACGCGGTCTCCGGTGGCGCACTGACCGAGTCGGGGGGGACTCTACCAGAACCCGGTTCGCGGCGGGAGAGCAACTTTCGCGGGCCGGTCGGGCCGATCGCCCGATGGCGAAAGGTCAGCAGAAAAGGCCCCCGGGCTGCAGCCCGGGGGCCTTTTCTGCTGACCTTTTTCCACCCAACCCCGTTTTACGGGTTGGTCGCACGGACCGGCTGCACCGCGTTCGAGTCGGTCGCCGGGGCGAGTCGGGCCAGCGCCTGGTCGGCCTCGGCCCGCACGCGCGGATCGGTGTCCGACTTGAGTTGCTGGAGGACCGCCATCACCCGCGTACCGCTCGCCCGCATCCGGCCCAGGGTGTAGGCACAACCCGCCCGCACCGTCGGTGCCGGGTCGTCCTTGGCCGCGACTGCGAGTACCTGGATGACCTCCGGGCGCGTATGGTCGTCACACATCCCCAGGTTGTGGGCGGCCCACTCGCGCTGCGACGGGTACGCGGACGTCTTCAGCACGTTGATCATTTGCTGCACCGGGGTGTTGGCGGCTGCCTGGGCGGCCGTCATCGGGGCGGTGTACCCCGGACGGTCCATCGCCGGGTTCGGCGCCTGCACCATGCCCTGGTAGCCCGGAGCATAACCCGCCGGCACCATCGGCGGGCGGGCATACGGATTGGGCGGCATCGGCCCCTGGTAAGAGTAGGGGACCATCCCGCGGCCCGGAGCCTGGTTCGGCGCCCCCATCGGTCCGTAGGGATACGGCCGGTACATCGTCTGCTGCATCGCGTAGCCCGGGTGGCCGCCCTGGGCCGCCATCGGGTAGTAACCGTACCCGGCCGGGTAGCCGCCCTGGGCCATCATCGGGTAACCCGGCATCATCGGGTAACTGGGCATCATCGGGTAGCCGGGCGCCATCGCCATCGGGCCGACGGGCGGTGGATACCCTTGCGGCGGCATGCCCTGCTGTCCACCTGGAGGGGCCGGCGGCGTGAAGGCGTTGACGAACTTCTCGTTGGGCTGCGGCGCCTGCGGGATCTCCGGCACCGGCGGCAGCGGTGGCCTCGTCCGCTCCGGCATCGTCACGATCGGCACCGGAACGTAGTGGACGGGACGCTCCAGGCCGTTGCTGGCCGCCAGGACTGACTGTGCCCCCAGCGGCAGCGCGCCCTGCTGGGTGGTCGCCTGTGCGACCGGCTTCGCCTGGACGGGCTGGGACGAGGTCGCCGTGGCCGTGGTCGTCGGCGCGGGCAGACGCGGTGCGGCCGGGGCTTTCGGCGCGGGCGAACTCGACGCGGGCGGGGTCGGCTGCGGTGGGTTCGTGGAAACCTGAACCGCGGTCGGCGGCAGCGGCAGCGGCTTCTCGTCCTGCTTCCCCTTCAGACTGCCGACCTTCTCCTCCACCTTGCGCCCGGCGTAACTCCCCGGGTCGGCCAGCGGGTCGGGACGTTTGGCCGTCTCCGTCGCGGAGGCCGGCGGCCTGGAGGGACTGCTCGGGGTGTCCGGTTTCGTCGAGACCTGGGCGACCGCCGAGGCGGACCCCTTCGCCCCCCTGGTCTTGTCGGCCGACTTGCCGTCCTTGTCGCCCCACGACTGCCGCCAGTCGGTGGGCTTCGCCGGCTCGACGGTCGGCTTGTTCGCCGCGACGACCGCCTTCGGAGCCTCCGTTGCCGGCTTTTTGGTTGCCACCTGGACCACGGCCGGCGGCTTCGGCGGGGCCGGCTGGGCGGAGGCCATGTTGACGTTGTCGCCGCCCCAGCCCCGCCGCCAGTCTTTGTGCATCGGGGCGTGCGCAACCGCAGCCGACGGGGCCGCCAACTCGGATGCGCTCGGCCGGTGGAAGATGCCGTGCAGCCGGGCGGCCACGCGGTCGCCGACTCCGGGCTCGCGCTCGACGGGACCGGGCTTGATGACGGCCGGCTTCGCGACCACGACCGGCGCGCCGGTTCTCGGCCCGGTCACCACCGTCACAGGCGCGGCGTCCGGCGGGACGGGCACCCCGGCCGGCCGGGTCTTGTACCGGCCCCAGTGGAAGATGCGCGCGGCCATCGCCTTCACCCGGGTGCCGGGCGCGGCGCCGGGCACCTCCGCGGGGGCCGTCTCGACGACCGTCAGCATCTCGCCGGTCTGCGTGCAGACCAGTTCGCACGCCTCACGGGAGGTCGATCCCTGGGACGTGTGCCACCGGCGCAGCACCCGACAGAGCAGCGGCGGCCGTCCGGACTCCATGACGGTCCGGCACTCGCCGTCGCTCGCGGTCGATCCCGTGCCGGTCGGGGCAGGAGCGCCCCGCTGCGGTCCCGACACCGGAACGACCACGGGGGTGCCGGGGGTGTGGGTGACCTGGACCGAGGTCGTGATCGGACCGCTGACGATGGACCCGCCGCTGGGAGCCTCGAAGATGGTGGACTCTTCCCCGGTGGTCAGCGACTGAACCTGGAGCTTGGTGGAGCCGTCCGGCATTCGGGTCGTGGAGACGACGCGGCATGCCTCGGCCGGCTTGCCCGGTTCCCGGATGGTCAGGATCCGTTCGCCGGGCTTTCCGGCCGGGGCGGCGCTGGGGGCGGCGAACTGGGCCTGTGCAACGCCGGCCCAGGCCAGCGCCAGGATGAGGATCCCTTTCCAGTGTGACCGGACCATCGGACGGCTCTCCTTTCCACGCGATGTGGCTTTCCCGCCGTAGCGCTCCCGGGAAGCCGTTGGCAGCAACCCTCGCACGGACGGCGACGGCCCGGGGCAGCGCGTCTGGCGCGGCTCGCGCGGTCGCGCCCGTGGCGCCGTCTAGTCCTCAGTTATCGGCTGCGCCGAGCTTGTGCATCAATCTGATTGCGATAGCTGTCGTCTGCCGCCGGCTCAGCCCGAGCGCTCTTTCCTCCTGCCGTCCTTTTGTGTTCAATACACCCTCGTCTTGCCCCGCTTGCCCTGGCCGTTGAGATCGATATGGACGTCCTGATCCCCGCGGAACGTATCCAGCAGCGCATCGCCGAACTGGCCGGCGCGATCGCGGCCGACTACGACCGTCGCCCGGTCACCATCGTCGGGGTGCTCACTGGCTGCCTGATGTTCCTGGCGGATCTGGTACGGCACCTCGACCTGGCGCTGCGCATCGACTTCATTCAGGCGTCGAGCTACCGCGGGCCGGTCACCAACCCCGGCGAGCTGCACATCCAGCCGGAACTCGTTCCCGACGTCGCCGGCCGCCACGTCCTGCTCCTGGACGACATCCTCGACACCGGCCACACCGTCGCCGCCCTGGTGCGGCACCTGGAAGGGCTCGGGGCGGCGTCGGTCCGGGTGGCGGTCCTGCTGCGCAAGCGCGGCCGGCAGGAGGTGCCTGTCGAGCCGGATTACTGCGGGTTCGACATCCCCGACGAGTTTGTGGTTGGCTACGGGCTGGACTTCAACGACGAGTACCGTCACCTGCCCTACATCGCCATCCTTCCCCGTTTCCCTGGCACGGACGCGGCCCCATGAAGATCCTGTTCGTCACTCCCGGGACGGAGCCTGACGGGGCGACCTCTCAGCTCTCCCTGCTCGCACGGCGTCTGCCCGCGCGCGGCTTCACGGCGCACGTCTGCGCGCTCGGCCCGGCCGGTGGATGCCGGGAGTTCGGCGTGCCGGCGACGTCCCTGGGCTGGTCCCGCGTGTTCGACCTGCGGCCGGTGTGGCGTCTGCGCCGCCTGATCGCCGACGTTCGCCCGGATGTGATCCACGCCTTTCGGCCCGCTTCCCTGCGTGCCCTCGCCCTCGCCGTCGGCCGCACTCCATGCCCGCTGGTCGTCAGCCGTCCGCTGCCGCCGCGCGGCAAGGATCTCGCGCGCCTGGATCGCTGGCTCCTGGGTCGCGCCGACCGGATCCTCGTGCGCGGCGCGGCGGAGGCGGAGCGCGGTCGGCGTGCCGGCGTTTCGCCCGAGCGAATGGCCGTCGTGCCGCCGGGGGTCGAGGAGTCGGCGCCCACCGTGGCGGCCGGTGCAGACGGTCGTGCGGTGGTTTGCGCCGGGCGGCTGGAGCGGTACAAGGGCTACCATGACGCCGTCTGGGTGTTCGACATGCTTCGCTACCTGTACGACGACCTGCAGCTGGTGGTACTCGGAGACGGGCCGGACCGGCCGCGGCTGGAGCATTTTGTCAAGTGCCTCCGGGCGGTGGGGCGGGTCCATTTTCAGGGGACGCAGGCGGACGCGGCCGGCCGGCTGGCCGGGGGGGAGGTGGTCTGGGTGCCGAGCCTGGCGGACGGCGGCGTTGGGGCAGCGCTGGAGGCGATGGCGGCGGGGCGTCCCGTCGTGGCCTCGCGCTGGCCCGGGTTGGCGGAGGTCGTGACGCACGGCGAGACAGGTCTGCTGGTATCCCCGGGCGACAAGATCGCCCTCGGACGGCAAACGCGGCTGCTGCTCAACGACGAGGGGTTGCGCCGGCGGCTTGGGGAAGCAGGGCGTGAGCGCGTCCGGCGCGAGTTCTCGGCGGACGCCGCGGCCCGGGCGACAGCGGCCATCTACGAGCGGTTGGCTGGGTGACGCGATGACCGACCGCGCCAGCGCGCGGGAGCGGCCGCTCCCGGCCCACCCCTTTGCGCCCTTTGCGCCTTCGCGCGAAACGTTACGCCCGGCACCCCCTGGCCGCCCTGATCGGTCCGTTTCGGCTTGCCCGTACCGTTGTTCAGGTACACAATAGAATCGCCCTGCTCGCCGCCCCGGCAGCCTTCCCAGCGGCCGTCGCGGACTCCTTGCATTCCCAGGTCACGGACGCTGGGATCTCTCATGCCCGACGGCAACCCCGAGGTGATAGGTCTGGATTTCTTCCCGCAGCAGTGGTGCGCCGTCGCCGCGCCGCCCGGCCCCGTGCTGGTCCTGGCCGGCCCCGGCGCCGGCAAGACGCGCTGCCTGACCGGGCGCATCGGCTATCTGCTCACCCGCCACGCCACCCCCGCGAGCCGCATCTGCGCCATCACGTTCACCAACAAGGCCGCGGAGGAGATCGCTGCGCGTCTCCGCCACGCCCTCGGTGATCTTGTCGAGCAGATGACGCTCGGCACCATTCACGCCCTGTGCCTGAAGATGCTCCGCACCCACGGCCGGCGCGTCGGCCTGCCGGCCGGGTTCGGCGTCGCCAGCGAGGAGCACCAGCGCCTCGTCCTCAGCCGCCTCGGCGTCCACACGAAGCGCCACCGTCCGCTGCTGCTGCTGTTCGGCCGACACCGGCTGCAAGAGTACAAGCTCACCGGCGGCGACGAGGCCCTGTTCGGCCGCTACCAGCGCGAGCTGCGCTCGAACCACCTGATCGACTACGACGAGATCCTCGCCCTGACCCTCGCCCTGCTCCAGAGCAGCAGGGCGGTCCTCGCCGAGTACCAGGCGCAGTGGGACCACCTCCTCGTCGATGAGTTTCAGGATCTCGACCTGACGCAGTACGCGATCCTCAAGCTCCTCGCGGACGACCACCGCAGCCTGTTTGCCGTCGGCGACGACGAGCAGTCGATCTTCTCCTGGCGCGGAGCCGACCAGCGCGTCATGGCGCGCTTCGCGGGCGACTTCAACATCGACCGGCCGATCGTCCTCGACGTCAACTGCCGGTGTGCCCGGGCCATCTTTGCCGCGGCCCGCAAGATCTTGCCGGCCGCCGAGCCGCTGTTCGCGAAGCAGATCACCGCCGTCCGCGAGTCCACGTTCCCGGTCACCGCCCACGGCTTCAACACCGACCGGGAGGAGACGGCGGCGGTCGTCGCGGATCTGCTGCGCGAGCTGGACGAGTCGGGACTGCGGCGCGGCGAGTTCGCTGTCCTGTACCGCACCCACACGATCGGCCAGCAGTTCGAGGAGGCGCTCGTCGCGGCCGGCGTGCCGTGCCAGCTTGCGCGCGGGCAGGCGCTCGCCGACGACCCGATCATCGCCCAGCTGCTCGCGTCGCTGCGCGTCGTCCTCCACCCGGACGCCGACCTGTACGTCGAGCACCTGGCCCAGAAGGTCTTCCCGGAGGCGCTCCTCGCCGAGGTGTCGCGCCTGCCCGGCCGGTCGCTGCTGACGCGGGTGCGCGCCTACGCCGAGCAGAAGGTCGGCGGCGATTCGGCTCGGTGCTGGCGCTTCCTTTACCAGGTGGAGACCCTCAAGGGGCTGCGGCGCGGGGCGTCTCAGCAAAACCTGCGTGATCTCGTCAACGCCATCCTCGACCAGGGGATCGGCCGGTACGAGAACCCGCTGGAAGGAACCCACGAGCGGCTCGACGACCCGGAAGCACTGCCGTGGGCGTGTGCGCTGGGCGAGCGGTTGCGGCGCGTCGTGGCGGCCGGCGGGCGGGTGCTGCTCGCGCCGGCCGGCGGGCTGGAGATCCCCGCCAAGCTGATGCTGCAGCGCACCCTGCCCGGGCTGACGATCGCCTACTTCGACACGGCGAACCAACCGACCGGGCGCGACGCGGTCCTCGATCTCGGCCCCGGCGCCCCGCTCCCGCCGGGAGCGGCGGACCGGCTGAAGATCGCCTGCCTGTTCAAGGCGTTGCAGCACCTCGAAAGTCGTCAGTACCGCCGCCTCTTCGCCGACCACGTCACGTTCGACACGGAAACGACCGGCAAGGATATCGACGCTTGCGAGGTGGTCGAACTGGCCGCCGTGCGCGTCAGCAACGGCCGGGTCGTGGACACGTTCCGCACGCTGGTCCGGTGTAATCGCCCGATCGCACCGGGCGCCAGCGCGATCCACGGCTACACCGACGCTGACCTGCGAGGGCAGCCGACCCTCGCCGAGATCTGGCCGCGCTTCCGGGAGTTCGTCGGCGACCGGGTGCTGGTGGTCCACAACGGCCATCGCTTTGACGTGCCGGTGCTCCAGCGTCTCACCGCCGGACTGGGCGGGCTCGAAGGGCTGGTCTTCTTCGACACGCTGACACTGGCCCGCAACCTGTTCCCGGACGGCAGCCTGCGCCTCGAAGACCTGGCGGTCCGGTTCGGCGTGGACGCCGGGCGGTCGCACCATGCGCTCGACGATTCGCTGTGCCTGGCCGGCGTGTTCGAGCGGCTGCAGGCGGAGCGGGCGCGGCGGTCGCGCCAGACCTGCCTGCCAAATCTGCTCGACTGCCTCGCCCTCGGCGCCGCCATTGAGGACCGCAAGCCGGTCCACCCGGAGGACCGGGCACTGGTCGAGGCGGGGACGTGGCGCGACCTGAAGCGGCACGCAGCGGTCGTGGACGCCTACACCGAGGAGGCCGAGCGGCTCGGGAACTGCCCGCCGCTGCCGGAGTTAATCGAGCGCATGGGCGTGCCCAACGCCTGGCCCGGGGCGCGGGGAGCCGCAGCGCAGGAGCGCCCGCCCGAGTCGCACACCCGCCTGGCGCGCCTCATCGCGACGGGGAAGGCGTCGGACCTGGAGGGCGGTATCCGCGAGTTGCTCGACCGGGTGGCCCTGTCCACGTCGGACGGGGCCGGCGTCAACCGCGACCGGGTGAGCCTGCTGACGTTTCACGCGACCAAGGGGCTGGAGTTCGCCCGGCTGTACATCGTCGGCGTGGAGGACCACCAGCTGCCGGGTTACTACGCCCTCGCCGACAACCGCGCGGACGACATCCGCGAGGCGCGGCGTCTGCTGTACGTGGCGATGACCCGGGCGAAGGACCGGCTCACGCTGACGTACTGCCGCGAGCGGAACGGTCTGCCGACCGGCGGGACGATGTTCCTCGACGAGATGGGCCTGGTCGCCCAACCAGCCGCGAGCGCGCGGTCCGCCCCACTCGCTCGCGCCCGCGGCCGGTAACTCGCGCTTGCCAACCAGCCGCGAGCGCGCGTGAGCAGTCCGCCCCCCGGAGCGCCCTGACTGTTCCCGGTCCGGGTATGAGAGAATTGCGTTGACTCCGCTGCCCGGGGCGGCGAAAATCGCGCGGGGAGGACAGGATACGGTCCGGCCCGAGTTCGCCTGATGACGCCTACCTTTGCGCACCTGAATGACCTGACCAGCGACGACTGGGCCGCTGTCGATGCCGTCGTCGAGCGGTTCGAGACCGCCTGGCACCGCGGCGAGCGGCCGCCGCTGGACCCGCACCTGCCGGCCGGCGGGCTGCGCCGCGCGGCATTGCAGGAAATCGTTCGCGGCGAGCTGGAGGTGCGTCTGAAGGCCGGCGAGGCGGCGCGCGTCGAGAACTACCTGCAACAGTTCCCGGAAATCGCCGCCGACGCGAACCTGGTGCTCGGGTTGCTCGCCCAGGAACACGAGCTGCGGCAGCGCCGGGAGCCGCACCTGGCGCTGGACGAATACCAGCGCCGCTTCCCGCAGCACGCCGCCGCGCTCGCCGCCCGGCTGTCGTCCCCCGATCACACGTCCGTGGCCGCCCAACCGCCGGTAGCCCCAGTACGCACCCCCAGCCCCGCCATCGATTCGGGCGTGACGCTCGTGGCCGTGCTGACGGAAGGCCGCCTGCTGGAGCCGTCCCAGCTGGTCGAGTTGGCGTCGTTGCAAGCGGTCCACGCCGACCCGCGGCCCCTGGCGCGCGAGCTGGTGCAGCGCGGTTGGCTCACCCCCTGGCAGGTCAACCAGCTGTTCCTGCGTCGGGCCGGCGAGCTGCGGCTGGGACCGTACCTGCTGCTCGACCGCCTCGGCGAGGGCGGCATGGGAACCGTCTACCGGGCACGCCACTCGGTCATGCGCCGCCTGGTCGCGCTGAAAGTGATCCGCCGCGATCGGCTGGCGAACACCGACATGGTCCGCCGCTTCTACCGCGAGGTGCGCGCCGTCGCTCGCCTGTCGCACCCCAACATCGTCCTCGCCCACGACGCGGCCCAGGTCGATGGCACGCACTTCCTCGTCATGGAGTTCGTCGATGGCGAGGATCTGGCGCGGGTCGTGCGGCAGCGCGGCGCGCTGCCGGTGGCGGAGGCGTGCGAGTACGTTCGGCAGGCGGCGCTGGGTTTGCAGCACGCGCACGAGCAAGGGCTCGTCCACCGCGACGTCAAGCCGGGCAACCTGCTCCTGGGCCGGACGGCCGCCGGCGGGACGATCAAGGTGCTCGACCTGGGGCTGGCGCGGCTGGCACAGGCGGCGGGCGAGCAGACGGCGGGCGAGCTGACCGGCGCCGGCGGGATCGTCGGCACGCCCGATTACCTGGCCCCGGAGCAGGCGCGCGAGTCGCACACGGCGGACGTCCGGGCGGACGTGTACAGCCTCGGCTGCACGCTGTACTTCCTGCTGACGGGCCGCGTGCCGTTTCCGGGCGGGACGTTCGCCCAGAAGGTGCTCCGCCACGAGCAGGCCAACGCGGTCCCGGTCGAGCAGGTGCGGCCGGAGGTGCCAGCGGCGCTGGGCGCCGTGGTGAAGAAGCTGATGGCCAAGCGGCCGGAGGACCGCTGCCAGACGCCGCTCGAGGTGGCCGCGGCGCTGCTGCCGTTCTGCCCGCCCGGCGCGGCCCTTTCGGGGACCGTCCCGGTGCCGGTGGTCGTGGTGCCGGTCCTGGCGACCGCCGTGCCGGCGAGCGAGGGCACCGTGGCTGCGGCGACGGCCGGCGTGCAAACGATCGACCTGACCGGGCAGGGAGCCGCGGCGGGAGAGCAGACGCAGCCGCTGCTGCCGCCGGCCCCCTCGCCTGGAACGCTGGCGCGCGTCGGAGCCTGGGTGCGTCACTCGCCGCGCCGCGCGGCAGCCATCGCCAGCGGGGCGCTGCTCCTCGTCTGCCTGCTGCTGTTCCTGCGCGGCGGGTCGGGGGGCGGCGGGGGCGCGGACGACCCCGATGGCGGGGGCGGTGCCGGTGCCCGCTGGCCGCTGGACAACCTCAAGCCCGTCGTCCCGGCCGCAGGCCAGCTCGACTGGCTCCCGGAGGGGCTGGTGACCGTGCTCGGCAGCGCGCGCGGGCGCCACTGGGGGCCGGTCCGCGCCGTCGCGTTCAGCCCCGACGGCAAACTGGTGGCCAGCGGCGGCGACGACGAACTCATCTGCGTGTGGCAGGCGGACACGCTGGAGGAGTACCGCCTGCTGCGCGGACACAAGGGGCCGGTGCGGTCGCTGGCCTTCACGCCGGACGGCCGGCTGCTGTCGGGCGGCGCGGACCGGACGGTGCGCCTGTGGGACGTGAAGCGGCGGAAGGAAGTGCTGAAGCTGGAAGGGCACACCGACCCGGTGGCGTGCCTGGCGGTGTCGGTCGACGGCACGCGGGCGCTGTCCGGCGGCGCCGGCGCGGTGGACTGCACCGTGCGGCTCTGGTCCCTCGCGGGGGCCGGTCAAGAACTCGCCGTCTTCCGCGGCCACACCGAGGAGGTCACGCAGGTCGGGTTCCTGCCGAACGGGAAACAGGTTATTTCCGGAGACAGCAAGGGCGGCGTGTTCGCCTGGGATGTCGCAACCAGGGCGAAGGCGCGGCAGGTGAGCGTGGGCCAGGGGGACTACTCTCCTCGGATCGTTGCCTTCACGCCAGACGGGCGGTGGGCCTTCACCGACGCGCCGGGTGAGGGCGAGGCCGACAGATGGGACGCCTCGACAGGCAAGCTCGTCGACCGCATCGTTGTTCCTCTGGCCAACATGGGGAGTATCTCGCCGGACGGGAGATTTGCCGGTTTCGCGAGGCGCGATACGGTCAGTGTGTGCGACGCGCTGACGTGGAAGGTGCTCCGGGTGTTCAAGGCGAATGAAGTCTTCGCCATTGCGCTGGCGCCCGACGGTCGGCGAGTTGTTTCCGGGAACATGGGCGGCGTGGTCCAGATCTGGGACGTGCAGAGCGGCAAGGAGATCACGCCGCGGCCCGGGCACACCTTTGCCGTCCACGCCGTGACCATCGCGAAGGACGGCCGCCGCGTCCTGACCGGCGGAGCGGACAAAACGGTGCGCTTGTGGGATCTGGCGAGCAGTCCGCCGGGACAGGAGGTGAAGCGCCTGGAAGGGCACGCGGGCACGGTCACCCGTGTCGTGTTCGTGGAAGGCGGGCAGCGCGGCGCGAGCACCGGCGCGGACGGCACGACGCGCTGCTGGGATCTGGCGAGTGGAAAAGAGCAGCGGCGCCTGGAAGAGGCGGCGCTTGGGTTCTCGGCCGACGGTCGACTCGCCGCCGTCCAGCGACTCAACCGGGCTACGGTCCTCGTCCTTGCGACGGGTGAGGAGATCCGCACCGCGGTTTACGGTAAAGACAAGTCGATAACAGCAGCGGCGTTGACGCCGGACGGCCGCCGCCTGGCGTTGCTATACAGTTACTTATGCATGGTGTGGGACTTCCGCAGCGCTTCGAAAGAACACGGTCTAAATTTAGGGAGCAGACCCGTGATAGCTACTGTTTTTTCCCCGGACGGCGAGAGCCTGCTGTTGGGGGACGACGGCGGCGGGATGCGCCTGTTGGACCTCGCGACGCTCAAGCAGGACGGCCGGCCGCGAGCCCTGGCCGGCATCGTGACGCCCATCAGCGGAGTCGCCTGGTCGCCCAGCGGCAAACTCGCGGCGGGCTCGTCCAGCAGCGGCAAGATAATGGTCTGGGACGTCGCGACGGGCCAACCCCTGCAGGAGTGGCAACTGCCGGGCGCAGTCCACGGCATCGCCTTCGCGCCCGACGGCCGCCACCTGCTGACCGCCAACGGCAACGGCACCGCGTACGTCATCCGCCTGCGCTCGGCGCCCTGACGCCCCGCGCAGGAATACACTGGCCAACGACAACCAACCGTCCGAACCCGAGGCGTAAGAGCGCTGCGGACCAAACGGCCGCGCCGCTCGCCTTTTGTCCGCGCGCTCCAGGGTCAGGATCATCCGAAGGAAAGGCCGTCCCAGGAACCTCCCCCATGCCGCAAAGCGAGCGGTCTCTGGTCGTCCCCGGCGTGCTCGGCGAGGTGTTCGCGTTCTTCCTGAGCCCGGCCAACCTCGCTACCCTGGCGCCG
>JADLBT010000092.1 GCA_020847555.1 Gemmataceae bacterium
GACGTGGACGAGCTTGGCGACGTTGTGGGCGATGCAGGCGTCGACGATGTTGCGGGTTCCGGTGATGTTGACGTCGTGGACGAGCTGGCTGAACCCGGCGTCCACGGTCACGACCGCGGCGCAGTGGATCACGACCAGCCGGTCGGTCTCGGCGCCGGTGAGGAACCGCCGCACGCTGGCGGGGTCGGTGATGTCGCCCTCGCACACGTCCACCGAGACGGGGAGCCGTTCGGCGGCCGGGTCACCGGGCAGGACGAGCCCGCGCACGCGCTTGCCCTGCGACAGGAGGGTGTGCGCGACGGAGCTGCCGAGGTTTCCGGCGACGCCGGTGACGAGGTAGCAGGTGTCCAGGTTGTGGTCGGTCATGGTGTGGTCTCGCTGTCGGGATTGTCGTAGCCGCCCCCGATTTGGGGACAGTTCGATCCTTCCCGGCACGGGCGCCGGCCACGTCGTCCCGCCGCCGCAACTTCTCCTACCGCACGCGCAGTAGGCCGCCGCGGACGGCGTGCCACAGTCAGGGGGTGATGCCGGCCTGGTAGGCGTAGCTGATCAGTTGGGCGCGATCCTTGGCGCCGACTTTGGTCATGGCCCGGTTGGCGTGGGTCTTCACAGTGAGCGGGGACAGGAAGAAGTCGGCGGCGATCCGGGCGTAGTCGTGGCCGGCGACCAGGGCAGTGACGATCTCAAGTTCGCGCGGGGTGAGCTCGGTGAACCGGGAGGCCATTACCGGATCGACGACGACCGCCGGGGCGGCGGCGACGTGGTCGATGAGGATCGCTGCGGCTGCGCTGGACAGGCTGCCGCCGCCGGCGGCGACCTCGTTGATGGCGGTGGCGAGTTCGGTGGGTCCGACACCCTTGCTGAGGAAGCCGTTCGCGCCGGCGCGCAGCCCGTTCAGGACGTTCTGGTCCTGGTCGTAGGTGGTCAGGATGATGATCCGCAGGTCCTGGGGCGTGTGGGTGCGGCGGATTCGGCGGATGGCTTCGACGCCGTCGATGCCGGGCATGTGGATGTCCATTAGGACCAGATCGGCCTCGGTCTCCTCGACCACCCGGACGGCCGCCAGCCCGTCCCCGGCTTCGGCGACCACGGTCAACTCGGGGAGGGCGTCGATGATGGTGCGCAGTCCGACCCGGATCATTTCCTGATCGTCGACGATGATGATGCGGATCATTCGGCCTTCCGTCCGTCACTGCGCAGGTGGATGCGCACACTGAATTGTCGACTGTCCAGCCCGGTGTGCAGGGTGCCGCCGGCGTCGGTGATCCGCTCGCGCATGCCGACCAGGCCGTAGCCGCCCGAGGGTGCCGTGGTGCCCGGAGCGATGGGGTTGATGATGGTGAGGTCGAGCTGAGCGCCCCGGACTGTCAGGTGGAGGGTGGCGGTGCCGATGCCGTGCTTCTGGACGTTGGTGAGGGCTTCCTGGACGGCCCGGTAAAGGGCCGCGCCGACATCGGCGGCCAGGTCGTCGGGGAGCGGGTCGAGATGTGTCTCGACGTCAACGCCGGCGTTCTGGAAGCTGGCGATGAGGGCTTCCAGGTGGTCTGCGTCGCCGACCGGGAGGAGTCCGTCCTCGCCGGGTTCGGTGCGCAGGACGGTGAGGATGCGCTGCGTCTCACGAAGGACGGCCTGGACGCCTTGGCGGGCCGCTGCGAGGTCGGCGGCGGCCGCGTCCGGGTCGGAGCGGACGTGGAGCTCGGCCGCGCCCAGGTGCATGCTCACCACCGCGGTCTGGTGGCCGACCATGTCGTGCAGGTCTCTGGCGATTCGCAGCCGTTCCTGCGCGATCCGGCGCTGGATCTCGGCCTCCCGCGTCAGCCGGGCGTCCGCCGGGCGGCGGCCGGCTTCGGCGAGGTAGCGCCGCTGGGTGCTGATGGCGCTGCCGGCGAATGCCGCCGCGAGCGCGGTGGCGAGGGCGGCTCCGACGAGCGGGTCGAGCCAGTGGCCGGTCTCGAGGCCGAAGGCGAGCGCGCTGCCGGCGCCGGCGGCGAGTCCGAGCGGGATGGCCTGGGTGCCGCGGAGGGCACAGAAGAAGGCGGCGAACACCATCAGCGACCAGACGAGGATCGTCTCTGAACCGGCACCACTCTGCGTTACGTCGCCGGGGGCGATCGCGGTCAGGGCAGGGCCGGCGCCCGCCACACAGACTCCCACCCACCGGAACCAGTGGGCGGTGATCGCGCCTGCCACGACGGCCCCGAGCGCCACGTAGCTGATCGGACGCGCGCCCTGGACGCCGAGCAGGACGATCCCGACGACGGTGGCGAGGGCGAAGATCGCGATCGTGATCCGCTCCAGGCGCGGTTCGCGGATCAGCCAGGTCGGCAGCCAGGCGACACCGCGGCGCGGCGCGGGTTCGGTGTTCACCCACCGATCGTGGCACGCCGACCGGCCGGGGGTGTACTGCGCGCGCAGTAGGCCGAATGCCTGCCCGCGGACGATTCGGTGGCCGCGATCCGGCGGAAGCATGGATACACGGCGCCGCGCAGTGTGTGCGCCAGTTCCGATGTCGAGTGTTGAAGGAATCACCGATGGCCAAGATCTTGTACCGGTTGGGCAGGTTCTCTGCCCGTAGAGCGATCTGGATGGTGGTGCTCTGGGCGCTCATCCTGGGCAGCCTGGGCGCGATCGCGCTGTCGGTGAAGCCGGCACCGCCGGCGTCCATGTCGATCCCGGGGACTGAGTTCCAGACCACGATCGACGCGTTGAAGAAGGCGATGCCGTCCACGTCGGGCACCTCGACGAGCGTGGTGTTCTCCACCGCCCACGGCAAGCCGTTCACCGCTGTGCAGGAGAAGGCGGTCGGCGGCCTGCTGAAGCAGTGGAAGGCGACCCCGGAGATCGCGAAGACATCGAACCCGTTCACCACGCAAGACAAGATCGACAAGGCGGTCAGGAAGATCGCCAAGGCGAAGAAGAATATCGCCGACGGACGAAGGACCATCAGCAAGAACGTGGACAAGCTGGCCGATGCCAGCGACAAGATCGCCGACGGGGAGAAGACCCTGAACCTGAACGCCGGCAAGCTCGCCGACGGACGCAAGAAGCTGAACGCCGGCCAGAAGAAGCTGAACGCCGGCCAGAAGAAGCTGGAGACCAGCGCCGCCCAGGTCACCCAGGGCCTCGAACAGGTCAAGCAGGGTCAGGCCCAGCTGGCCGCCGGCCAGACCGCCCTCGACCAGGCAAAGACCCAGCTCGACCAGGCCCAGCAGCAACTCGCGTCCGCCCAGGCCCAACTCGCCCAGGACAAGCAGAGCCTGGCCAGTGAACAGGCCGACGCCGACAAGCTCGCCAAGGACAAGGGCGAGGACGACCCGGCTGTGGTCGCCGCCCGCAAGCAGGTCGCCGCGGACACCGCCCGCGTGCAGGCCACCGCCGACAAGCTCTCCACCCAGGCCGCCCAACTCGACGCGTCAGCGAACACGATCGACGCCAAACAGGCCGAGATCACCGCCGGCCTCGCCCAACTCGCCGCCGCCAAAGCCAA
>JADLBT010000093.1 GCA_020847555.1 Gemmataceae bacterium
CCCTCTGCCCTCTGCCCTCTGCACTCTGCACTCTGCACTCTGCACTCTGCCCTCTGCCCTCTGCCCTCCGCCCCCTCCTTACTTCTGCAACAGCCTCCATGCCACATCCCCGACGATTTTCAGCGAGCGCGCCGACACCTTGTCGAACGTGTCGTTGACCGTGTGGTGATGCGCGTAGTCGAGGTCGATCACGTCGATCACCCTCAGTCCCTTGTCGAGCAGCGGCAGGTGGTCATCGGTGATCGGGTACGTCGTCGATCGCACGAAGACGTTGCCGTACCCCATGTCCTCCGCCGCCCGCCAGACCCGATCCACCACCTCGGGCGCCCGGGTGACCGAGTGCTCCTCCCGGGGAATCCGCAGGTCCGCCTCGCCGATCATGTCGAAGACCACGCCGTACAGCGGCTGGTAGCCCGCGGACGGCAGGTTGCTGGCGAAATATGCCGAGCCGATCAGCACGTCCACGTCCGGCGCGAAGGTCCCGTAATCCTCGCCGTCGACGAACAGCAGGTCCACGCCGACCGTCGGAGGGGTGGCCTTGAGCACGTCGCCTAACGCCAGGAAAATGCCGACGCCCGAGCCGCCGTCGGTGGAGCCCGGGGTCGGCTTCTTCCGGTCCTCGTCCGTCGCCGACTTCTCGGCCACCGGCCGCGAGTCCCAGTGCGTCACGTACAGGATCCGCTCCTCCGCCATCGGCCGGTAGCGCGCCAGGATGTTGCGCATCGGGATCGATACGCCGGACTGCGTGGTGTGCGTCCACGTCTGCTCGATCACCGTGTCGGCGCGCTGCCGCATCTCGCCGGCGATCCAGTCGCCCGCCCGCGTGTGCGCCTCCGTTCCCGGGACACGGGGACCGAAGTCCATGAACGTCCTCACGTAGCCGAGGGCTCGCTGCCCGTCGAACGGTCCCGGGGGCGTCGCGGCGCCGCGGTTGCAGCCCAGGAGGGCCACGAGCACCGCGCACAGGGTCTGCATTCTCACCTCACAGCGCTCCACCAAAGAATTGGATGTTCAGCACGGCGGAAACGACAGTCTGGGTGAACCGTCGGTTGAAGTTCCGGTCGAAGGTCACCACCCGCGACGCCTGGACGGAAAAGGACATGTTCTCCGCCAGGTCGGTGTCGGCGTTGAGGCTCACCGCCGTCCGGCCATTGTCGGTCAGCCGGCTCCGCAATGAGGTCGAGGCCAGGTTCGAAACGTAGCTCCGCGTCTCGGCGCGCTGGTAGGAGAGGCGGGTGCGCAGCCCGCCCGGCAGGTCCCAGGCCGACGGCAGCGGAAAGGCCTTGGTGAGGTGCGCCGTGCCGTCCGACGATCGCGATTCCCCGGCCGAGCCCGGAAGGGAGTCCGTCCGCGTGGACCGCGTGAACCCGAGCGTGAGGGACAGGTCGCTCTCCGGCCCCGAGATGGTGAGGGTCGCCGGGTATGTGCGGAGCCGCGTTGCCCGCCGCTCGAGCGCCCCGCCGGGTGCCTCGGATGGCGACACGAACGACTGGCTCGTATGCACGGCCCGCACCGTGGCGGAGATGTTCGAGACGAGCCACGTCAGTCCGGTCGGCTGTCCGCTCCAGCGGAACGTGGCATCCGGGGAAATCACCTGCTCCCCCTCGACCAGCGTCACGCGGTCGGTGAGGCGGCGGGAGAAATGCCGCGACTCGGTCCGCTGCATGCGCTGCGCGATCGAGGCGCCAAATGGCAGCGTGAGCGTGTTGGAGATGGCGTACCGCGTGCCGGCGCCTGCCGTCGTCGCCAGCACCTCGCCGATCTCGCGGAAGGCGTCGAACTCCCCCACGCCGAACTGGTACCGCCACCCCGGCGTGAGCGGCGCCGCGTCGTAGGCACTGAGCTGGTCCCGGCCGACGCTCACGTCGATCGCCCCGAGGAATCGCGCCACCTGCCTTCCCCAGGAGTCGTCGCCCAGGCCCGCGGTGGCGCGGGGCAGGTCGAAAACGGCCGACGCCGATGCGCGCTGTGAGTTGCCGAACCGTCGCGCGAGCCTGATGGCGTCAGACCCCGGGGTCGGAACGCCCGGCGCGTTAGGGTCGCGCAGGAGCGAGTAGCCGGAGGCCAGTTCCACCCGCGGGCGGATCCAGGTCGACACGACCGGCGCCACGAGGATCGAGGTCCCGAGGACCCGTTCCCGCTCCAGTCCCACGTCCATTCCTGCCCATTCCACGCGTTCCCGTGCGGCGGCGATGGCGTTCGCCGACACCGTTCCATAGTCACGGAGGTCCCGCAGCGTGACCGCATCCCACCGTGCCGTGACCGCCGGCAGGGGCTTGAACTCGACGGTGGACGAGCTGCGCCACGTCCGGTCGAACGCACTCGTGCGCCGGGACTCGTCGCCCGCCTCGAGCGTGGGCCGGACATAGGCGTCGGCGAACCCGGAAGTCCGTGCGAGGTTGCTGATGACGCGGACGATGCTGGGGACGAACGCCCCGCGCTGCTCTTCACCCGTCAGTGGCACGAAGGCATAGTCGGCGCCGATGTCGAAGCCGTCGGTGCGCCCGCGCTGGTAGGCGCTGCGGGCGCTCGCCCCGTTCCACGCCAGCGAGAGTCCCACGTTGTTGACGATGGGAGCGTACCATGACGGGGCCACCGGGGTCGCCCGTCGCGCGAGCAATGACACGGTCGTCGTGCCGCCACGCGGTGTCCTGAGGTCGTCGATGGCATCGCCACGGAGGTCCGATCGCGCCAGGAACTCGGGGTCGGCGCGGGCGGCATTGTAGGTGACGGTCAGCGGCAGCGACAGCCCCGTTCGCCAGGGCAGGAGCTTCTCCAGTCGCCATGCGGTCACCAGTTCCAGGTCGCCCGTCGAGAGGTAGGACGGCCGCTCCGCGAGCTGCCGGAAGAAGGGATCTCTCCGCGACGCGGAGACCCGGACGGTTCCCGCGTCCCCTGCCGTGAACGTGGCGCCGATGTGACCGGCATACCCGGGACGCTGCTCGACGTCGGCGAGCCGGATGTCGTCGATCCAGATCTCGAGCGTGTCGCCGGCCATCGGCGGGTTGGTCCCGCCGAGCGAGTCGACCCGCAGGATGCCGGCCGCGACCTCCTGGACCGCCGCCAGGTTCGGCGGTGTCACGACGGGGTCGGCCGAGTAGACGACGAAGCCGCCGTCGCACGCCGCATAACGAGCGCCCGACCCCGTCGGGGGCGGCCCCGATTGCCCGATGAGCGCCGAATCGGCGGCGGTACACCCGGACCAGTCGGTGCGACCCGCCAGGTAGTCGGCCTCCAGGCGCGCCCGCAACGCGTAGAACTTCGCGAACGGCACGCGGATCTCCGGTTCCCAGGCCGCGCGGCCGCCTCCCACGCCGACGAACGTGTGGTACGCGTAGAAGTTGTTGGCGTCCCGCCCGAGCCGGATGAAGAAGTGGAGGTCACCGTCCGGCCCCCAGCCGCGCCCCCGCCCCTTGGCCCAGGCGCGCAGCTCCCGGTAGGCCATCCAGTTCTGGTCCCCTTCCGGGAATCGCAGGTAGGCCTCCGCGCGGGACCGGTTGGGCATGTCCCCGGCCAGCAGGCGCATCGAGGTCTCGTTGATGGACGCGCCGGCGAACCCGATCCCGGTCTGCTGCTGCTCCGGGGCGTCGACCACCCCCGGCGGCGAGTCGTAGACGAGGCCGCGGGTGGAATCGCGGTCCTGCGTGCCGATGGCGGTGGCGATGACGAAGCCGCCTAACGCCTGCTGCTCCCCACCCAGCCCCAGGAGCGGGCGCGGCGCGCGCTTGAGCCAGCCGGCGCCGGTGACGCGGAGCCGCGCCAGGGGCACCTGGGTGTAGCGGTCGTCGGCCGCGGCGGCGCCCGAGACGACCGTGATCCTGACGGCCCGGACCCGCCGCAGCAGGGGCCCCCCGGCCACCGAGTCGTCAGGCGCGTTGAAGGGGATGCGCACCTGCACCCAGCAGACGGTGCGGCCCGGCGGCTGGCTCTGGTTGACGTCACGCACCGCCGGCCCGCAGACCCCGACCCGGCTGTACGTCTCGGGGCGGCCAAGGTCGACGATGAACCGCCGGATGCGCTCCTGTTCACGCTGGTCGGCCGCGTAGTTGAGGGTGGCGTCCTGGTCGATGTCCTCCTCGTCGAGGCGGCTGTTGCGCACGGTGCAGTTGATGCGCGCGTCGCCCAGCGGCAGCAGCCGCCCTGCCCCGAGCCGGCACGTCGGGTGGTTCCGGACCAGCAGCGGAATCCCCTCGTCCACCACCTGCAGCTCGTCCACCACGTGACCGGGCAGACCGATGTCGTTCACGTCGGCGCTGAACGCGCGGCTGAACCGGTCCCGCTCGGTATCGAGCCGGTTCCAGCCCTGGAGTTTCTTGCCCGTATAGACCGAGTCCCCTTCGACCACGCGGAGCGACTCCGGTGAGAAGGCCACGCTGTTCTCGGACACGTCACCAAAATCGAAGACGAGGACGGGGTTCTGCGGCCGCCGCGGCGACGCCGTGTCGACCTGGGTCCAGAACTCGAGGAACTCGCCGCGGGTGAGGTCGACGCCGGTGCCACCCGGCCCCAGCGGCGTCCGGACCGAGCGCCAGCGCCGCCCCGACGGCGCGCCCCGCACCCGCCAGCGCGGCTGGCCGGTCTCCGGGTCAGGGAGGCCGCCGATCGACAGCGGGTCCAGCGTCAGCCACAGCACCTGCTCGAATCCCGCCAGCGCGCC
>JADLBT010000094.1 GCA_020847555.1 Gemmataceae bacterium
GGCAGATGGAACAGGCCCGCATCCGGACCAGCACGCGCGACCCGCTGCTGCGGCTGCTGTACGTGGGGGTGGCGTTGATCCTGCGCAACGTGTGGGCGTGGCTGCACTGGCAAGCCCTGTCCCAGCCGCGCCGAGGCGGCCGGAGGATCGACCTGGGACAGCTGACCTTCCGCGGCATGCTGCTGTGGCTGCAGCACTAGGCGGAGGAGTGGCTCGGCCTGCATGAGGAACTCCAGGCACAACACTCGGTCTGGGGCCAACTTATGCCACTCAACATCGGACCTCGGAACCGGAATCTACTGAGCTTTACTCCGCCTGCCGATCCTTCTCTTTGGAAGTGCCCGGTCGTAAGGGCACGACCAGCGCACCGGACTGCTCTACCATGTCGCGGGGTGAACCTCCGGCCCGAGCGGTGAACTGGAACTTGAACCAGCTTCGCGCGACCGATCCCTCCTCATACCCTCCCGCCTTGATAGCGTACCAATCGTCTCGGGCGACCACCTCAAGGAAGGCAAAGCCTTCCGCATCAGTCGTGAGCTTGCCCGCAGGGAACCAGAACTTGCCCGGCGGGAGCAGAATGCGGGGCTGCCACTGGCTGGCCCAGCGCTCGATCGTGGCCCCGGCGATCGGTGCTCCGGAACTGGCGTCCACAACGCGGAATCGTAGCCCCTTGGCCTGAGTCGCACCAGCCAGCAGCAGGAGAAGACTGAAGACGAGAACCGATCTCATGCCGAACCCTCCGACTTGTGAAGGCCGGCACGGTACACAAGATGCTGCGAATGTCAAGGCGATCCTCCGGCCGAACACGCCGCTCAGGTCCAGCAGTTCGAGGAGAGCCGGGATGGCTGTGATTTCGTTGGACTTCGCGTCCACCGCCACCGGCCCCAGGGACAGGTGCTGCGCCGTGGCCCAGGCGCTCACCAGATGCAGCGGCCCCAGTTTGGCCGAGCCGGAGCCGCGCAGCGTCTTGCCGTCGATGGCCATGTGCTGGATGCGCAAAGCGGCGGTGAGCGCCTCCACTCACTCCCGGAAGCAGGCCTGGAACGCCTGGGGCTTGAGGCGGTTGCAGACTCGCGCAAACGTGTCGTGCGATGGAATGCCGTTGGGCAACTCCACGAAGCGGCGCAGCCCGTCCCGGCGTTTGCGGCCAAAGGTCTCGATCTGTTGCCAGTTCTGCGCCCCGGCGATGACTGCACCCAGCGCGATGACAGTAAGGTTCTGCAACAGGTGTAACCGCCGTTGAACGCGGCGTGGGTCCTTGAATTGGGCAAAGTACTGGGGAATGGATAGATCAGGGCGGCGTTCTGGAGTGGACGGGGAAAGAGGGGCCATCGTTCTTCTCCATGAACCGAGATGTTCCGGGAGAATCATACGACCCCACCCTTGACCCAATCAACCGGCTGCGAAGAATGTAGGCGGTCTGTGGAGCGCAGGCCCTGGGTCCGGAACTGAACTTCCGGAACTTGAAGAGCCGAGCGCTCGCGTCTGGTCGCGACCCTGTTCACGGAAGTTCATCGGCATGCCCGCCCGGCCCTCAAGCGCGCGCTCCATTCCTCCGATAAATCAAGCAATGCGAAGTCGTGGCTCGCCCCGCGCGCCCGGTGTCGGAACGAGGGTGTTACGCTAACCTGCCCAGCTTGCCCGGCCTCCCCCCTTACTTCGCGTTGTGAAAAACCGTCCCCGATGCTAAAGTGCCGCCGCGCTGGATTGCGCAGCGAAGTTGCCCCGGCCGCGGAAACAAGGAGGTATCCCATGTCGGCAGTGGAACGCGCCCGCGCCACGGGCGGCCCGGCCGTGATCGATGCCCTCGCCCACGACGGGCGCGACCCGCTGATCGAGTCCTACGAGCAAGGCTTCCGGGCCGAGGCCGGCGAACCGCTCGCTGCCCGCCTCGGCCGCGCCCCTCTCGTCGTACAGGCCGCGTACCGCCGCCGCGCCCATCTCCTCGGCACACTGCCGCTGGGCGACCTTACCGGCAAGGTGTGTGTGGACTTCGGGGTCGGCGGGTTGGGGTTCGGCCACGGCTTCCCCGCTCTGCAGAGGTGTACCCGCGCGATCGGTATCGACTTCTCCATCGAGGCAATCAAGGCGTCGGCGGCGGTGTCTGCGGGCGGCGGTTTTCCCTACGGCCAGAACTGCACATACCTCACCTCACGCGGCGACCGCATCGACCTGCCGGACGGCAGCGCCGACGTGGTCCACGCCTGTGACAGCGTCGAGCGAGTCGAGAACGTCGATGCGCTACTGGAGGAGTTTCACCGCATCCTGAAGCCGGGCGGGCTTCTGGTGCTCACGACCGCCCAGGCTGCGCC
Organism: Gemmataceae bacterium; assembly: GCA_020847555.1. The sequence continues at coordinate 2,313 of JADLBT010000094.1, forward strand.
CGAGGCGCCCTGTACCTTCACCGTCGAGCCGGCGCCGCTGACGGCGCCGATTGCGCCGGAGCCGCGTCGCGGACTGATGGCGCGCTTCACGGCACGCAAGGCGATCCTGCACCTGGGTCAGATGGTGCGCGCGACGCCACCGCTGCGCCGGCTCGCCCGGTTCGTCAAACGGCGGCTGGTCGGCCCCGCGCCAACCGCCGTCGCTCCGCTGCCCGGCGTCTCCGGCGATAGCCCCGACCACCTGGGGACGCTGACCTGCTCGGAGTTGCTGCGTCTGCTCGGGACGCGCTTCGAGGTGGTCCAGGCATACGGCTACGGCGGGCCGGTGGGCGAAACCGTCCCCGCGCTGACGGACGCAGCCGCCGCAGAAGCGTGGGCGGCCCAGTTCGCGGAGCAACCGGAGAAGGCACGCGGGATCGTCCTGCTCGCCCGCCGGCGCGACGATTACCGGCGCGGTGGATGCTACCGCCAGCGCCGCTTCCCGCACGACTCGCTGCACGTCCGGTACAACGGCGGGCCGTGGGAAGTGACCGGGCTGCACCGCACGCTCACCGGCCGGCTCAGCACCGGCGGTGAGGAGGCGTGGCTGACGCTGCCGGTCGAGGGCCGCGCCGTGATGCTGCACTTCTGGTCCAACCCGTGGGGTGGGGAGGCGGTCATCGATGTCGGCGGGGTGCGCCGCACGGTGAATCTGTACAACCCCGGCGGATGCTTCAAGCGCGTCCTGATCGACGGGCTGGCGCCGGGCCGCCACGAGCTATGCATCGCCGGCAGTCGCAACCGCGACCCGCGCAGCTGCGGTAATCAGGTCATCTTCTACCAGGCGACCGCCTACCAGCGCGACGGCGCGCCGCCCGCGACCAACGAACGCCACTCCGAGGGGCGGGTCATTCCCGAGCGGACTCCGGAGGAAACGGAGCGGTTGCGGCAGAAGGTCGGCGCCCGCGAGTGGTTCCACACGATCGACCTGGGCGACGGCATCGTCACGCGCGGGTGCGACCACTCGGCGGCGAAGGTCGGCTATCTCGGCCTGCCCGAGCGGCTCGACGGCCTGAGCGTCCTCGACATCGGCGCGTACGACGGGTTCTTCTCGTTCGAGTGCGAACGTCGCGGGGCGAAGCGGGTCGTGGCCGCTGACCATTTCTGCTGGACGTATGGCGGGATGGCGACGAAGGAGGGGTTCGACACCGCGAAGGCGGCCCTCGGGTCGAAGGTCGAGGAGGTGCTCATCCCGGTCGAGGAGATCGGCCCGGAGCGCGTCGGCACGCACGATCTGGTGTTATTCCTGGGCGTGCTTTATCACGCGCCGGACATGATCCGCTACCTGCGCATGGTCCGCTCGGTGTGCCGCGGGCAGGTGATTCTCGAAACGGAGGTCGATGCCCTCGACTACCCGAAGCCGGCGGCGGTGTTCTACCCGGGCGAGTCGCTGAACAACGACGCGAGCAACTTCTGGGGGCCGAACCTGGCGTGCGTCGAGGCGATGCTGCGCGAGGTCGGGTTCCGGAAGGTCGAGCGGGTGTGCGTCTTCAACATGGTCCGGCGCGGCAACCGGCCGTTCCACCGCGTCGTGTATCACGCCTTCGTGTAACGAACTCCTCCCCTCTCCCCTGGTGGGAGAGGGGCCGGGGGTGAGAGGGCTCTTCCTCTCCTCTCCCCTTGTGGGAGAGGGGAGCAAGACAGGGGGGCCGGACGTGGCAGAGGAGCAAGGCGCCGCCGAGCGGCGCGTCAGCGTCGTCATCAACACCTACAACCGCGGCCCGAGCCTGCGGCAGACCCTCCGCGCCCTGCGCTACCAGACGCACGGCGCCTTCGAGGTCGTCGTCGTCAACGGCCCGTCCACCGACAGCACGGCCGAGGTGCTCGCCGAGTTCGAGGACGCCCGCGTCGTCCGCTGCCCCGAGGTCCACCTCTCGAAGTCGCGCAACGTCGGCATCGACGAGGCGGCCGGGGAGGTCGTCGCGTTCATCGACGACGACGCCTTGCCGGAGCCGACGTGGCTCGCGGAACTCGTCGCCGCCTACGACACCGCGCGCGTCGGCGGCGCCGGCGGGGTGACCTACGACCACACCGGGTTCAACTACCAGTATCGCTACTCCGTTTGCGATCGCCTCGGCAACACGCGCTTCGACGTGGAGCCGCCCTTTGATGCCTTCACCGCGCCCGGCGCCAACCCGTTCGTCTACCTCCAGGGCACGAATTGCAGCTTCCTGCGCCGGTGCCTCGTCGCGATCGGCGGGTTCGACGAGGAGATCGAGTATTACATGGACGAGGTGGACGTGTGCCGCCGGGTCATCGACCTGGGGCACGTCCTGCGCCCGCTGGCCGGCGCCGCGGTCCATCACAAGTACCTCGCCAGCCACCTGCGCAACAGCAAGAAGGTCGTCTTCGACCCGTTCCCGAACGTCAAGAACCACTGCTACCTCGCGATCCTCAACAACCGCGACCGCCTCCCGCTGGAGGAACTCGGCCGCATCCTGCGCGTCTTCGCCGACGGTGTGAAGGTGGTGGCGCGGTCGCACTTTGCCGAGGGGAAGTTCACCGCCGAGCAGCGCGACCACTTCGAGCGGCGCGTCGAGCAGGGGTACGAGACCGGCGTCGCCAGGGGCATCGCCGGCAAGCGTCTCCACCGCGAATTCGCTCCGCCCGACCCCGAGCGCTTCCGCCTGTATCGCACCCTCCGGCCTGAGGGCGGGCAATTGAAGGTCTGCTTTGTCTCCCAGGAGTATCCGCCGGGCGACTTCGGCGGCATCGGCCGGTTCACCTGCGATCTGGCAGAAGGCTTCGCGGCGCTGGGGCACGAGGTCCACGTTGTCACGCGCTCGCCGGACGTCAACCGGGTCGATTTCGAGGAGGGCGTGTGGCTGCACCGCCTCGCCGCCCCGGAGCGCTACGTTCCCGAGCTGGACGGCAGCCCGCTCGCCGGCAACCTCGCCCATTCCGCCACGGTCTACCACGAGGTCTGCCGCATCCACGGCGGCGGGCCGATCGACGTGATCTCCGCGCCGCTGTGGGCGTGCGAGGGTCTGCCGTGTTCGCTCGACGACCGCTTCCCGACCGTGCTGACGCTGATGACGTCGATGCACACGGTCGCGTCGCTGCACCCGTCGTGGCAGGGGGACGCGAGCGTCAAGCAGGTGATCGCGCTGGAGCGGGCGCTCGCCACCCGCGCCCAGTACCTGCACCCGATCAGCGGCGCCATCCTGGAGAAGGTGCGCGGCGATTACGGGGCGCAGGGGCGGGCGGAGGTGCTGCCGCTGGGCGTGCGCGACCGGCACGCCGAGTACCCGCGCCGCCGCGGCATCGACGGCAAGGTGCGCGTCCTCTTCGTCGGTCGGCTGGAGCGGCGCAAGGGCGTCGATGTCCTGCTCGAAGCCGCGGTGCGCCTCGTCCGCCAGTATCCGCAGGCCGAGTTCGTGCTCGCGGGCAAGGACACCCCGAACACCGAGACGGGCGCCACCTACCGGGCGCAGTTCGACCGCACCCACGGCGCCGACCCGGCGGTCGCGGGGCGCGTCACCTTCACCGGCCCGGTCAGCGAGGACGAGTTGTACCGCCACTACGCGGACGCCGACATCGTCTGCCTGCCGAGCCGGTACGAATCATTCGGCCTGGTGCTGGTCGAGGGCATGGCGTTCGGCAAGCCGGTCGTCGGCTGCGCGGTCGGCGGGATGTGCGCGATCGTCGAGGAGGGCGGCAACGGCCTCCTCGCGAAACCTGACGACGTGGACGCGCTGGCCGACTGCCTCGGCCGGCTGATCGCGGACGCCGGGCTGCGCCGCCGCTTCGGCGAGCGCTCGCGGGTGCGCTTCGAGGAGGCGTTCGCCTTGCCGGTGGTCGTCGCGAACACGGTGCGCTACTACCGCCAGGTCAGCCGGTGGCATGCGGAGAGGGGGTGTCCTGCGGCCGACCCGGCGGCGGGCCTGGCCGAGGTGATCGTCGAGACAGCGGGCCTGCGACCGGAAGCGGCCGGGCGCGCCGCGGGGGCGCTGCTCGACCCGTCGCGTTACCCGGTGGATCAGCTGGCCGTGCTGCGCCGGGTGTGGCACCAGCCAGCCGAGGCGTTCCTGGCCGGCGTCTACAACCTGCTGCTGGGCCGCGACCCCGACCCGACCGGGCAGGCGCACTACCTCGCCCTGCTCCAGGGCGGCGCCGCGCGCGATCACGTGCTCCGCTGCCTCGCGGAATCGGCGGAGGCCCGGCGCCCCGGCCGGTCGCTCGCCTGGCTCGAAGCCCTGGCCCCCGGGCGCGACCAGGCGCGCGGGCTGCGGCGGATCCTCAGGAAAGCCGCCCGCGTCCTGCTCGGCCGGGGCGGCGCGGAAGGAGGTGCGGTCGTGTCTTTCGAGAATCCCCGCGGGCGGCTCGGGCGCGTCGTGCGGATGCTGCGCGCCGCCGCGTCCCCGAAAAACGTGGTGCGCTACCTCAAACGGGCCGTCCTGCTGCCGTGGAACTTCCAGAAGCTGTTCGACGCTTTCGCGAACGTGCAGGAACAGTTCCGCCTGCAGACCGAGGCGCACGAGATGTTGCAGCGCCAGGTCAGAGAGCGCGTCGAGGCGTTCCTCCGCGAGATGGAGCGGATGGAGCAGAAGGTGGGCGAGACACTGCGCGCCGTCATCGCCGCCGGCCGCGATGATGCCCTGCTCGTCCAGCAGGAGGTGAGGCAACTGAAGTACCGTTACGCGGAGTTCTACGGCGCCCTGGCGGAAGGGCAGAAGGAACTGGCCCGCTCGCTGGAGGGCGTGCGCACCGGCCGTGCTCCGGAATCGGTCCTGTCCGACGGCGAGCCGCTTCCGCTGCCGCGCGTGGTGAATCTGGAGATGTACCGCGCGCGCGTGGGGCGCATGGGTGAGGCGGTCCGGATTCACCTCGTCGGGGCGGGCGGGCCGCGTCCGGACTATATCAACGTCGATGTGCGGCCGGGGCTGGAAATCGACGTGGTCGCGGAGGTCGATCGACTGCCGTTCGCGCCGGGCTCGCTGGCCGAGCTTTCGTGTTCGCACCTGGCGGACCGCTTCCACCCGGACCATCTCGCGGCAGCCATCCTTCCGTACTGGAAGGATCTGCTCCGCCCGGGCGGGACGCTCCGCCTCGTCTGCCCCAACTGGGAGAAGCCGGTGCGGCAACTCCGCGACGGCACGTTACAAACGCCGGAGTTCCTCGGCGCGGTGGCGCGGGCGTGGGACCGGCAGGGCGGCGGACCGCTGGCGCTGCACACTCCGGGGCAGATGGCCGCCCTGCTGGGCCGTTGTGGTTTCGTCAACGTGGAGGTCGTCGAGTCGGGCGAGGAGATGGAGATTGTCGCTAGCTTGCCGGCCGAGGGAGCGCGGCTCTCGGCGGGCGGACCAACCCAGAGCGCCCGCGCCGGGCGCTCCACAGCGCCCGTCGCGGGCGCTCCGGGTTGGTCGGACGGCGAGCTAGAACAACCCATCGAGGGCGGCCAGCAGCTTCCGCTCGATCTGCTCGTTCGTGAAGCGCTGTAGATAGCGGCGCCGGCCCCGCGCGCCGAGCGCCGCCGCCACCGCGCCGTCAGTCGCGACACGGTGGATCGACTCGGCGAGGATGCCCGGGTCGCACTCGTCCCATACGAGGCCCGCGTCTCCGACCGTCGCCGGAACCGCGGCCCTCCCCAGCGCGATCACCGGGACCGACAGCGCCATCGCCTCCACCAGCGGGACGCAGAAGCCCTCGTGTTCGCTGGTGATGGCAAAGGTGTGGGCGCTCTCGTAGTAGGCGCGCAGGGCGGCCGGCGACACCCCGCCCGCGAATACAACCGCGTCGCCCAAACCGAGCCCCGCCGCCCACGCCCGCAGCCCATCGCGATACACCGCGAGCCGCTCGTCCGCCCTGCCGACAATCACGAGCCTGCTGGCCGGGTTGATGTGCCGGTGGTACAGGGCGAACGCCTGCAGCAGGGCGGGGTGGCCCTTGTTGGGCGCCAGCCGGCCGACGACCAGCACGTTCACCTTGCCGTCGGCGCAGGCCCGGACCACGGCCGGATCGGGCGCGACGTCGAGCAGGTGGTGGATGTGGTGGAAGGGTGGGACGACCGCGCCGCGCCCGCACGCGGCACCGCAGGCGAACAGTTCCTCCAGGTTGAACTCGGAGTCGGCCAGGTAGCGGTCCCACCCGGCGCGGGCGATGGTCCGCAGGTCGTCGCGGCCGAGCCGGCACGTCAGCACATACTCCTGATCGATGCCCTCGAAGAACTCGGCGGGGGTGACGTTGTGATACTTCAGGACGCGCCGGCAACGCGCCCCGGCCATCAGGGCGGCGCCCTCGCGCCACCCGGTCGAGAGGTGGTAGATCGCGACCGCAGCCGGATCCTGCAGCAGCCGGCGGGCGGCGAATAGCGGGTGGGTCGGAACCTCGGTCACGTTCCCGTGGGCGGCGAAAACGGCCACATCGTGGCCCCGCCGGACCAGGGCGCGGTACATCCCGAGGACGTCGTTACTGACGGCGTCCGCCTCGATGCAGCACGGGACGATCAGCCCGACGCGGCTCATGCTCCCTCCCGGACCGGGGTGCGGCCGACTCGCCCCGCAAGCGGCGCGCGGCACCTCACGCGGCCCTGCGGCCGGCCTCGCCCAGTTTCCGCTCCAGTTCCTCCCGCATCTCCTCGCGCAGCCGGCGCAGGCCCGCGCGCTGCCCCTCCTCCAGCCGGATGACGGCGCGCTGCAGATTCCGCAGGGTGCTGAGGGCGGCGTGGTTGTACTCGCGCTGCCGGCTGGTCAGAAACCGCGCCAGGAACAGCACGACCCGGCCGATGAGCCGGCCGACGCGCCGCAGCGGCCCGCGGAAACGCGGCAGGTCCGGGGCTCCGCCGGCCGCGATGTCAGCGTGGCGCTCGACGCGCGCCAGGCTCGCGGCCAGCAGTTCCCAGTCGATCGCGGGGAACACGAGCACCGGGGCCGCCTCCCGACGGCGGGCCGCGGCGGCCCGGATCTGGGCCTGGAGTTTCTCCAGATCCAGCCCGCCGCCGGGTTCGAGCCCGGCCGCCGGGACCAGCTCGGCCCGCGTAGTGGTTTCGTTCATGCCTCGGTTCCGTTCGAGGAAATGATCGGAAGGGATCGCGAAGTGACGGTCGGCTGTCACCCGGTCCGGCGAGTGGGAGCCTGCTGCGCGCGGAGCGCGGCCAGGTCCGCCTCGGCCATCGAGCGCACCAGTTCCGGGAAGGCGATCTGAGGGGTCCACCCCAGGCGTTGCCGCGCCTTCGAGGCGTCCGCCACCAGCGGGACCGCCTCGGCCGGGCGGTAGAACTGGGGATCGACGACGACGTGGTTGCGCCAGTCGAGGCCAGCGTGGTCGAACGCGATCTCAACGAACTCCCGGACCGCGTGCGTCGCCCCGGTCCCGATCACATAGTCGTCCGGCTCGTCCTGCTGGAGCGTCAGCCACATGGCCCGGACGAAATCGCCCGCGTGGCCCCAGTCCCGCCGTGCCTCCAGGTTGCCCAGTCGCAGCTCCGTCGCCAGCCCATATCTGATCTGGGCCGCCGTCCGGGTGATCTTGCGCGTGACGAATTCCGGCGGGCGCCGCGGCGACTCGTGGTTGAACAGAATGCCGGAACAGGCGAACAGACCGAAGCTCTCGCGGTATCCGGCCGTTACGTGGTGGGCGCAGACCTTGGCGGCGCCGTAGGGGTTGCGCGGGTGGAAGGGAGTGGTCTCGCGCTGCGGGCTCTCGGCCGGGCCGCCGAACATCTCGCTGCTGCCGGCCTGGAAAAACCGGGCGTCCGGACAGGTCTGTCGCACCGCGTCGAGCAGGCGCGTCACCGCGAGAGTGGTGAACTCGATCACCTCGGTCGGCCGCTCCCGGCTCGTTGGCACGAACGTCATCGCCGCCAGATTGTAGATCTCGTCGGGCCGGACGCGCTCGAGAACATCCACCAGACCCGCCCGGTCCAGCAACTCGACGGCGAACAGCTCGATCTGGGCGGAAAGTGCCTGCCGGCGCGACGCGCCTGAGGTGCCGGGGCGGACGAGGCCGCAAACGCGATACCCCTTGTCCAGGAGCAGTTCGGCGAGGTAACTGCCGTCCTGCCCCGTGATGCCGGTCACGAGTGCGGTCCGTGCGTGCATGGCCCCTCCAGAGTCAGGCGCCCCGGCCCGGGGCGGGATGGGCAGCGCTGGCGGCGCCGAATGGGCTTCGCGCGGGCGCTGGGCAGGCCCACCGCAGGGGTAGCGCGAAGCTGGCCGCTTATAACCCGCCCCGCGCCGACGGGTCAAGCGGAGTTCCCCCGCGGCCGGCGCACGGGTCGGGATGGATCGTTGTATAATGAGGGATGTTCCGCCCGGCACGGCAACGTGGCGCCGATGGCCTTCAACGAGAACCTCACTTGAAACGAACCATCATGAACCTGGACTGGATCGTCCCGACGCTGATCTTCATCGCCTTCGCATCCCTCTGGGCGCTGATCGCCTTTCGGGCAAAGGGAGGAGGCTGAGGGACCGGAGGGTGCCAGGTTGGCACCGAGGTGTCTCCACGCCGTTCCGCGAGTGAACAGGATGACGACCTGACGCGCGACGGCCTGTCTCCGTCCTCGCGTGAAGAGCAGAAGGATGTCCGGCCGTAGCGAGGGGAGAGGTTCTTCCAGGGTGTCCCATGTCCAGCACTATCCCGCCGCAGGAAGTGAACGGCGCCACTTCGCCCGACGCGCCTGCCGCTGAAGCCGCCTCCCCGGCTGAGAAGGTCAAGGCGTTCCCGACCACCCCGGGCGTGTACCTGATGAAGGACGCGCAAGGGCGCGTCGCCTACGTCGGCAAGGCGAAGAACCTGCGCAGCCGCGCCGCTACCTACTTCACGAAGGCGGCCGCCGAGGATCACCGCACGCGCGACCTCGTCACCGCGATCACCGACATCGACTTCATCCCGGCCGACACCGAGGTGGACGCGCTGCTTCTGGAGGCTCGGCTCATCAAGGACATCCAGCCGCGCTTCAACATCGACCTGAAGGACGACAAGACGTTCCCGTACCTGCAAATCCGGGTGCGGGAGGACTTCCCGCGCGTCGAGTTCACGCGCTCACCGCGCCGCCGTGGGGTGAAGCTCTACGGCCCGTTCACCAGCGCCAAGAGCCTCCGGGCGGCCATCCAGGTGCTCCAGCGCATCTTTCAGTTCCGCACCTGCAGCCTCGACATCAACGCGAACGACGAGCGCTGGCGCTGGTTCCGGCCGTGCATTCTGCACAGCATCCGGCAGTGTACGGCGCCGTGCAACTTCCGCGTCACCAGGGAGGAGTACCGGCGGCAGGTTCGGGCGCTGCGTTTGGTGCTGGAGGGGAAGAAGGGCAAGTTGATCGCCGAGATGGAACAGCAGATGAAGGAGGCGGCGGCGGCCCTGCAGTTCGAGCGGGCGGCCCGGCTGCGCGACGAAATGACCGCCCTGCAGCGGCTGAGCCTGCGCGGTGAGGTCGATAAGGACGTGCAGCCAGAGGTGTTCCCGATCGAGCCGAAGAAGGGCCTCGTCGGGCTGCGCAAGGTGCTGGGGCTACGCGCGACGCCGCGGGCGATCGAGGGCGTGGACATCGCCCACCTGAGCGGCGATGACATGGTGGCGTCGCTGGTATCGTTCGTGGACGGGCTGCCGTTCAAGCCGGGCTACCGCCGCTACCGAATCAAGTCGGTGCAGGGCGTGGATGATTTCGCCTCGATCCGCGAGGTCGTGACGCGCCGCTTCCGCCGGGAGCGGTCGCGCGGCCCGGCCGACACGCTGGGCGAGTCCGAGCAGGTCTTCCCCGACGTGCTGCTGATCGACGGCGGCAAGGGCCAGCTGCACGCGGCCCTGGATGCATTCCAGCTGCTCGGGGTCGAACCGCCGTGCCTGATCTCGCTCGCCAAGCGCGCGGAGGAGATCTACCGGCCGGGCGAGACGGAGCCGCTGCGCCTGAGCCGGCACTCGGCGGCGCTGCGGCTGCTCCAGTACGTGCGCGACGAGGCGCACCGATTCGCGCAGCACTACCACAAGATCCTCCGCCGCAAGCGGCTGGAAGAGGGATGAAGGACGAAGCGCAGGAAGAATCCGCCACAGCTGAACACAGATTGCGCTGCACCCAGGCAGAGCGGCTGAGCCGTGTTCAGCTGTGTTTAGCTGTGGCGATTCTCCTCTGTGGCACTTGCTGAAGGAGCGTGTAGTGCGGATCCTGTTGACGAACGACGACGGCGTCTACGCCCCCGGCCTGCGGGCGCTGCGGAAAGAGTTACAGAAGCTCGGCGACGTGACAGTGGTGGCCCCGGTCGGCGAACAGAGCGCCGTCGGCCACTCGATCACGCTGCTGACGCCCCTGCTGGTACAGGAAGTGCTGGACGAGCAGAACCAGCCGATGGGGTGGGCGGTCGAGGGGCGGCCGGCCGACTGCGTCAAGCTCGCCCTGCTGGAACTGCTGCGCGACCCGCCCGACCTGATCGTCAGCGGCCTCAACGCCGGGTCGAACGCGGGCATCAACGTCCTCTACTCCGGGACGGTCGCGGCCGCCGTCGAGGGGTCGTTCTTCCACTGCACGAGCGTCGCCGTCTCGCTCGAATACACCAAGCCCAAGCCGCTCGACTTCCCGCGTGCCGCCGGCCTCGCCCGCCGCGTCATCGAGCAGATTCTCGACCAGCGGCCGCCGGGCGGGTCGCTGTTCAACGTCAACATCCCGAGCTTCGACAAGGGTTCCATCCGCGGGATCCGCAGCGCCTCGCAGAACATCGCCCCGTACCGCGAGACGTTCGACCGCCGCATCGACCCGCGCGGCCGCGTCTACTTCTGGAGCAATCCCGACTTCTCCTGTCCGTCCCCCCATCCCGACACCGACGTCACCGCGCTGGGGGAAGGCTACGTCACGGTCACGCCGCTGCAGTTCAACCTGACCCACGCCGTTCTTCTGGAGCAGATGAAGGGCTGGGCGTGGCGTCTCGACGGCGCGGAGCGGGAGCCCCCGACGTGACGGCCCGAGTACGGATGGGGATGGCGAGCGGA
>JADLBT010000095.1 GCA_020847555.1 Gemmataceae bacterium
CGCAGGACCAGCCGCAGACCCGCATCCAGGTCCAGGTCAACGAGGTCATCGTCCCGGTCACCGTCACCGACGACAAGGGCCGCTTCGTCTCCAACCTCGATAAGAACGACTTCCGCATCCTCGACGAGGGCAAGGAACAGGCTATCCGCTTCTTCAGCCGGGACCAGAAACAGCCGGTCGTGGTGGGCTTCCTGGTGGACCTCAGCAACTCCACCCGCCTGCATTGGAAGAACTACCAGGACGCCATCCTCGAACTCGTCTGGGGCCTGCTGCCCGGCGACAAGAAGTTCAGCGGCTACCTGATCGGCTACTCCAACGAAGCCGAGCTGATGGTCAACACCACCTGGGACAGCGACAAGATCGCGGATAAGATCCGCAAGGCCAAACCGGGCGGCGGCGCGGCGCTCTACGACGCCATCTACATGGCCTGCACCACCCGCGAGCTGGTCAAGGGCGAGCCCTACGAGCCGCGCCGCATTCTCATCGTCATCGGCGACGGGCACGACAACGCCAGCAAGAAGTCGCTCGAGGAAGTGGCCGAGCTGGCTCAGCGCAACCTGGTCACCGTTTATGCGATGAGCACCATCGCCTACGGCTTCAACAGCGACGGCGAAAAAGTGCTGGAACGGCTGGCGCAGGATACCGGCGGGCGCGTCGAGTACCCCCTCAACTCCCTCTACAAGGACGTCTCCGGCTATCTCTCCACGCCCTCCGACGAAGGCAACTACGCCTACAAGGTCGGAACCGGCGGCTACGCGGCCGAAATTTCCAAAGGCATCATCACGGCGGTCACCGCCATCGCCGGCGAAGTCACTACCCAGGACATCCTCCGCTACATCCCGGACATACCCCCCGATTCCAAGCCGAGGCAGTTCCGCAACATCAAGGTGGAGGTGCCCTCGCTCGCCACGCAGAATATCCGCATCCGCGCACGCAAGGGGTATTACTCGCAGGCCATAGGCCCCGCCGCCTCCGTCGCCCCGCCTTCCACGCAGCCCTGAGCTCAATCTCTCCCTTCTGCAAACGATAAGAAAAACAGATAGGATTGACTCTGAAACAGATGCCGGCCGGCGCCATCCCGATCGCCGCTCGCCGTCAGGGTGTGTACGTGGTCCTGCAGGCCTGCCTGCCGGGCCTGCCGGAGCACGCCGCCGGCGTACTCCTCGTAGACCCTGCGACGGATAAGGGATACTTCCGGCTGCGCTCCCGCTTCGACGACCTCGACGAGGACACCGAGTTCTGGGACGATCTCGCGCGCGACGTCGAAGACCGAGTCCGCGAGTACGGCGCGGAGGAATACCTCCGCCGCCTGGAGGACTGTCTCTCGAACGTCCTCCGCGTCGGCGAACGCCACAGCGTCGAAGTCGATTCCTTCACCCGCGTCCTCGACCGGCTCTTCCGCGAGCAGGTGGAGCCGGTCGCGGTCGAGCGGTACCGCACCCACGTCCCGCTCTACACCCTGCGCGCCGCCGCCGGATACCTGAGCGACGAAATCGCGCCCGAGGAATCGGACCTGGTCCCCCTCCCCGCCTGGCGCAGGCCCTCCGACCGCCTCTTCGCGGCGGTGGTGGACGGCCCCTCGATGGAGCCCCTGATCCCCGACGGCAGCCTCAACCTCTTCAGCTCCGACCTGCAGGGCTCGCGCCAGGGCAAGGTCGTGCTCATCGAGCGCTTCGGCGTCTCCGACGAGGCGCAGCGCTACTCCGTCAAGCGCTACCAGAGCCGCAAAATCGCCCGCGGCGAAGACCAGTGGGAGCACGGCTCCATCACCTTCGTTCCCCAGAATCCCGACTTCGAGCCCTGGAGCCCGCAGCCGGACGAGTTCCGCATCCTCGCCGAGTGGCTCGGCGTCATCGAGTGAGTCCGGTCGCCCGCGCCCTCGGCGCCTGGTACCGCCGCGGGCATCGCGACCTTCCCTGGCGGCGCACCGCCGACCCCTACCGCGTCTGGGTCTCCGAGATCATGTTGCAGCAGACCCGCGCCCAGACCGCCATCCCCTACTACGAGCGCTTCCTCGCCCGCTTCCCGACGGTCGAGGCGCTGGCCGCCGCGCCCGGGCAGGACGTGCTCGCGCTGTGGGCCGGGCTCGGCTACTACTCGCGCGCGCGCAACCTGCGGGCGGCGGCGCAGCGCGTGGTCGAAGCGGGCGGCTTTCCCCGCACCCTGGACGGCCTGCGCGCGCTCCCCGGCATCGGCGGCTACACGGCGGCGGCCATCGCCAGCATCGCGTTCGGACTCCCCCACGCGGTGCTCGACGGGAACGTGCTGCGGGTGGCCTCGCGGGTCGCCAACGACCCCTCCGACATCGCCTCCCCGGCCGCCCGCGAGCGTTTTCGCGCCCTCGCCCAAAGCTGGCTCGACCCGCGCCGTCCCGCCGAATTCAACCAGGCGCTCATGGAACTCGGCGCGACCGTCTGCCTGCCCCGCAACCCGCAATGCCCGCTCTGCCCCCTGCGCGATCTGTGCGCCGCGCGCGCCGCCGGAACCGCCGGGCAGCTTCCGGTCAAGCTGCGCGCGGCCCGCCCGGTCGCCATCGAGACCGAAGTGCTGGTGGTGGAGCGCCGCGGCCGCGTCCTGCTCCGGCAGCGGGACGGCGAGGGCCGCCGACTCGCGGGCTTCTGGGAACTGCCCGCGCCCGCCGACCTTCCCGAAGCCGCCGCCGGGGAGCCGCTCGGAAGCGTGCGCCACACCATCACCCGACACCGGTTCACCGTCTCCGTCCGCCGCGCGGAACTCCCCCGAGGCTGGACCTCCCGCCCGCCCTTCCGCTGGCTCGCCCCCGCCGCTTTCGATGCAATTCCCATCAGCACCGTCGCGCGTAAGTCGCTGAAACTCGCGCTTGTTGGCGAGTTGTGATTATTTGGTAAAACCTGCGTCCCAACGGCGATTCCGGCATCCCTTTCGGGTAAGCTTGCTACAAACGGGGATGCAACGGGTGCTATGACAAGTCAACGAAAAATCGTCTGGGCCAAGACTGCGGTGATCTTCAGCGTGGTTCCGGTCCTGATCCACGCCTATAACGACGGGCCCGATCCGGGCAAGGCAGGCGTTCCGAGCGAACAGACCTGCGCCGCCGCCGGTTGCCATACCGGTACGGCCGCCGGCTCCGGCAGCGTGGCGGTCGCGTTCGCGGCCGGAGGCGGCCAGACGTACACCCCGGGCGCGACTCAGCGGCTCACCGTCACCGTCAGCGACCCGACCATGCGCCGCTGGGGCTTCCAGTTGACCGCGCGCGCGTCGGGCAATCCCAAGACGCAGGCCGGCACGTTCAAATCGATCGACAACACGAC
>JADLBT010000096.1 GCA_020847555.1 Gemmataceae bacterium
AGGCGCTGTACCATGACGCGCCCTCGTGGTGCTCGCTCGACAGGTTGAACCCGCCGTTCCAGGTGTGGTCCAGCAGCGCGTGCAGCTGGCCGCTCCAGTCGGACCCTTCGGGGTAGTGCAGGTACTGGGTGCAGATCCATGCCCGCTCGCGCTTCGGCGTGTGAATGCGCGAAATGTTCAGCAGGGCCGGGTAGCCCAGCCGGTCCGCCCGGGCGCGCAGCGGCTCGTTGCGGAAGTACAGCTCGTTGGCGCCGCCCAGGACCAGCCTGGTGCCGTGCTGGTGGTAGACGGCGAAGGTGATGGCGTAGGGGATGCTCAGGCGCACCTTGCGGTACGTCGTGCCAGGGCCGTACTCCTGCGGCGAGTCGTCCGCGATCCAGCGGAGTTGGCGGACGTGCGGCGGCTGCTGGTGGACGAGGACCAGCAGCGGCGGCCGCCACTCGCAGAACTTGACGCCGTCCGGCAGGGCGCGCTCGCCGAGCGGGGCGACGAACTCGCGCCGCAGCATCTCCATGAGCTGCGCCTCGGACTTCTCCAGGCGCCGCCCCTCCTCGGTGGTGACGACCACCTTGCCGTTGTGAATGCTCAGCTGGTCGGCCATGTTCGCGCTCTCGGTTTCGGCCACAGAGGAACGCAGATAAACACAGATCAGACAGAGGAAGACAGAGGGCCTTATCTCCTGTTTTTATCTGTGTTCATCTGCGTTCCTCTGTGGCTCAATCCACTCACCCCTTCTCGCCCGCGGGCTTGACGAAGTTCAGCACGTGCCCCTCGCGCAGGACCGCGTCCTCCTCGACCTCGACGCCGTCCACGACGGCGGTCGCCTCCGGGTCGATGTTCATACGCTCCTCCAGTTCCAGCCGCGCCTCCTCAACGGTCATGCCGCCGAGTGGGAGGCTGTGGGCGTAGACGCCGTGGATCACCTCGACGCAGCCCGGGCTCGCCTGGACCGTCGCCGCGAAGCCGTCCGTCAATGCCGTCGGGCCGCCGTTGAAACCCTCGGGCCGTTCCTGTTCGTTGTGCATGGGTAGGTTCCTTTCGGTTCCGGGTTCAGGGTCGTTACTCCAGGTCGGACAGCAGCGGCGGGAGCAGCCCGTTGTGGCTGCGCAGTCGCCGCACGCCGGTCACCTGAGCGTTCTCCGGCAGATCGACATAATCCGCCGCGTTGCAGGTCGTCAGATTGTCCGCCAGCGCGTCGATGTGGCGGCGCAGGGCGTCGATCAGGACCGCGGCACTCAGCCCGATTCCGTCCGGGCCGGCCTGCTCGGCGGCAAACACCACCTGGTCGATGGCGCTCGACACCGCCTGCTCGATCAGCCCGCCGGTCAGGAAGTCGCGCCGGTACTTGACGACCTTCTTGCCGTCGCGCAGCGCCACCTCCGCCACCCCGTGCTTCTCCTCAGTCGGATCGAACAGCCACGCAACCACCTCGTCGCGGATCCCGGCGCGGGCCTTCTCCGGCTTGCCGTCGGCCGCGTAGGGGTAGTGCGGACGCAGTTTCTTGTCCAGGACCGCCGCGAGCCCCTCCCGGTCCAGCCGGGTGAAGCGCGCCTGCAGCCCGAGCCGGCGGCACATCGCCGAGTCGATCAGGTCCGGCCGGTTCGACGTCGAGATCATCACCAGCGGCACCCGCGCCAGATCGTCGGTCGGGTCGTCGAGTCGCTGCAGCAAGGTCGCGAGGATGCGGTCGTACACCGCCGCCTCGTGCTCGCCGCGCCGCCGCGCGATGCCCTCGACCTCCTCAAGAATCAGCACCACCGGCAGTCGCAGCTTCTCCCCCTTCGCCGTCTCAACCTCCCTCGCCGCGACCGCCTGCACGTCGGCGAACAGTTCCTCGATGTTCTTGTCGGACCGGCCGAGCCACTCGGAGAGCAGCTCGGCGAACTTGACGCGGATGACGCGGCTGCCGAGGTCCGTCCGCCCGGTGCGCTCGACCAGCAGACGGTCGAACTCGCGCAGGAAGGCGCGGATGGTGAGCGTCTTGCCGCACCCGCTCGGGCCGGTCAGCAGGACCGCGAAGCGCGGCCGCAGGTCGAAGCGGTCGAGCAGGTCCGGCCGGGACAGCAGGACGCGCGTGCGGCGCACCAGATGCTCGAGCACCCAGTGCGGCCGGCCGATGTCGCGCTCGGCCACGACGTCGGGGACGCGGTTCCGGTCGAGGAAGCGGTGCTGCTGATCCGTCTCCAGCGGGACGACGGTGAGGGCGAACAGGCGACGCGGGCAGACCAGGATGCGGTCGCCGTGCTTCAGTTGCTTCGCTGCCAGGGCGTCGAGGACCGGCTGGGCCGCGTACAGGAGCAGGCGCTCGTTCTGCAGCGCCGCCTCGATCGTGGCGGTGCCCTCGACGCGGCGCAGGAACGTGCCCTGCTGGCCGACACGCGACGGCGTCGGGCTGGTGCCGAGGACGACGGCGCCCTTGGGGTCGAGGTAGACGGTCGTGCCGGGGCGGAGCGTTTGCGGGGCGACGCGCGTGTGCAGGGTCGGGTAACGCTCCTGGCCGTCGGGCGTGGCGACGTGGGCACGCGGGCGCGGGCTGGGCAGAGCAACGTCAGCGTCGGCTATGAAGGTCGCGGGCCGGACCGGACCCTGCTCCAGTTCGGCGAGCGCCTGCTCGTACATCTCCATCAGTTTGAGGGTTTCCTCGTCGGCGGTGTTCGCGTGGGCGGCGCGGAGCAGGTCGGTGAGGACGGCCTGCTGCACGGCCCGGTCCTCGTTGCTGTACAGCACGTCGAGGAGCGTCTTCGCGCGCACCTCGGCCGTCTTCTTCGGATCGAGCAGCAGCTGACTGAGCTTGTTCGGGCCGGCGCTGGGCTGGCCGTGCGTCTCGGTGAGCTTGGGCATAGGTTTGTCCGCGGGGAGCGACTTCGACTCTTTCCGGGTAACGCGCTTCATGAACCCTCGGCAAGAAGGGAGGGGCGCGGAACGGGCGCGGCGCCTCCCAAATTGCGCAGAGACGATTCACGCACCGAGACGGTTTCGGCGGTGCGCGGTGACTGGTCAGCCGATCCGCGCCTGCGCCGTCCCCGACGTGGTGAGTGGGCGCGGGGCAGGGGGATGATGACGTTCTCTTTGTGTAGACGGCTGCGACGAGGAAAAGGTTCGCTCTGGCCAGCGCGCGCTGGCTCCGGGGTGGCGCGCCGCTTCACCCCGGGCCGAGCTTGCCCTGACCGTGCTGCCTGGTCCGGAGGAGTCGATTCGCGAGATCAGGAGCCGCGCACCGTGGCCTTGCAGGCGCAGGTGCTTCGGGCAGACGGACTGAGCGTGGGCGCGGACGTGTGCGGGGGTCAGGGTATAATGGCTGGGACGCATGGCTCCCTCCCGGGGTGGCTCGGTAGCACAAGTCATTATCGGGAGGTGCCTTGCGTTCGGCACTCCCACTCATCCCAGCAGAGACCCCGACCGGAGCCTACTGAGTCTCCTATCGGATTCGACCGTTACTGCTGTTGTTGAACGCTTGATTTCACAGAGTTCCGCCAAATCCTTACCTCATTGCGGAACGTCGCCGCGATGTTTGTGCCGTCTGGGCTGATCGCCAGTAAAAACGCCCCCGGGTCGTTGGGGTGAGCCAGGGTCAAGATTTCCTGCTTGGTGTCTGCGTCATAAAGCCTGACGGCGCCGTCCCGATCGAGGGTCACCAATCGGGCGCCATCGGGGGTCAGCGCGAAACTGCGCAGTCCATCGAAGTCGTGTGACCAGACCGGAACGGCTTTAGGGAACCGGACAGAGGAAGTTTACCCACGACTACCAGCCCGTCGCGCGTCGAGGTTCCTAGAATCAGAGGAGGTTGTCCGAATGTCTTCGCAGGGGAAGGAGAAGCCGTCATGCGTCCCGAAG
>JADLBT010000097.1 GCA_020847555.1 Gemmataceae bacterium
CACGACGCCCTGGGGCGAGGCGATCAACTACGACGGCGCCTACAGCGACGAGGTGCGCCGCTTCTTCGTGGACAACGCGCTCATGTGGCTGCGCGAGTACCACTTCGACGGCCTGCGACTGGATGCGGTCCACGCGATCCTGGACACCTCCGCGTACCACGTGCTGGAACAACTGGCGGACGAGGTGCGCGACCTGGGGGCGCACCTCGGGCGGCAGTTGGTGCTGATCGCGGAGAGCGACCTGAACGACCCGCGGATCGTGCGCGCGCCGGAGGTGGGCGGCTACGGGCTGGACGCCCAGTGGAGCGACGACTTCCACCACGCGTTGCACACCGTCCTGACCGGCGAGCAGAGCGGCTACTACCGCGCCTTCGGCGGCCTGGACAGGCTGGCGACGGCGTTGCGGCGCGCCTTCGTCTACGCCGGCGAGGATTCGCCGCACCGCCGCCGCCGCTACGGGCGCGTCCCGCTGGGCCTGTCCGGGCAGCGCATGCTCGGGTTCATCCAGAATCACGACCAGATCGGCAACCGGGCGCGGGGCGAGCGCATCGGCCAATTGGTCTCGCCCGGCCGGGTGAAGGTCGCCGCCGCGCTGGTGCTGACCGCCCCGTTCGTGCCGATGCTGTTCCAGGGCGAGGAATGGGCCGCCTCCAGCCCATTCCAGTATTTCACGGACCACGAAGACCGCGAGCTGGGGCGCCTGGTGACCGAGGGCCGGCGCCGCGAGTTCGCCAGTTTCGGCTGGAACCCGGACGACGTGCCGGACCCGCAAGCGGCCGAGACCTTCCGGCGCTCGAGGTTGGACTGGTCCGAGCGGGCCGAGCCGGCCCACGCCGAGATACTGGACTGGCATCGCCGCCTGATCCGGCTGCGGCACGCGAGTCCGGCGCTCGTCAACGGCAGGCTGGATCAGGTCCGGGTGCGCTTCGACGAGCAGGGCGGCTGGCTGGTAGTGGAGCGTGGTCCGTTCCGAGTGGCCTGCAATTTCGGGCCGGCGGAGCAGGCGGTGCCGCTGGGCGCGGGCGGGCCCTGGGAAACGGCGCTGGCATCCGAGGCCGAGATCGAAATCCGCGACGGGGCGATCGCGCTGCCCCCGGACGCAGTGGCCATCGTGCGGGAGGCGGGTGCGGCATGACGACGCAGGCCGGACGCGGCGCGCCGGACGCCTGGGGGATCGTCCCCGAGTATCGGGACGCGCTGGGCACCTGGCACCGCACCACGCGGGACGCGCGCCGCCGGCTGATCGAGGCGATGGGCGGCGATCCGGAGGCAGCCGACCCCGCGGATACGGATGCCGTGCGCGTCATCCGGGCCGGCGCGACGCCGGACATCGGGGGCGCGGCCGAACTGCGACTGGAGGACGGGACGACGCGCCCGCTGCGTGGGCGCCTCCCGGCGGACCTGCCCACCGGCTATCACGACCTGCTGCGGGCGGGGGGCGCGCGGACGCGGCTGATCGTGAGCCCGGGGCGCTGCCACCTGCCGCCGGGCCTGCGCATCTGGGGCTGGGCGGCGCAACTGTATGCCGCCCGCTCCGGCCGGAGTTGGGGCATGGGCGACCTGGGCGACCTGCGCGAGTTGGCGCGCTGGTCAGCCGGCCTGGGCGCCGGCATCGTGCTGGTGAATCCGCTCCACGCCGTCAGCCCGATCCTGCCGCAGCAGGCCAGCCCGTACTACCCATCCAGCCGGCGCTTCCGCAATCCGCTCTACATCCGGGTGGAGGACGTGCCCGGCGCGGCGGCGGCCGGGGCCGAGTTGGATCGCCTATCGGCCGCCGGCCGCGCGCTGAACGCCGAGCGGATCATCCGGCGCGACGCCATCTTTCCGCTCAAGATGGAGGCGCTGGCGCTGCTCTGGTCGCGCTTCGCCGGCGACGCGGGGTTCGACCGGTATCGGCGGGAGCTGGCGCGCCCGCTGGAGGAGTTCGCCGCCTTCGCCGCGCTGGCGGAACACCACGGCCACGGCTGGCATGCCTGGCCGGAGGAGCATCGCCACCCGGATTCGGCCGCGGTGCGCCGCTTCGCGGAGGACCACGCGGACCGGGTGCGCTTCCACGCCTGGCTGCAATGGCTGCTGGACGAGCAGCTGCGCCGCGCCGCGGCGGCGACCCCGGTGATGCAGGACCTGCCGATCGGGGTGGACCCGGATGGCGCGGACGCCTGGGCCTGGCAGGACGAATTGGCCAGCGGCGTCGCCATCGGTGCGCCGCCGGACCTGTACCAGGCGGACGGGCAGAACTGGGGCCTGCCACCGTTCGTGCCGCACCGGCTGCGGGCGGCCGGCTACGAGCCGTTCATCCAGTCCATCCGCGCCACGCTGCGCCGGGCGGGAGGGCTGCGGATCGACCACGTGATGGGGCTCTTCCGGCTGTACTGGATCCCCGGCGGGTCGGGCGCCGCGGACGGGGCGTACGTGCGCTATCCGGCCGACGACCTACTGGCGATCGTCGCGCTGGAGAGCCAGCGCGCTGGCGCGTTCGTCGTCGGGGAGGACCTGGGCACGGTGGAGGAAGGCGTGCGGGAACAATTGGCCGCGAGCGGCGTGCTGTCGTATCGGCTGGTGTGGTTCGAGGACACACCGCCGGCCGAGTACCCCGCCCAGGCGCTGGCCGCCATCACGACCCACGACCTGCCCACCGTGGCCGGGCTCTGGACGCGCCAGGACATACGCGCCCAGCAGGAGCGCGGCCTCCGGCCGAACGCCGCGGGGTTGGAGGAGATTCGGG
>JADLBT010000098.1 GCA_020847555.1 Gemmataceae bacterium
CGGCATGACCCAGAACAGCACCTCGGCGTCTCCGCCGCTCAGCAGCCAGCACAGCGCCGGGTAGAGGATGCGCAGGTGCCGGGCCGCGGGGCTGTCGATGCCCTCGTCGTGGCACCGCCACGGGGCACGCGCCAGGGCGTAGTAGAACTGCCCGTCGTAGCCGTGGACGCCGAGCGGGATGCGAACCGCCTCGTAAGGCGGCCGGCCAATCTGGTTCCCACCGACGCCCGCCAGGATCGACACGTCGCCCCCGTGGCGCGCGACGTACCGGACCATGAACGCCAGGTGCAGCGCCAGCGCCGCCACGGCCGGCCACCAGAGGGCCGCGGCCACCCTCCGAAGCGAGGTTGCTCCGCTCGTCTCCATGCCGGCCTCCGCAGGTGGGGTCAGGCGGCCCGCCGCGACGGCACCCGTCCGAAGGCAGCGCAACCCTGGAGGACGCGCCGTTGCTGCTCCTCCGTCAACTCGGGGAACATGGGCAGCGCGAGGACGGTGCGGCTTGCCTCCTCGCTGAGGGGGAAATCGCCCTCGGCGTGGCCGAGGTAGGCGAGGCATTCCTGGCGGTGCAGCGGGATCGGGTAATAGATCTCGCAGCCGATCTTCTCGGCGTGCAGATACTTCATCAGCGCGTCACGCTGGCCGCCCGCCACGCGGACGACGTACTGATTGAAGACGTGCCGCCGCTGCGGAGCGGTCGCCGGCCGGGTCAGGAAGCCGTCGAGGCGGTGCTCCTCGATCAGCGCGTCGTAGCGCCGGGCGGCCGTGCGCCGCGCCTCGGTCCAGCGCTCCAGGTGCGGCAGCTTGACGCGCAGGATGGCCGCCTGGAGGGTGTCGATCCGGGCGTTCCAGCCGATCTCGCGGTGGTGGTACTTCGGCTCCATGCCGTGGACGCGGAGACGCCGCATCCGCGCCGCCAGGCTCGTGTCGTTGGTGGTCGTCAGGCCGGCGTCACCGTACGCGCCCAGGTTCTTGCTCGGGTAGAAGCTGAAGCAACTGACGGCCCCGAGGGTGCCGGTACGCTGGCCGCGGTACTCGGCGCCGAGCGCCTGGGCGGCGTCCTCGATCAGGGCCAGCCCGTGCCGCTCGGCGAGGCGCCAGAGCGGGTCCATGTCGGCGCACTGGCCGAACAGGTGGACCGGGATGACGGCTCGGGTGCGGTCGGTAATCTTGCTTTCGACCTGGACCGGGTCCAGGTTGTACGTCACCGGATCGATATCGACGAGGACCGGGCGGGCGCCGGTACGACAGACCGCCCCGGCGGTGGCGAAGAAGGTGAAGGCGGGCAGGATGACCTCGTCGCCGGGACCGACATCCAGGGCGTGGAGCGCCAGCAGCAGCGCGTCGGTGCCGGACGCGCAACCGACCGCGTGCGCGGCGTCGCAGTAACGGGCGACCTCTTCTTCCAGTGCGGCCACTTCCGGACCGAGGATCACCTGGCCGGAGGCGAGGACGCGCGCCAGCGCGTCGCGGATTTGCGGTTCCAGCTCCCGATACTGCCCCAGCAGGTCACACAGCGGCACTGCAAGTGTCATCGTCGGCCTCCATTCCGGTGGCGTCCCCATCCTGGGGAAACGACGCGGACACGATGGCCCGCGCGAGTGCGGAAGTTACGCCGAGGGACCAGAACTGTCAAGGGGATCACCCTCCGGGAGTCAGGAGTATAAAGCCCACGGGTCACGTCCCGTGGGCTTTGACAGATCCTCCCCTTCAACGGTTAGGTTCGTACCCCCGATTCACCTTGACCCCTGCCCCCTTCTTCCCGATAATCCGCCCGCTTTTCGGCGGCAAGGACACCCACAGTCCGCGCGATGGATCGGACCATGACATCTCCAAATTCCAAATCGAACGGCGTCACGAACGGGACCGCGAACGGCGCCGCCAACGGCGTCGGCCACGCCGCCCCCAACGGGGTCGCGAACGGACGAGGCAACGGCAAGCTCGAAGCCCTGCTCGACGCGGCGAGCCTGTCCCACCACGACCGGGTCGAACTGCTCCAGCGCCTCCTCGGCGTGCCGGCGTGCCGGCAGCTGGGCATCTACCCGATCCCCGCGGGCTTCAAGCTCTCGGTCGTGATGCCGGTCTACAACGAGAAGCAGTGGATCCGCGAGATCCTGCGTCGCGTGCAGGCCGTGCCGATCCCGAAGGAAATTCTCGTCGTCGATGACTGCTCGATCGACGGGACACGCGACATCCTGCGCGAGCTGGACGGCACGGGCGGGATCCGGGTGTTCCTCCAGCCGAAGAACGGCGGCAAGGGGGCAGCGCTGCGCGAGGGGTTCACGCACGCGACCGGCGACGTGGTTCTCGTTCAGGATGCCGACCTGGAGTACGACCCGGCCGAGTACCCGCGTCTCATCCAGCCCATCCTCGAGGACCGGGCCGATGTGGTCTATGGGTCGCGCTTCATCGGCGAGAGCCACCGGGTGCTGTACTTCTGGCACTACGTCGCCAACAAGGCGCTGACCACGCTGTCGAACATGTTCACGAACCTGAACCTCACGGACATGGAGACCTGCTACAAGGTCTTCCGCCGCGAGGTACTCCAGGGCGTCCGGCTCAGGTCCGATCGATTCGGCTTCGAGCCGGAGATCACGGCCAAGCTCGCCAAGAAGCGCGGCCCGGCGTGGCGCGTCTACGAGATCCCCATCAGCTACTCCGGCCGCACCTACGAGGAAGGCAAGAAGATCGGCCTGAAGGACGCCTTCCAGGCCGCGTACTGCATCGTCCGGTACTGGTTGTTCAACTGAGCAGGAGTGGTTCAACGAGAGGAGAACCGATGCGTCGCTTCCTCGCGGCCCTCGCCGTGGCCGCCTGCGTCACCCGTGCGCAGGCCGCCGACCCGCGGCACTTCGAGGACGCCGCGCTGCGCGCCGTCCAGTTCGTGGACGCCCGCCAGGGGTGGGCGGTCGGCGCTGAGGGCGTCGTCTGGCACACGATCGACGGCGGCGACACCTGGGAACGGCTGCCGACCGGGACGCGCGCCTCGCTGCGCTCACTCCACTTCCTGAGCCCCCTGTGCGGATGGGTCGCCGGCCGCGAGGAGTTGCCCGGCGGCGGCAGCGTCGGCGTGCTGCTCTA
This sequence comes from Gemmataceae bacterium, assembly GCA_020847555.1. The sequence continues at coordinate 3,079 of JADLBT010000098.1, forward strand.
CACCGAGGATGGCGGTGAAACCTGGCACCGACTGCTCAAGAATGCCGTCCCCGGCCTCAACTTCATCCGCTTCACCGACGCGCGCACCGGGTACGTCCTCGGCGACGGTAGCGACCAGTATCCCACCGGCGTGTTCAAGACGACCGACAGCGGCCGCACCTGGGAGCCGGTCAAGGGGCCGCGCTGCCCGGGCTGGCTGTCCGGCGACTTCCAGGACGCCCAGGGCGGCGCCCTGGCCGGCGCCTGGAGCCGCCTCGCGACCGTGAACAAGGGCGCGTTCGGCATCGCCCGCGTGGACCCGCTCGGCGTGCGCTCGCCGCTGGCGCTGCAGCTGCACGACGCGCACGGCCTGGCGGTCGGCCAGGGCGGCCTGCTGCTGACCAGTTCGAGCGGCGGAGCGCGCTGGGGTCCGGTGGAGCTGAAGCTGCCGCGCGAGGTACTCGCCATCTGGGACTTCCACGCCGTCCACAGGCTGCGCGAGCATGTGTGGGTCGCCGGTCGGCCCGGGTCGGTCGTGCTGCACAGCGCCAACCGCGGCGAGACCTGGCAGATCCTCAAAACGCGCCAGCCGCTTCCGCTCCACGGGATCTATTTCTTCGACGAACAGCGGGGCTGGGCGGTCGGCGAACTCGGGACCGTGCTCAGCACCCGCGACGGCGGCAAGACCTGGGTCGTGCAGCGCCGCGGGGGCCAGCGCGCCGCCGCGCTGTTCGTCCACGCGCGGGCGGCTGACCTTCCGGTCGAGGCCCTCCCCGCTCTGGGACTGGAGGACGGCCACCTGGCGGCGTGCGTGCGCGTCACCACGCCGGACCCGCGCTCCGACGCCCCAACCCGCGCCAGCGACCCGCAGCGGTTTGCGGCCGCAGTCCGGCAGGCCGGCGGCGCTGCGGGCGAGGTGCTGTGGCCGTTCCCGTTGCCGCGCCACCTGGCGCGGGCGGAGAAGGCAGAGTTGCTGAAGGCGTGGGACCGGCTGCACGGCGGGGGCGCCGACAGGCAACTCGTCCGCCAACTGGTCCTCGCGCTGCGCACCTGGCGGCCCGACGTCGTGGTCACGGACCACCCGGATGCGGCGGTCACCGGCTGCCCAGCCAGCGCCGTTGTCGCCGAGGCCCTTCACGAGGCAGTTACCCAGGCGGCCGACCCAAAGGCGTTCCCGGAACAGATCGAGCACCTCGGACTGGCGGCGTGGCGCGCGACGCGCGTCTACTCCCTCTGGGACCGCCCGGCTCAGGCCCAGGTAGTGACCGATAACGGTGCGGCGCTGCCGCGGTTGCAGGCGAGCGCCGCCGAGTTCGCGGAGCCGGCTGCGGCCCTCCTCGCCGACAACGTGCCGGCGCTGCCCGCGCAACGCTGCTACCGGCTGCTCGGCGAGGACGACGGCAAGGGCGGCCGGTATCTGCTGGACGGCGTGACGGGCGAGGTCGGCGTGACGCGCCGCGCGCTGCGGCCGCTGGCCGAACCGAGCCCCGCGGTGGTGAAGGCGAACCAGGATCGCCGCACGCTTCGGACGCTGGTCGAACGGCCGCTCGCCGGGCTGGCCGAGCCGGAGAAGATCGTCGCCCAGATGCTGCCGATCCTGAAGCGTCTGCCGGACGATCAGGCGGCGGGCGCGCTGCTGGGGATGGGCCACACCTTCGCCCGGCAGGGCCGCTGGGAGCTGGCGCGCGAGACGTTCCTGCTGATGGTCGAGCGCTACGCGACCCACCCGCGCACCATCGAGGCGTACCGCTGGCTGATTCAGCAGGGTAGCAGTGCCGAGGTGCGGCGCCGGCACGAACTCGGGCAGTTCCTGAAGCGGACCGGGACCACCGTCATCGGCCCGGACCCGAAAGAAGAGGGCAATAGTGTCAGACAGGCCGGGTTCAAACAAACGTCCGGCGGCGCAGTGGAGCAGCGAACGCCCGGCGAGACGGTCCGGCCCGGCGACCTCCCCAGGCTCGTCGAGCGCCAGACCGTGACGGCCCTGCGCGACACCCAGGAGGGCCAGCGCTGGTGCCAGCAGAGCCTCGATCTGGCCGGGAAGTTGAGCGCGTTCGGCCCGCTTTATGCGACCGACCCGTCCACCCAGTTCTGCGTGCAGGCGGCCCGCCGACGGCTGGGGGCATTCAAGGAGACGATCGAGTTCTACAGCCGGTTCAAGGGCGCGCGGGCGGATGGCCCGTGGCGCGAGGCGGCGGCCGCCGAACTCTGGCTGGCCAGTCCGCAGGGACAGCCCCCGCGGCCGGTCGGCACCTGCCGTCAGACGCCGGAGCGGCCATACCTCGATGGCAATTTCGACGAGCCGTGCTGGAAGGGACTGCCGCCGCTGGTGCTGCGCGACGCCTCGGAGGAGACGGCGAAGGACCACCCGACCCAGGCGTGGTTCGCCTACGACCCGGAGTTCCTGTACATCGCGCTGCGCTGCCGGCACCCGGCCGGGCCGCAGGTGCCGCCGGTCAAGGGGCGCAAGCGCGACGCCGACCTGCGGGGCCACGACCGGGTGAGCATCCTGCTCGACCTGGACCGCGACTACTCGACCTGCTTCCATCTCCAGGTGGACCAGCGCGGCTGCGTCTGCGAGGACTGCTGGGGCGACCGGACGTGGAATCCGCGCTGGTTCGTGGCGATCAAGAGCGCCGCCGACTGCTGGCAGATCGAGGCGGCCATCCCGCTACGCGAGCTGACGGGCGACCCGGTGACCCACGCGACGGTGTGGGGGTGCAACGTGGTGCGCGTGCTGCCGGGGCGCGGGGTGCAGGGATGGTCCTCCCCGGCCGGCGTCGAGGCGCGGCCCGAGGGGGCCGGCCTGCTGTTCTTCCGTCCCGAGGCTCCGGCCCGGCCACGATGAGATACGCGGCGGGCGCCGGACTCCGTACTGAGTACTGAGTACGGCGTACTCAGTACTCAGTACCCGAGGTCCGCGGAGCGACGACGATGCACATCCTGCTGTACCTGGGAATCGGCCTGGGAGTCGGGTTCGTGAGCGGGATCCTGGGCATCGGCGGCGGGGTTCTGCTGATGCCGGCCCTGACGTGGCTGTGCGGCATGGACTACCGCCTCGCCGCCGGGACGACCCTGGCGGTCCTGGTCGTGCCGGTCGTCCTGCCGGCCGCGTGGGAGTATTACGAGGCTGACAACGTGAACGTGGTGGCGGCGGCGTGGATCGCGGCCCCGTTCGCCGTCGGCGGGTATCTGGGAGCGGTGCTGGCCCAGAGCGGTTATCTCCCGGTCGGGACGTTGCGGCTGGGGTTCGGGCTTCTGCTGCTGTACATGGCCACCCGGCTGATCGTGAACTCGACCTCGGAAACGGCCAACGCCCTGGCGGGCCTGTTGATGGTCGCCTGCGGCTGGCTGGTCTACCTGGGGCTGCGGCTGCTCGGCAGACGCCACCTCAACCGTCCGGACCTGGGCAGGCAGATCCGTATCTCGGAGGAGAAGGGCGGCGGCGAGCCGGATTATTACATCTAGTGCCAGTGGGAGGAGAACGATTTGAGAAAGGAGGCCGGTTCACAGCCCACGGGTGGCGTCCCGTGGGCTGTGAACCGGCCGTCTTCTCTCCCACCCTCCCCCTCGCCTGCTCGCCGGATCGGACCTGCCACCGAGTGAAGGGAGTCATGACGACCCACTTCCTCACCTTGCTCCGACCGGGCGCGCGGGAGGCGCTGCGCCGCGGCCTGCGGGCGTTGCAACTCCTCGCCGCCGCGGCCGTCGTCCTCTTCTGCCTGCGGGGCCAGGGACGGCCGTCGCTCTGGCTCGCGCTCCTGGGCGGCGCATCCCTTCTCCGCCTTGTCCTCGACGGGGATTCCCGGCGACGGACCGGCGCCACCCTCGCCGGACTGGCGGCCTCGGTGCGCGAATACGCGGACCGACGTGGGACTCTGCCGTGGCGCGCGGCGCTGGCGCTGGTGGTCCTCCCGGCGGTGGCGGTGCTACTCGTCAACAGCAGAACCATCGGCGGGGGCGATTCGTGGCCGGTGACCGCGACCGCTTCCAGTCTCGTTCTTGACGGCGACTGGGAGATCGGGGAGTTTGCCGCCGGCGCGCCCGACTGCTACCGCTTCGCCGCCTTCGACGGCTTGCCGTACTGCCTCACCCGCACGGCGGGTGGGCTGTACTCGAAATACCCGTCCGGGATGGTCCCCTTCGCGCTCCCGACGGTCGCGGCCGCGCGGCTCGTCGGGGCGGATCTGAATAGTCCGGGGGTGCGAAATCGGCTGGAGAAGTGGACCGCGGCCTGGGTGGGGGCGGGCGCGCTGGGGCTGTTCTTCCTGACGGCGCTGCACGTCGGGCGGCCGCTCCCCGCAGCGCTGGCCACCGTGCTCCTGGCGACCGGGTCGGCCGTGTTCTCCACGGTCGGCCAGGCGCTGTGGCAGCAGGGCGGGGTGATCTTCTGGTTGCTGACGGTGCTCCTGATCGAGTTCCGCTCTGCCGGGCGTCCCTCACTCAGAGCTACCGTACTGCAGGGCGCCGCCTGCGCGATGATGCTCGCCTGCCGGCTGTCCGCGGCCGTGATCGTTGTGCCGCTCGGCATCTGGGTGCTGGCCCGTGCGCCGCGGCGGGCGCTCGTTCTGGGAGCGAGTGCGGCGCTGGCCTACCTGCCGTGGGCCGCCGTGTACGGGTCGATCCACGGCAACCCGTTCGGCCCCTCGACCGGACAACTCGGGGGCGGCAACTGGGGCTGGTCGGGGGAAGCGCTGCTCGGGCTCCTGCTCAGCCCCGGCCGCGGGCTGCTCGTGTACCAGCCGTGGGCCGTTCTGGCGGTGTTCGCCTTCCTGCCTGTGGCAGCGTGGCGGGGGAGCGGGCCGGCCGGGTGGCGCTGGTTCTGCCTGGCCGCGAGCGGGCTGCAGGTGGGGCTGGTCGCGGCGTGGTGCTGCTGGTGGGGCGGGCACTGCTGGGGGTCGCGGTTGCTTGCGGAGGTCGTACCGCTGTGCGCGCTGCTGTGCGTCGGGCCGATCGGCGTGCTGTGCCGGGGTCGAGCCGGCCGGGCGGTGCTGGCCGTCCTGGCGGCGGTCGCGCTGATCGTTCACGCAGCCGGCGTTTTCTGGGAGCCGTGCTGGGAGGTTCGGACGGGCCTCGACCGGAACCCCGAGGTGTTGTGGTCCTGGCCCCGGGCGCCGTTCCTGATCCAGTGGACGGGGTCACCTGGAGACGTTGTCCGGTGAGGCGGGATGCGCGATAATCAACCGGCAGGAACTCCACCAGGCGCTCCGCCCGGCACCACCGGATCCGGGGATGGCTCGATGCGGAGGGATAGATGAAGCGGTTGTGCGTGTTCTGTGGCTCCAGCGTCGGCGGGCGGGAGGAGTACACGCAACAGACCCGCGAACTCGGCCAGCTGATGGCGCGGCACGGGATCGGGCTGGTGTTCGGGGCCGGTCACGTCGGACTGATGGGCGTCCTGGCCGACGCCGTCCTGACCGCCGGCGGAGAGGCGATTGGCGTTATTCCGCAGGCGCTCGTGGACCGGGAACTCGCGCACGGGCGGCTGACGCACCTGCACGTTGTTGGCACCATGCACCAGCGCAAGGCGCTGATGGCCGACCTCAGTGACGCCTTCGCCGCCCTTCCGGGCGGCTACGGCACCCTCGACGAACTCTTTGAGATTCTCACCTGGTCCCAGCTCGGCATCCACACGAAACCCGTCGGGCTGCTCAACGTCAACGGGTTCTTTAACCCCCTGCTCTCGTGGGTGAGCCACGCCGCTTCCGAGGGCTTTATCAGGACGCAACACGCTGAATTGCTGCATGTTGCGACTGAAGTCGCGACGATGCTTGACGTGCTGATGCGGCACCCGCAGGCACCGGCGGTGACGAAGTGGGCCGACCGCGACGACCGCTGAGACTCCCCCCTCATTGCATCTCAATTCCCGCCACGGCTCGCCCCATTCGAGGCAAGTCAGGGCATCAGCGCCTTTTCAGGAATTCTGTGAGGCCGAGAAGACAAAGGACGAAGACACCTGCACCTACGAACTGCAGCGGCACTGCCTTGTTTTAGCAAAGCGGTGCTATCGGCCGTTCAGCCACCTCTCCAGCGGGGGTCGGGTCGGTCAGGACGACCCTCCCCAGACACTTCCTCACCATACCGGATGGGTCGGCCGCGAGCAGGAGTTTCCTGCCCCCGGTTTGGCCCAGCACCCTCACAGCACCCCCTTTGTCGAAGGGATCCCCTGGCCGCGCGGATCCGGCTCGACCGCTTCCCGGAGGGACCGGGCGGTCGCCTTGAACACCGCCTCGATAATGTGGTGGGTGTTCCGGCCGTGGTGGCAGACGACGTGCAAAGTGAACGCCCCGGCGGAGGCGACTGCCCGCCAGAATTCCTCCGCCAGCGACGCGCTGAAGTTGCCGAGCAACTCCGGCGGCACGGCCACGTTCCAGACGCAGAACGGCCGGCCGCTCAGATCGATGGCCGTCGTCACCAGCGTCTCGTCCATCGGCACCGTCGCGCTGCCGTACCGGCGGATGCCGGCCTTGTCTCCCAGCGCCTGGGCCAGCGCCTTGCCGAGACAGATGCCGACGTCCTCGACCGTGTGGTGGGCGTCCACGTGCAGGTCGCCGCGAGCCTCCACCGTCAGGTCGAGCAGGCCGTGCCGCGCCAGCAGGGTCAGCATGTGGTCGAAGAACCCTACCCCGGTTTCCAACCGACTGCGACCCGTCCCGTCGAGGTCGAGGGTCAGGTCGATGCGCGTCTCGGCGGTTTCGCGCTGAATGCGAGCGGTCCGTGGCATCACAACTCCCTGCCGTGGCGGTCGGGCGACCTCCCGTGTCATCCTGGCGGTTTCCCCAGGAGGCGTCAACCTGCTTGTCGCGGAGTATACCCGGTGATAAAGTTGGTGTTCGCAAGGGGTCGTCGGACCAACGCGAAGCGCGCGGAGCCGTACAGGCTCCCGCTGAGCCCACGGAAAGGAAGAGCGATGCGAGTTATCCGCGCCGAAGTGCTGGGGATGTGTTTCGGCGTCCGGGATGCGCTGAAAGTCCTCGACGGCATCGACCGCCCCGAGGAGATCACCATCCACGGCGAACTCGTCCACAACGAGGCCATCCTGTCTCGCCTCGGCGAGCGCGGGTTTCAGATGGTGGGCGAGAGTGCGCGGCGCGAACTGCCGCTGACCGGCACGGTGCTGATCACCGCCCACGGCGTCAGCGCGGTCGAACGCCGCCGGTTGGTGGCGGCGGGCAAGCGCCTCGTGGATACGACCTGCCCGCTCGTGACGCGCGCCCATCACGCCGCGCAGAAACTCCAGGCCGACGGCTACCACGTCCTCGTCATCGGCAAGCGCGGCCACGTCGAGGTGCAGGGCGTCGTCGAGGATCTGCGCAGTTACGACATCGTCCAGTCACCCGACGAGGTGCGGCGCTACCCGCACCGGCGCCTGGGCATCATGTGCCAGACCACCACTTCCGGGCGGCTTGTGGCGCAGATCCGGGAGGTGGCCGCGGCCCTGAACCCCGAGGCGGAGATCCGCTTCCTCGATACCGTCTGCCACCCGACGAAGGACCACCAGAAGGCGCTGGAGGATCTGCTCGGGCAGGCCGACGCGGTCGTTGTCGTCGGCGGGCGGAACTCGAACAACACGCGCGAACTCGTGGCCCGGTGCCGCGAACGCGACGTGCCGGCGTTCCACATCCAGTGCGCCGCCGACCTGCGCCCCGAGTGGTTCGCCAGCGTCCGCGTCGTCGGCCTGACGGCCGGCACCTCAACCCTGGACGAGACCATCGAGGACGTTCACCGGACCCTGCTTCGGCTGGGGTGAGCTGAAGCGGTTACCTCAGCCGGCGCGATTGCTATTTTCGGAGAAATCGCGCTGACCGCTAGAATCTTGTTGCTTTTTTCATTTTTAACCTTACCATGAGAAGAATTAATGTGTGCCGGGGTACACCATCCCGGCCGGAGTCCTCCGCCGCGCGGAACCGGTGAGGAAATAAAATCTCCCTGAATTCTCCTGGAAAGCGCATCGAGGCGCCGTCGGAACCGAACCTGACGAAGAGGCCGCATTGAGAGCCCTCCCCTCCCCGACCCCTCGGCACGACGCGCTGCGCAGCCGGTCCCGGGGTGTCTCTGAGTACCGGCGGACACCCCGCCGACACCCGGCGCGATGCCTGTTCGTGTAACGCGAGGAGGACGCCGACCGCGGTCGCCGGCCGCGAGTATTAACTTTATCGCCAACGTTCCCCACAGCGATGCGTTCAATCCGTGAGAAGTGAGACGGACCGCACGATGGGTCTTGCCACCTCCTGGCTTCGCACTGCCGTTGCGACAGGGAAGAGGTCACGCCTTTACGGCCGGAATAACTTCTCAATCCGGTAAGCCCTCCAGGGTGCCCGGGCCGGAGACTGGGAAGGCTGCGGTGTTTTTCCTCCTGGCATCGTTTATGATTCGGATGCGCCCTACCACGGCCCGCCGCAGGCCGGGTCCATCTCGTTGAGGTACGGTCCACCAACGCCCGACCTCTCGGCGGTCAGGAGAGGGGTCGTTCGCTGTCAGCATCCCTGCCAACCTCCCCGGACGGCGGGAACCATCGCCCCGATCGGACAGTCCAAGCACAATGGGGTGCTCGTCTTTATTGTGAAATCATGGCTCGGCCAGTAACGCGGTAGGGAAGAGGCTCCGGACACCCCCGTCCGGCACCGCGCCCGGCCCGCCTACGCCCCAGGGAAGCACGCACCATGAAGCGCGATTCGTTTTTCTCCATCCTCGGCAAGGCGTGGCGGAAGCTCCGGTCCCGGCGCGGGCGCCGTCCCCTGGGAGATTCGATCGGCCCGCGGTTGACCGTCGAGGCTCTGGAAGAGCGGGTGGTCATGTCGGTCCTGCCGCCGGCCGTCGTCAGCAACCAGCAAAGCCTTGGAATCGGCGTCGGACCCCAGGTCGCCATCGACCCGCTCAACCCGCAGAAGATCGTGGCCGTCGCCAGCGCCGGCGCTGGGACGGTAATCAACTACTCCACGGACGGCGGGTATTCCTGGGGCGCCACCGGGTTCGGGACCCTCGGCATTCCGAACGGGGGCGGGGCCGCGACCGGCAGCCCGAGCGTCAGCTGGTCGCGCGAGATCGACGTCACCGGCGCGCTCCGCGAGTATTTTTTCGTCGTCACCGCCCAGCACGACGCGGCCAACACGGCCGGGGCGATCGTCCTGACGAAGTGGGACTTCACCGGCAACCAGCCCTTCGGCGTCGCCGACACGGACAATAGCACCCTGGGTCCCCTGCTCCATGTTCCGATCTACACCTGGATTGGGGCCGACCCCGCGTTTCACCCGACCGTGGGCGTCGATAACAACCTGACCACCTACACCGATCCGCAAACCGGGGCGACGCAGACCGACTCGATGGCGACCCTCGTCCCGCGGCCGCGGGACATCCCCGGTTCGCTCGCCCAGGTTCCCAAGGCCGTGTATGTGGCCTGGAACGTCCAAATGACGGGCGCGAGCAGTCCACTCCGGGTGGCCGCGTCCGACGACGGCGGCTTCACCTTCACCACCCACCAGTTCGTCGCGGACACTGGCAACGGCGGCCCGGTGCAGAGCACGCCGCAGATCAGCTTCATGCAGGGGACGGTAGACAACCGCATCCCGGGCGGCCAGCTGACCTTCGCGTGGAGCGAGGGGGCAGGCATCTGGATTGACGGCAGCCAGCCCGACGGCGGGGCGCCGTTCCAGCCGGTGGCGTCCGCGCAGATCTTCAACAGTGGCGAACTCTCGCTCGACCCATTCGCCATCATTCCCCCCAACGGGCCTTCTCCGGGGCGCATCCGCGACGCGATCCACGGCGGCACCAACCCCGACCTGCAGCGGGACACCACGTTCGAGCTGCCGGTCAACATCACCGACCCCAACTTCGACTTCCTGCGCGACCTGGACGTCACCATCAGCGTCCTGCACCCGCACCTGAACCAGCTGCGAATCGAGCTGATTTCTCCGGACGGCGTGTCGGTCCCGCTGCTGTTCAACAAGACCAACCAGGCCGGGGTCAACGCCACAACGCCGGACATACGAGGCGTACCGGACAACGTCGGCCCCAACAGCGGCCTGGCGAACGTCCCTCCAATCACCCCTCCCGCCAACCCGAACTATGCGAGCCTGGGCTCGATCAGCGGCTCCAACATCGGTAACAGCAGCGTCGGCACGGTGTTCGACGACGACGCGGCCCGCACGCTCTTTAATGTCGCCGGCACGCCGTACGTCTCCCACTTCCGGCCGGAAGGCGGCTTGCTGAGCGTCTTCAACGGCCGCACGCCGGCCGAACTCAACGGCACCTGGCAGCTGCGGATCGTCGATTTCCGCAACGACCGGCTTGGGCCGAACGCCACCGCCGGGGAGCTGTACCAGTTCCTGCGGGCGTGGCAGCTCAACTTCACCGCCCAGATCAGCACGACCGGTTTCGGCAACGACAGCGGCACCGGAGCCTTGACCGTCGGCACCTCGGCCACCGACATCTTCCCGACCCGGCCGGCCGTCTCGCCGACCGTCGGCATTCAGCCGGGGCCGTCGTTCGTGATCGACAATACGCTCGGGTCGTTCAGCCCGTTCCAGGGCCGTATGTACGTCGCCTACACCGGACCCGGGACGAACAGCCTCCTGGCCGACGACACCGACGTCTTCGTCAGGTTCTCGGACGACGGCGGCAACACCTGGTCGCGCGCCGTCCGCGTCAACGACGACTCGATCAACGACCACTTCTCCGAGGGGACGCGGCCGCAGTTCCTCCCCGCCCTCGCCATCGACCCGACGACCGGCACGCTCGTCATCATGTACTACGATGCCCGCTGGGACGCCTCCCGGGCGCGCCCGGCGACGTTCATCCAGACCAGCATCGACGGCGGCCTGACGTGGAGCCCCGCCACGTTCCTCAACAAGCCGAAGACGGCGATCGACGCGATCACCGGCCAGGAAGTGTTCATCGAGCCGATCCCGAACAACCTGCCGCAGGCCGGCGCCAACGGGTTCGGCAACCACCAGGGACTCGCCGTCTACAACGGCCGCGTTATTCCCATCTGGTCCGGCAACGAGAACGCTGGCGGGGCTGCGCTGTGGACCGCCGACACGACGATCGCCGCCGGCCCGCGCGTCGTCAACGGCGACATGGGACCGGTCGTCCAGGACGGCTCCACGTCCACGTATAACACCACCTTCACGGCCGACGGCACGCGCCAGCTCGACGGCTTCGTCATCGAATTCGACCGCTTCATTGATCCCTCGACGCTCGGCACCAACGACATCTCGCTCATTTACCGGGCTCCGAACACCCCGACCAGCCAGCCCGGGACGAACCTCAGCTCCGCGCTCACCGGCCTGGTCCCGCTCGAACTCGATCCGACCCCGACGCCGTACACCGTCTCCGTCAGCGACGCGATCACGGGAGAGACGGCCGGCACAGTCACGTTCCGCGTTTTCCTGAACGTCCCGCCCCCGGCCGGGCAAACGTTCTCGGTCGATTACACCACCGCCAGCGTCACCGCCGTGGACGGCGTCGATTACACCCTGTCGATCGGGACGGTCACGTTCAACCCCGGAGAAACCGAGAAGTCCATCGTCGTCCCGATCCTGGACGATGCGACCGTGGACGGCACCCGCACGTTTGTCGTCAACCTGAGCAACCCCTTCGCGACCAACCCGATCACCCTCGCCGGGCTGCCGACCACGCTGAACATCCTCCGCGGCCAGGGTACTGCCATCCTCATCGATGACGAGACCGTCCAGAGCGACACCCGGCCGACTGTCCACATCGGCAACGGCGCCGTCCGCGAGGGGAACAACGGCCAGACCGACATGACGTTTACCGTCGTCCTGTCCCGGCCGACGTTCCAGGACGTGACGCTCACCTACACCACCACCGACGGGACGGCGACCGGCGGGACCGACTACCGCATCATGACCGGGACGGTCACCATCCTGGCCGGCCAGACGACGGCGACGATCGCTGTGCCGGTGTTCGGCGACACCACATTCGAGATTACCGAGTCGTTCTTCGTCACGCTCGGTACGCCGCCTCTCGGGATCAACCCGGGCCGCATGCAGGGGACCGGATTCATCCTCGACGACGACAGCGTCTTCCCGGTCAACGTCTCTCTCGGCGACGCGATCGTGCGCGAGGCGGACGGGGCCACGGCCCTGGTTCCGGTGTTCCTGTCGGCGCCGCAGACGACGGCCGTGCTCGTCCGCTACACGACCGGCAACGGCAGCGCGACCGGCGGCGACGACTTCACCGCCAACACCGACGGCCTGGTGTTCATCCCGGCCGGCCAGATGGTCGCGTTCATCTCCGTCCCCATCACCAACGATACCCTGGCCGAGGGGAACGAGACGTTCACCGTCACGCTGTTCGCGGCATCGGGCGGCATGCACATCGGTCGTGGGGCGGCCACCGTCCTGATCGCCGACGACGAGCAGGTGCCCGCGATTTCCGTTGGCGATGTCACCATCCAGGAGGGGGACGCCGGGACCGTCAATGCGACGTTCACGGTGTACCTGTCGGCCGCGTCGTCCCAGTCGATCACGGTCCAGTACCAGACCGCCGACGACTCGGCGGTCAGCAGCGGCGCGAGCCCGGACTACAACACCCTCGGGCTGACCACACTGACGTTCGCACCCGGCGAGACCGCCAAGTCCGTCACCGTCAAGGTGAACGGCGACCAGCTCGCCGAGGGGAACGAGCAGTTCTTCCTCAACCTAAGCAACCCGATCGGGGCCATCGTCGCCCGCCCGCAGGGCGTCGGCACGATCGTCGATGACGACGACCTGGCCCTGTCAATCGGCGATGTCACGGTCCAGGAAGGGACCGGCGCCGGCACGACGACGCTGACGTTCACCGCCTACCTGAACGCGGCCGCTCAGCGGGCCGTGGCGGTGAACGTCGCCACGTCCAACGTAACCGGCATCCCGCCCGTTGGCGGGCCGGGGTTCGCGACCGCCGGAGTGGACTACGTCGCCAACGCCATCACGCTGAACTTCGCACCGGGCGTCGTCAGCCAGACGTTCACCGTCACCGTCAACCGCGACGCGGCGCTGGAGCCCAACGAGATCCTGTTTGCCACCCTGAGCAACCCGGTCGGCGCTCGCATCCTGCGCGGCCAGGCCGTCGGCACGATCGTGGACGACGACACCCTGCCGACCGTCACCATCGGCGACGCCATCGTCCGCGAGGGGAACGCCGGCACAACGAACGTCGATATCCCGGTCTACCTGTCGTTCCCGGTCCTGAACAATGTCGATATCAGCTACCAGACGTTCAACGACACGGCCGTCAGCGGCACCGCCACCCCTGACTACGTCGCGGCGAACTCGATCTTCACGTTCCTGCCCGGCACCACCACCGGGGTGATCACTCTCCAGGTCCAGGGCGATTTCCTCATCGAGAGCGCGACCTCGGCCCTGGAGCGCTTCCGCGTCCAGCTGACGGGCGTATCGACCAACGCCATCCTGTCCGCAACCAAGGACAGCGGGTACGTCACCATCGTCGATAACGACGTCCGCATCTCCATCGGCGACGTCTCCGAGTACGAGGGGAATGCGGGGACGACGACCCTCCAGTTCCCCGTCTACCTCAACAGCCCGGCCGACCGCGTGGTGACCGCGACCGTGACCTCGACGCTCGGCACGGTGGTGGACACCACGGTCACGTTCCAGCCCGGGGAGGTGTTCAAGCGGGTGCGTATCCAGTTCCCGACCGACACCAGCGCCGGAACGAACGTGCCGTTCACGGTCAGCCTCAGCAACGTCGTCGGTGCGGACCCCACAGACACCGGAGCCACCGGCACCGCCAGCCGCCTGCAGGCCAACGGCCTGATCGTGGACGACGACACCACCGGCTCGACGATCGTGACCCTCGGAGATGCGGTCGCGGATCCGGCCAACGGTATCCCCCAGTTCGAGGGGAGCGTCGGCACCACGCCGTTCCTCATCCCGGTGTTCCTGACGGCCAACACGGCCGCCGCCCTCACGCTGAACTACACCTCCGGCTTCGGCAGCGGCTCCGTCACCATCCCGGCCAACTCGCGGACGGCAAACATCCAGATCGACGTCCCGACCGACACGGTAATGGATACGAACCGGCAGTTCTTCGTGACGCTGGCGCCCGCCGCCGGAGTGACGTTCCGGCGGCAGTCGGTGAGCGCGCTGATCATCGACGACGACGGCCTGGCCATCGCCGTCGGCGACCCGTCGGTCGTGGAGGGGAACGCCGGGACAACGACGATGGTCTTCCCGGTCGTGGCGTCCAACCCGACGTACCAGTATTTCAACTTCCCGAGCCCGCCGGTCAACAACCCGCCGGTGACGGCGACCTACTCGACGTCGAACCTGACGGCGTCGCTGGCCGATTACGTCGCGGCGGTCCTGCAGGGGTTCACCTTCCCGACCAGCAGCCTGGCCGTGCCCGTCACCCAGACGACGATCGACATCCCGGTCACGGTCGATAACCTCAATGAGGGCAACGAGCAGTTCCAGCTCGACCTGACCGGCCTCTCCGGCGCCGCCGACACTCCGGGGAGCCGGCTGACCGGCGTCGCCACCATTGTCGATGACGACGACCTCGGGCTGACCATCGGCGACGTCACCCTCCTCGAGGGCGATGCCGGCACGACCACCGCCACGTTCCAGATCTTCCTCAGCGCGGCCGCCAACCGTCCGGTGACCGTGTTCTACCGAACCGCGGACTTCACCGCGGTCGCCCCCACGGACTACACCGCCGTCAATTCCAGCGTTACGTTCGCGGCCGGCGAGACGATCAAGACGGTCAGCGTTCTGGTCAACGGGAACACGACGCGACAGCCGAACCGGCAGTTCGCCGTCAACCTCACCCGGTCGGACGAGGCCGGCATCCACGACGCGCAGGGTGTCGCGACCATCATCGACAACGACGCCGTCCCCGCCGTCAGCGTCGGCGACGCGACGACCATCGAGGGTAACAGCGGCACGACGGCCGTCCAGATCCCGGTCTACCTGTCCTTCCCATCGCCAACGGCCGTCGTGGTGAACTACACGTTCGCCAACGGCACGGCGACCGGAGGGACGGATTACGACGCGACCGCCGGAGCGGTGACGTTCGCTCCGGGGGAGACGGTCAAGTTCATCTCGGTGCCGGTGAACGGCGATACCACCGCGGAGGGCAACGAACACTTCTTCGTCGATATCACCGCCAACTTCTCCCCGTCCGGCCCGCGCACGCCGGTCGTCGCCCGGGCGCGCGGCCAGGTGACGATCGTCGAGGACGACACCGTCCCAGCGCTGTCCATCGGCAACGCGGCGGTCCGCGAGGCCGACAGCGGGGTGCGGACCGTGACGTTCACGGTGTACCTGTCGGCCCCGGTCGCCCACACGGTTACCGTCCAGTACGCGACCGCCGACGGGACGGCGACGAGCGCCGGCGTGAACCCGGACTACCTCGCCACCGCTGGCACCCTCACGTTCGCCCCCGGTGAGACGGCCCAGACGGTTACTGTCACGATCGACGGCGACGCCACGATGGAAGGGGATGAAACGTTCTTCGTCAATTTGAGCGCGGCAGCCGGCGCCAACATCGCCCAGCCGCAGGGCGTCGGCACCATCGCCGACGACGATACGCCGTTCGGCGCCAAGAAGTTCCAGGTGAACCTGACACCGCAGAGCGCGACCGGGACGTACAGCTACGCGATCGGCCCCCGCGTCCGGGAGCGCATCCGGTCCGCCCCGAGCGCCAACCTGTCGCCCACCGCGCTGCCCCCAATCGAGGCGATCGACGTCCCGACCGTCCGGGTCAACGACGTCACCGTGGTCGAGGGCGCGTCCGGCACGACCACGGTGACGTTCACCGCCACCCTGTCGTTCCCATCCATCCAGCGAATCACCGTCGAGTACACGACTGCCGACGGGACGGCGACGGCGGGACAGGACTACGTCGGGGTAGGTCCTACGCCTGGGCTGCTCGTGTTCGAGGCCGGCGAGACGGTCAAGACCGTCACCATCACGGTCAACGGCGACACGACGGTCGAGGGGAACGAGACGTTCTTCCTCAACCTGAGTAACCCGAACGGGGCGATCATCGACCGCGACCGGAGCCGGCCGGCGAACCAGCAGGGCCGCGCGACCATCATCGATGACGACTTCGCGGCACCGACCGGGTCCGCGGTCAGCCTCGGCGATGTTACCGTCAAGGAGCAGATCGGCACGACGCCGACCGCCACGTTCACCGTCACCCGGACCGGCGACACCTCCGCGCCGGCCGCCGTCCACTACACCGTAACGGACGGGACTGCCCGGGCCGGGATCGACTACGTTTCCGCCAACGGCCTGACGGTCAGCGACGCCGTCGTCCTCGAGGGCACCGCGCCCGGCACCGTCACCGTCACCTTCACCGTCTACATGACCCACGTCATGTCGCGCCCGGTTTCCGTGAACTACTTCACGTCGGACGGCAGCGCGGAAAGCGGTCTGCCGATCGACAACGATTTCGTGCCAGGGTCCGGGACGATCACGTTCGCCCCGGGCGAGACGGTCAAGACGGTCACTGTCACGGTGAACAACGACACCCTCCAGGAAGGAAACGAGATTTTCTTCCTCAACCTCATCAACCCCCAGGGCGGGGTGAACCTGCTTCAGCGGCCCAGTAACCCGCTCCTCGCCCCCGGGCAGGGCCAGGCGACCATCCTCGACGACGACTTCCCAAGCGCGGCGGCCGCGAACCCGGCGTTCCACGTCAGCGACCCGAGCTTCCACCGCGGCGTGGGCGCGGGTACGGTCACGTTCCGCATCTACCGCACCGGCCCGCTGAGCGGCACCCAGACCGTTAACTACCAGACCGTGAACGATACCGCCCTCGCCGGGATCGACTACGTCGCTGTCAGCAGCTCGGTCACGTTCAACCCGGGCGAAACCTTCAAGGATCTCCCGGCGGTGACGATTCTCGAGGATCGCCAGTTTACCGGGAACCGCCGGTTCTTCCTCCAGGTGACGAACCCGCCGGCCGGCGTCGGCGTCGGCAAGGATGTCGGCACCGCGACCCTCATCGGCGTCCCGGGCGTTGCCTTCGCGGCTGGCGAGACGACGAAGACGATCACCATTCAGCTGCTGGACGACGGTAGCCCGGACGGGAACGAGGACTTCCTCGTCACCCTGCTGAACCCGTCCGGAACGACCCTGGCCAAGAGCCAGGGCAAGGCCGTCACCATCGACGCTCAGGGCGTGCTCTACCGGCCGGAGGACTACAAGGTCAACATCCCGCTCAGCGGTACGACGACCTCGTCGTTCAACATCACCAACGTCCCGGACGGCGAGGTGCTCCGCGACCTGACGGTGTTCCTGACGATCAACCACCCGGCTGTCGAGGATCTGCTCGTCGAACTGATCGCGCCGAACGGCGCGGTTGTCATCCTGTCGGCGGGGAACTCGACCGGCGCGAACTTCCTGAACACGGTCTTCGACGATCGGGCCGCGCTGCCGATCGGCGGCCGTGTCGCGGGCGACCTGAAGGTCCAGGCGCCGTTCCGCGGCAGCTTCAAGCCGGACACGTACCTCGGCCTCCTGAACGGGATCGACCCGAACGGTACGTGGACGCTGCGCGTGACGAATTTCGGCGGGGCCGGCACCCTCGTGGACTGGGGGCTGAACCTCCAGACCGGGGTGGCAGTGACCGCCGGCGCCTCCGGTAACTTCATGGACCAGAACCAGAACGGGCTGGAGGTCGATCAGACGCGCACGCCGACCGACCAGTTCGCCGTTCCGGAGCCGCTCAACGGCGTGCCCGGTCAGCTGCCGTATGACCCGCTGACGTTGCCGCTGATCATCCCCGGCCCACACCCGCAGCTGGCCATCACCTACCCCCCCGAGTCGAGCCAACTCAACCTGCGTCTCCCGCAGGTCGGCGAGGGCGGGACCGGCGCGGCCGTCGATACGACCCGCTCGGAGCTGACAATCCGCGACGTCCCGGTGTACCTCGGCATCAGCGACATCAACGTCAACGTGTCGATCAACCACATGCGGGCTGGCGACCTGAAGTTGACCCTCATCGGGCCGGACGGGACGGCTGTCGTGCTGACGAACCAGAACGGCGGCAGCGGTCCGAACTTCGACCGCGTCACGTTCGACGACGACGCAACCGGGGCAATCAACGCGGCCGGCCTCGTCGCTCCGTTCAAGGGCGCCTACCGGCCGCAGGAGTCGCTGAGCAAGTTCTTCGGCAAGACGCCCAACGGGAAGTGGACGCTCGTCATCGAGGATCTGCGCACCGGCAACATCGGTACGCTGGTGGACTGGTCGCTGACGATCCACGCCGGGCTGGTGCTGAACAACACCACCAGTTCGACCGACGTGATGTTCGACCGCGACATCCAGACGGCCAGCTTCACGCCGGAAACCATCCTGCGTGTCGTCGGGCCGGCCGGGGTTCTGTTCGACCGTGTCATCAAGGAGAACGCGAACCCGGCGATCCAGGCCCAGAACCAGATCAAGAACTTCGCCATTACCCCGCTGGTCGGCGGCGTGCCCACGCCAGCGGCCACGGCCGCCCGGTCGTTCCGCATCACGTTCCTGGACGCGGCGAACCTGCCGATGCCGCAGGTCGTCAGCGGGACGTACACGATCGTGTTTGGCCCGGACGTGTTCCGGGGGGGCCAGTACCTGCAGTCGGTCAGCGGCGACAAACTCGACGTCAACCTGAACGCCGGCCTGGCGGCCCTGCGCGGCGTCGATCCGAACGCCGCGTCTACCGACCCCGTCAACGTTGCCACCCCGTCGAACCAGACGTTCGCCCTCACGCCGGGAGCAGCGATTGACATCCCGGTGACGTTGACCGACAACTTTGTCGTTCAGGGCGCGACGGTCCAGCTGAACATCACGCACGGCTACACGCCGGCGCTGGAGGCGTTCCTGATCGCGCCGGACGGGTCGCAGGTGCGGCTGTTCACCCGGCCGGGCGACGCGGCGGCGGCGCCAGGGGCGCCGAGCGCGTCCAACCTCACCGACACGATCCTCAGCGACATCGCCACGACATCGATCCAGGATGCCACGGCGCCGTTCCAGAGCACGTTCGCCCCGCAGCAGGCGCTGAACACGTTGCGGGGCGTGTCGTCCATCTTCGGCGGCAACGGCAAGTGGACGCTGCGGCTCATCAACCACACCACGCGCCCGGACGGATCGCCGCTCAACGGCGGAGCCGGCGTGGCCGGGGTGCTCAACAGCTTCTCGCTGACGCTCCTCAAGACCGCCCTGGGGACCGGCCTCGGCGAGACGGTCGCCGACCAGTTCACCACGACCTTCCGGATCTTCACCCAGGATCCGACCATGGCCCAGTCGCAGCAGGTGTGGACCGCCGTCGGCCCGGCGTCGCTCAACGATGGGCGCAACGCCGGGCGCGTCAGCGCCCTGGCCGTCGATCCGTCGGACCCGTCCGGCAACACGGCGTACATCGGCGCCGCCAGTGGCGGTATCTGGAAGACGACGAACTTCCTGACGACCGACCCGAACGGCCCGACGTGGGTGCCGCTGACGGACTTCGGCCCGACGTACAGCCTGAACATCAGCAGCATCGCCGTGATGCCGGTCAACAACGACCCCAACCAGACGTTCATCATCGCCTCGACCGGCGAGGGCGCCACCGGCACGCCGGGCGTCGGGTTCCTGCGGTCGTTCGACGGCGGCCGGACGTGGCAGTTGCTCGACAGCCGGGCGAACGCGGACGCCAGCGGCAACCTCCTGCCGGTCGCCAGCACCGGCCCCGGCGGCCGCGACCACCACTTCGTCGGCGCGACGTCGTTCAAGGTCGTCATCGACCCGAACCTGCGCAACAACAACTTCGTCATCTACGCTGCCCTGGCCAACACGCCGGCCATCATCCCCGGAACCAGCAACGCCGTCGCCGGCCTGCCGTCCAACACGGTTGCGGGCGGCATCTGGCGGAGCACCGACTCCGGCAACACCTGGGCGCTGGTCGAGGCCGGCAACGGCCTGGCAACAGACGTCATCCTGTCGGAGAGCAGCGCGGTCGGGACGACGTTCGAGAGTCTGCCGCTCCTCTACGCCGCGTTCCAGGGCCAGGGTGTGCGGTACACCGAGAACGCCCTGACGGCGACCAGCATGGCGCTGCTGCCCGGCGGGCTGGGGAACGGGTCCACCGTGGACGCCGACCCGAACTTCCTGCTCCCGCCGCCGAACGACGAGGACACGCCGATCCCGGTCAGTAACCCGCCGGCCACGCCGCAGGGGGCCAAGGGGCGGATCGTTCTGGCCACCGTGCCGCGCACCGGCGACACGCGGGCCGACGCCTCGTACCAGGACTGGCTGTACGTCGCGGTCGCCACCCCAGGCGGGACGCTGGACGGCGTGTACATGACCAAGGATCGCGGCGATAACTGGACCAGGCTCCAGCTGCCTGCGCTCACCCTCGCCCCTGCGTCCGGTGGGACGACGATTTCAATGGGGTCGAACGACGAGAGCCGGGCCGACTACGACCCGCTCGGGATCGCGGTGGACGTCGCGAACCGCCGGTTCCTCCAGGGGAACTACAACCTCGCCCTCGCCGTGGATCCGAACAACCCGAACGTGATCTTCCTCGGCGGCCTGGACTACGTCCGCTCGTCGGCAGCCGCCCAGGGAGTGATGCGCATCGACGTGACAAAGATTGGCGACCCGTATGCGTTGGTCCCCTACGACAACAGCGACCCGGGCGGGGCCGTCACGATGATCGGGTCGAACACGACCGCCGCGTTCACGTTGAAGGACACCAGCCAGTCGTTCGGCGTCCTGGCGACCGACCAGGTGACGCTGCGCGGACAGGATCCGTTCACCGGCGCCGGGGGGTACTACAACCTGCAGAGCGACCCGGACAATCCGTTCGCGAACGCCACGGTGCGCGTCCGGAACAACTTCATCCCCCCCCCCTTCCTCCCCCCGGTCGCCAGCTTCCAGTTCAACAACCTGGGTGACGATGTCGCCTGGCGGCCGTTCAAGATCGGCATGACCGGCACCTCGTCGTACCACAACCTCTTCACGTTTGTCGATCCGCTCACCGGCGGCACGCGCGTCATCGCCGGCACCAGCGAGGGTGTCTTCACGGGCGTTGCCCTCAACGACGGGGTGGGCATCACCAACATCGGGACGGCCGTGACGCCGACCGGCAGCCGCAACGGAAACCTGCAGATCACGCAGTTCTTCTACGGGGCCGGCCAGCCGAGCAGCCTGGCCGCAGACCTGGCCGGCGCATTGTTCTACGCCTCCGCTCGCGAGAATGGATTCCCGACATCCGACCCGCTGGTGCTGGCAAACGGCAACCTGAACTGGAAAGGCCCGACCATCGGCGGCGATCTCGTCATCGGCGGCGACGGCATGGGCGTGGCCACCGACCAGACCGGAACCGGCGTGACCTACCAGTACAAGATTCCCAGCGGCTTCTTCGAGGAACGCCTGCTGCCGACCAACACCGGCGTTCCGGGCAGCAACGTTTTCCTCTCGAAGGACTTCTTGCAACGGATCCTGAACCAGGGGACGACCCCCAAGAGCATCACCAACGGGCTCATCCAGAACGCCGTGACCGACCTGCCGGAGAACAATCAGGGCAAGTGGCCCTACGGCAACTTCCCGCTGGGCAACAGCTTCACCCAGGTTTCGGGCGGCGTCTACACGCCGGCCGGCGCCAACTTCGCGATCAACCCGATCGATCCGAACGGGCTGCTGATCAGCTCGCCGGGCATTCCCGGGCAGGCCGGGACGAGCGGCTGGGTCTTCCGCACGGTGAACGGCACTGGCAGCGCCCCGACCTGGACCGTCATCGGCAATCCGGCAGACGTGGGCAACTCCTACGCCCAGGCGATGGCGTTCGGCGGCCAACTCCCGCCGCCCGCGACCGGGCCGGCCCCCGGCAAGAACGACTTCATCTACGCGGGCACGGTCGCCGGCAACGTCTATGTCAGCTTCAGCGGCTGGAACGCAACCCCGACGTGGATCTCTCTCGGGAGCCCGGGCGGGGCGGCCGACGGGACTGCCATCCAGCAGATCGTTCCCAACCCGACGCCCGGGTCGCTCGACGTGTACGTGGTGACGCTCCGCGGCGTCTACTACATGCAGAACACGTTCACCAACACCGGCTGGGTGAACATCACCAACAATCTGTTCAGCCCGGCGCTGACGCGCCAGCTGTTTGGCGGGTTCGGCAGCCAGACCGCGCCGCAAGCCATCCCGAGCCTGGGGGCCTATGCGACGGTCAACCCGAACACCGGCTACCTCACCTCGCTCGCGGTGGACTGGCGCTTTGTCGGCGGCGCCAACACCCGGCCGGTCCTCTACGTCGGCGGCGAGGGCGGCGTCTTCCGCGGCAGGTTCGACGAGGCGACAAGCGTCTGGACCTGGGGCATGTTCCCGAACATCGCCGAGGACGGTTCGCCAGCGGGCATCACGCCGCAGAATGGCGGTTACCTGCCTGCCGTCCACGTCACCGACCTGGATCTGGCGCTGGGGAACATCGACCCCAACACCGGCCTGCCGCTGCCGGAGACCGGGTTTAACGCCCTCATCGCGACTACCTACGGCCGCGGGACGTTCGCCATCCGCCTCAACACGGCAGCTCTCCCCCAGATCAGCCAGGTGTCCGGCCCGGCGGTGGCGTCGTTCGGGTCGTCCAACCCGACGGCCGTCACGCTGACCGCGCTGACCGTCACGTTCGACGGACCAGTCGATCCGAGTACGTTCACGCTGGCGGATATCGTCAGCCTGACGGATCCGAACGGGAACCAGATCGCGCCGATGAGCGTCCGGGACATCACGCCGACACCGCCGGTCGGCCAGCCGAACAACCACAACGTCTACGAGATCCTGCTCCCGGCCCAGACCGCCCTCGGGTTCTACAACCTGGTTCTCGGTCCGAATATCTCGGACTTCGCCGGCAACCGGATGAACCAGGACGCGGACCTGATCAACGGCGAGGTTCCTGACGATCAGTTCATCAACCGCATCCTGTTCCAGCCGTTCCAGAACTCGGCCCCCGTGCTCACGCCAACAGCGGTGCCGTTCCCGCCGGTGTTCGAGGACGACTTCACCAATCAGGGGATCGATCTGCGCGACTTCATCGCGGGCCTGCTGATCGCCGACCCGAACGATCCGCAGTACACGGCGGGCGCGCCGCGCGGGATCGCCGTGACGGCCGTGGACAACACCAACGGCGCCTGGCAGTACTCGACCGACGGCGGTACGATCTGGAAGGACTTCGGCGCCGTCTCGGCGAGCACGGCGCGCCTGCTGGCCTTCAGGGATTCGAGCCAGCCGGCCAACCGCATTCGCTTCGTCCCGCTGCCGAATTACTTCACGCCGCCGGCCGGGACGGCCCCGTTTTTCAAGTTCCGGGCGTGGGACCAGATTGCCGGAAGCGACGGCAGCGTCGGAAACGCGACGATCAACGGTTCCACCTCGCCCACCGCGGCCTACAGCGCCGGCGAGGCAACCGCGTCGGCCCCGGTCATCCCGATCAACGACGCGCCGGCGTTCACCATCGTCGGCACGAACCAGACCGTCGTGGAGGATTCGGGTCCGGCGATGGTCACCAGCTTCGTCTCCAACCCGGTCCCCGGGCCGACGAACGAGAGCAGCCAGACGGTGACGTTCCTCGTTACCACGGACCGGCCGGACCTGTTCAGCGCCCAGCCGGCCATCGATTCGATCGGTACGTTGACGTTCACCCCGGCGCCGAACGCCAGCGGCCTGGCGAACGTGACGGTCGTGGCCGTGGACAGCGGCGGGACGGACAACGGTGGGGTCAACACGAGCGCCCCGCAGGCGTTCACCATCGACATCACGCCGGTGAACGACGTTCCCCTCTTCAACGTCGGTCCGAACATCGCAGTGGCGCAGAACACCGGGACGCGGACGTTCCCGAACTGGGCGACCGGCGTCAGCCCCGGCGCGCCGGAAGAGGTCGGCCAGGTGCTGACGTTCGTGATCGTCAGCAACGACCGGCCGGACCTGTTCAGTGTCCAGCCGGCCCTCGACGCGGCCGGCACCCTCACCTTCACGCTCGGCACCTACACCATCGGGGTGGCGACGATCGCCGTGCGCCTGCAGGACGACGGCGGGACAGCGGGCGGCGGGGTGGACGTCAGCGCCGTCCAGTCGTTCACGATCGCCGTCATGGACGCCAACGACCCGCCGTCGTTCGTCCGCGGGCCGGACATCACGATCCAGGAGGACTCCCCGCCGCAGACGTTCCCGAACTGGGCGACCGGGTTCAACCCCGGCCAGCCGGACGAGGCCGGGCAGGTGCCGCTCGGCTACCTGGTGACGACAGACCGGCCGGACCTGTTCAGCGCCGGACCGAGTATCGACGCGGCCGGGACGCTGACATTCACCCCCGCGCCGAACGCCGCTGGCACGGCAACCGTCACGGTCCGCGTCCGGGACAACGGCGGAACGGCCAACGGCGGCAACGACACCAGCGCCCCGCAGACGTTCACCATCACCCTCACGCCGGTGAACGACGCCCCCATCTTCACCCCCGGTGGGAACGTGCGGGCCGGCCAGGACGCCGGGACGGTCACGGTCCAGTGGGCCACGAACGTCCAGGGCGGACCGAACGACGAGGCCGGCCAGGCGGTCACGTTCCTCGTCACCAACGACAACCCGGCCCTGTTCGACGTCGAGCCGACGATCGCTCCGAACGGGGTTTTGACGTTCACCGTCTCCGGCATCTCGGGGACGGCGACCGTCACCGTCGTGGCGCAGGATCCGGACGGAACCGTCAGCGACCCGATCACCTTCACCATCGCCATTCAGGGGACGAACTTCCGCGGCATCCCGCTAGAATGCTTCATCCATCGGGTGTACATTGACCTGCTCGGGCGGGCGCCGGATGCCGGTGGGCTGGCGTTCTGGACCGGCCTGTTCGAGAACGGGCTGTCCCGGTACGAGATGGTCCGGTCGGTCCTCAACAGCCCCGAATACCGGACCCGCTTCATCCGTGAGCAGTTCCGGGTTCTCCTCCGGCGCACCGCGGACGCAAACGCCATCAACGTCTACATGAACCTCTTCGCCCAGGGGTTCAGCCCGGACTACCTGAAGGCCCAGATCCTGGGCTCCCGCGAGTTCATCGCCCAGCACGGCAACGGGAACTCCTTCCTCTTCCTGGACGGGGTCTACCGGGCTGTGCTACGTCGGCCGCTCGACGAGGCGGGGCGCGCTCACTGGGGGTCGTACCTCCAGGTGAACGGCCCGGTGGCGACCGCCCTGGCGATCCTGCAGAGCGCGGACGGCGACGCTGCCCTGGTCGCCTCCACCTACGACCGCTACCTGCTCCGGACTCCGGACGCTCAGGGGATGCAGATATACGTGCAGATGCTCCAGACCCCGGGCAAACGTGACGAGGATTTGATCGCCGGCATCCTGGCGTCGGTCGAGTACTTCCGCGGCCTGGCCGACTGCCACGAACTGGACGGCGAGGCGCGCTGGCTGCGGCAGGTCTACCTCGACCTGCTCGGCCGGCCGCTCGACCCGCCCAGCGAGGGGGTCTGGCTGGAAGCCCTGAGCAGCGGGGCGACCCACCACAACATCGTTCGGTCCATCACGGCGAGCGCCGAGTACCGGACGCGGGTGATCGATCAGGCGGTCCGGGCGCTGCTCAGCCGGCCGGCCGATCCGGCCCTGCTGGCGCTGGGCCAGAACCACTTCGCGAGCGGCGGAACCCTCGACGGGTTCAAGGCTCAGCTGATGGGGTCGGCGGAGTACTACTTCGGCCACGGCCAGGGGAGCGACGGCGGCTGGCTCCAGGCGGTCTTCCAGGACGCGCTCGGCCACCCGCTCAACACGGAGGGGTTCAACTTCTGGGCGCCGCAGATGGCCACCGGCTCGCGCTTCGACGTCGCCCTGGGGATCCTGAGGGCCGTGGAGGCCGACCAGTTCGTGGTGAGCCAGATGTACCTGAACCTGCTTCGTCGGCCCGTCGATGGGACCGGCCTGGGGTACTGGGGCGGCCTGCTGCAGGCCGGGACACGTGAGGAGGAGTTGATCAGCTCTCTGGTCAGCTCGCCGGAGTACTACAACAAGTACTCGGCGGAATAAGAGTTGGCGGACAGCATGAGCCGGACCGTGGAGGAGGCAGGGGCGATCGAGGCGCGCCCCTGTCCTTCGCCCGCTCTTACCAGTGCTCCACCGGCCCACCCGGAACAGGGATGGTCTGTTCGCCGACACCGGGCGGGGTCCAGTGCGGCGGCGGTCCCTGGTCGCGCAGGCGGGCAGCGAGCGTGTCGAGATCGGCGACGCGCTCCAGGCGCACCAGGCACTGCTGGGCTGCCCGGCCCGGGCGCAGTACCCGACAGTACCAGTTCGCCACCTTGCGGAACGTCAGGCACGCGAAGTGTTCACCGCGCTGCTCCAGCAGCAGGTGGAAGTGGCGCTGCATGAAGTCCACGCGCTCGACGTACCCGGCCGTCTCGCCCGCCTCGCCCGTCTCCTCCCAGCGCTGCAGCTGGGCGAAGATCCACGGATTCAGCAGCGCCCCGCGCCCGATCGCGATGCCCGCGCAGCCGGTCACGGTGCGCATCCGTTCGGCGTCGGCGATGCTGCGCACGTCTCCGTTACCGATCACCGGGATGCGTTCGACCGCCTGAACGACGGCGCGGATGCCCTCCAGGTTGACGGTGCCGGCGAACCCCTGGGCGCGGGTCCGGCCGTGGATGATGACCGCGGCGACGCCGGCCTTCTCGAACGCGCGGGCGAAGTGCGGCGCGCTCCAGCTATCGTCGTCCCAGCCCAGCCGCATCTTGACCGTTACCGGCACGCCGGCCGCCTCGACGATGGCATGCACGAGATCCACTGTCCGGCCCGGGTCGCACATCAGCGCCGAGCCGCCGCCGCCGCGCGTGACCTTGTGAACCGGGCACCCCATGTTGACGTCCACCGCCGACACGCCGTGGTCCGCCAGCCACCGCGCAGCCGCGCTCATCTCACCCGGATCCGCGCCGTAGATCTGCACCGCGACCGGCCGATCCTCGGGGCAGGTGGCAATCAGGTCGAGCGTCTTGCGGCTGCGCACCAGCAGCGCGCGGGCGTTGACCAGGTCCGTCGTTGCCAGCCCGAGTCCGCCGAGCGCGCGCACCGCCAGGCGAAACGGCAGGTTCGTGTACCCGGCGAGCGGCGAGAGGAGGTAGCGGCTCGGCAGTTCGAGGCTGCCGAACCGGAGGGGCGAGGGAGTTGTGGCGGCGGCTTCTTTTGACATCGCGATTCCTGTTTTCGCGGCAGCCAGCCCGCCATGTGGGCTCGTTAGAACTGCGGCAGACCCGCCTGGCGGAGGAAGAAGCGCAGCGCCTCATCCTGAAGCAATTGCCGGACGCCGATGCGCACCGTCGGGCTGCGGACCGTGCCGGTCACGATCAGGTGCAGGGTCCGGTTGGAGAAGTAGTTGTTGAGTTCCATCAGGACGGTGAGCGGCAGCATCCCCGTGGTGGGGATGCGAATCCCCGCCAGCCGCAGCGCGTTGGCATTGAGCCCGACCTGCTGGGTGGTCGCCCGGACGTTCAGTCCGAGCCGCCCACTGGTCGTCACGGTGCCGGTCGCGAAGAGGTCAGCCGGTCCCCCCGCCAGCGTCAGCCGCTCGATCCGGAAGACGCCGCGCGACAGCCGCGCCCGCAACTGCCCGCTGCGGAAACTCGTGCTGGTCGAGATCGCCAGAAAGGGGCTCAGCTGGCGCAGCACCGGGAACTCCAGCGCTTGCGTCTGGGCCAGTGTCGCGTCGATGCCGCCGTTCAGGTCCGCCAGGCTCAGCCCCGGTCCGGAGAACTCCGCCCGGCCGGTGATCTTGCCGCTGCCGACGTAAGACGACTCGGCCAGACCGCGCACCAGCCCGCGCAGCTCCAGGTTGGCAAACTGCACCTTCCCCTCGAGCCGGCGTTCCGCCCCCCAGGCGTAGGTCAGTCCGCCCGTCATCCGGCCGCTCGCCAGGTTGGCGCTGCTCGACCGGATCTCCAGCCGCCCGCGGCCGTACTTCGGCACAAACACCAACCCGAGCGGCGCGCGCCAGTCGATCACGTCCACCCCGGCGACCTTGCCGCGCTGCAGCGCCACCGTCCCCCGGGCCGTCCACTGGCTGCCAAGAGTGCCGCGCAGGTTCGCCTGCACCGGCCCCTGGATGGCGTCCTTCAGGTCCGGCCACGGCGCCAGCAGCCGGGACGCCTCCGCTCCGTCGAGGCTGATGTTGAACCAGTTCCGGGCCGGCGGCCGCAGCCCCAGCGCCAGCTGCGCCCGCAGGATCCCCTGCCCGAAACTCCCCGTCAGGTCGCGGACCAGCAGCCGTTCCGGCGTCAGGTCCACGTTCGCTGCCAGCCGCGGCACCCACGCTTCCCCGTCCCAGCGCAGATCATTCACCACCACCCGCCCGTCGCCGGCCGGCGTGAACCCGGGGCCGGTGAGGCGGAACGTCAGGTCGGCGTTGACGGTCCCGTCCAGTGGCAACAGGTGTCGCGGCCCGGTCAACTCCCTGGCCAGCAGGGCGAGCCGCGTCCCGCGCAGCCGCGCCTTCCCCTCGCCCGGGGCCGCCCCCCTCGGCGGCACCTTGCCCTCGACCTCCAGCGTTCCGCCAAGTGTTTTAGCCTCGAAATTGTAGTTAATGTCCCCACCCTCGTAGCGCACGCTCCCCTGCAGTGCCTCGGCCGCGATATCCTGCACGCGCAGCTTCGGCGCCTTCAGGACGAGCGCCACGTTCACCTTTCGCTCCTGCCCCTCGACGGCCGGCGGGAGCGTCCCCTTGACCGTTCCGTCCACTCGCCCCGCGATGGGCAGCGGGATCTCGGCTCCTTTCAGGAGATCGCCAGCGTCGATCCCCTTCAGCGTCAGGTGTACCTTGCCCGGCTGCCCGTCGTTCAGCGGAATGACAGCGTTACCCGCCACCTTGCCGCCGTGGAGTTCCGCCCGCAGATCCTTCACCTCAAGCGTGTCCGGCTGGGCCTCCCAGCCGAGCCGGACGTCCTGCAGGTGGACGTTCTCGACCTTCAGTCCCTTCGCCGCCGCCGTGCCGGCGGCCTCGATGCGGAACGGCGCCAGGGTGCCGCGCGCCTCCGCCGTGGCCGTCAGCCGGCCCGCGACGCTGACCGGCGGGCGCACGGCCGGCGCGAGCCGCTGGACCGCCGCAAGGTCCGCCCCCGTCACCTGAAGTTTCGCCCGGTGGGGGTAGTCCCCCTTGAGATGCAGTTCGGCCGACCCGGTGAGCGGCGTGCCCTCCAGGCGGGCGTGCAGGTTGTCGATGGTCAGCCTGTCGCCCCGGAACGCGATCGTCGCGGCGCCGTCCTCCAGGGTCCAACCGAGGGCATGCGCGCGCTGCACCACCAGCGTTCCCTCGCCGTCCCACTCCTGCCGCTCCTGCAGCCGCTTCAGCGAGACGCGCACCTTGAGCGACCCGGTAATTTCGCCCTCCCGTACCGCTTTCAGTCCGGCCTCCTGAGCCAGCGGTCCCAGGGGAACGTGAGCGAGGGTAAGTTCCCCCGTCACGTCGCCCGCCGGCGCGAACTGGACCACGACCTGACCCTTCAGGGTTCCCGTTGGCGGCGCCCCGCCTCCCGGGGGTGCCTCGCCCGCCGCCACGGCCGCCAGCGGCGCCAGTTTCAGTACGCCATCCTCGTACCGGGCAGACGCCTCGACCTGTTGCAATCTTACCTCGCCGATGGTGGCGTCCTTCAGGATGGCGTGGCCGTTGAAGTGGTAGGCTCGCGCGTCGTCGATCGCCGCGCTCGGCAGCGCCGCCTGGCCCTGGAACGAGAGGCGGCCGGTGACCGGGAACGGGAGTTTCACTCCGGCCTCGTCGAGCATCTGCGCCACGTTCGCGTCCTTCAGCTTCACCTTGATGGTCACCCGGGACGGGCTCCGGCTCGGATCCGGCGGCTGGATACGGACCCCCTCGCCGTCGCCGCCGCCCTCGCCGTCCGCCGACCCGACCCGCAGCGGCGGACCCGCAGGGGCGAGTTCGATCTCGATCGGTCCGTCGGTCGGCTGACCAGCGATGCGGGCGTTGCGGATCTCCGCCTTCACGTCTCCCGCAGTGCCGATTGTCCCCTTCCCCAAAGTGACGCGGGCGCTGCCCGAGGCATACAGCTGGCCAGCGATCTGCCGCGGCAGGCCCCAGCTGGTCGGCAGTCGGCACACGTCGAGTCCCTTCGCCTCGATGGTGGTGAAGTCAAGTTGGGGCACGTCGCCGCTGAAGTCAAGATCCCCGTTCAGCGCGAGCGTCCCGCGGTAGGCGTCGCCGCGCACGCCGCGCAGCTTCACCACGCCATCCTCGACGATCAGCTTGCCGTGGACCCTGGCCGCCTTCAGGTCGGCGCTGGGCACGACCACAGTCGTTCCCCTCGGCTGCAGTTCCACCCGGTAGTGGGTTCCCGCCGCGGAAGGAGCCTGACTCACGGTGAGGGTGACCGGCGTTTGCCCCTGCAACTGGACCGCTTTCCAGACGCTCGGCGGGACGAGGGGTAGCGCGTCGAGCATGGCCTGGGTGACGCGAACCGTCCCCGCGCTCGTCAGGGTCAGGGCGAACGACCCGGCCTGCGGATCGACCGTCCCGGTGAGGTTCAACTTGCCCCACTGGGGGTTGACCCCCGACCCACTCAGGGCGAGGCGGCCACCCTCCGGGGTAGCGTGCAGCGTGACGTCGGTCAGCACGATGGCGGGGTAGCCCTGCTTGCGCAGAGTAATCTGGCTGTTGTCGAGGTCGAGCGCCGGCAGGAACCCCTGCGCCGCCACCCCGCCCTCGCCGGGCGAGGCGGCCTGCGGGAGGCGGGTGAGGAGTTTGCCGTTCGCGTCGAAGCGCAGGGTGACGGCGCCGCCGGAAACCGCAAGGCGGCGCGGCAGGGCGCCCCCCGAGAGGAGTTCCCCGAGGGAGACGTCCGCGGTCACCGAGCGCGCGCTGAGCCACGGCTGCCCGCCCGCCTTCTGGGCCTCGAACAGGCGGACGCCGTTGATGGTGCTTTCCTTCAGGCCGATGCGGGCCGCCTCGACCTCGACCGGCCCGCCATACAGTTGCGTCAACTGGGCCTCGACCTTGTGGGTGACGGCGGGCGAGGAGAGATACCAGCGCGCTGCCAGCCCCAGGATGAGCAGAACGCAGGCGACGATGATGAGAATGCGCAGCGTGCGTCGCATGAGTGGCCTCCTCGTCGGTTCCGAGCGTGCTCCTTGCGGCGGCGTGTTCCGAACGCCTGAAAAGTATACCCCTGAAGGCGCTGTTCTCCCGGGCTGGCGCGGCCGCGGAAGGCGCGGGGCCGTCTGCTTGTTTGCGGGTCGCAACGATGGGACTGGCTGAGCTGGCCGTTACGCGATCCAGCGGAACCCGCGAAGTTGGCCCGCTCCCGGGGCGAGGGACTGCGTCGCCTCTCCAGCCCGGAGCGGTCGGCCCCTGGTTACTCATTTGCAAAAGCTGGACCAGTCAGGTTTCAGGGGCAAAAGGGGATGTGAAATGGATTTGCGTAAAGCCCACGGGTGGCGCCCCGTGGGTCAAGTGTTGGCGACTTCACTCACGGGACGCCACTCGTGGGCTTTCCCGGAGCCCAGGAACACCCGCTGGCCACGAAAAAACCCTCTGCTTTCCCACGAGCCCGGGGCGCATGGGAAAACAGAGGGTGAAGGATTACACCTGGGAGGCGGCCCAACACGGCTTCAGACGGCGCGGCCGGAAGAATCGAGCGGCTTCGCTACCACGGGAGTCGGGGCGGGTTCGGTCGCCGTCTTGCCGTGGATGGCGTCGAACACTTCCTGCCGGTGGACCGGAACTTCCTTGGGAGCCACGATGCCGAGTCGGACCTTGTCCCCCCGGATCTCAACCACCGTGACGGTGATATCGTTGTTGATGACGATACTTTCGTTTTTTTTCCTGGACAGTACTAGCATCGCCGCCTATCCTTCTTGGAAACGAGGGGCTAATCCTGAAACTGATTCCCACGCGCCTGCCAATCAAAGGCGGGGGTGGTAGCGAAACGCGCCGGTGAAGATCCCCTTCCCCTGCTGGAATCAGGTGTGAGTCTCGGCGGGCGGCGTGTGGTCCATGAACCGCTGTCTGGGAGTGGGCATGAACTCCTGGACGCTGCTGAGGCTCATCGTTAGATATCGTAGCCGTCCACTCCCTCTCCGTCAAGGGGCCGCCTGCCCCTTTCTGCCATTTTTCCCCCGTTTTGGCATGAGTCTTCATACAGTCAGAATAGCCGTAGCCCGTCAGACCGCGATACAAACTGGCCTGTTCCGTAAAGTTGTTCCAGACTGAACGCTGTTTGCAGGTTGACAGCTCAGTCCAGCACAGCCGCCGCTTGCCACATTTTTTCTGGACTCCCGGTCGGACACCTGGTTAGTTTGGCACGGAGGTGGCAGCGAGCCCATCCGGGGCAACTCTGCGGCGACTGCCGTCCTTCCCGCCGCCGGGCGAATGGTTCCGGACAAGGCTGTTACGACGATTACTTCTTTGCCTGCTGCGCGGCGCCTGGTTATCATCGACGGTAACGATCGTCCGGCGAACCTGCCGGAGGGCTCCTGATGCGGTGGCGTTTGGCGCTGCGTCCGGGCGGTCTGCCCGGGACTGTAAATGCCGCAGGCGAGATGCACCCGATCCAGGAATACATGCTGCGGAGCCGCCGCCACGTGCCTTCTCGGCCGGTGCGGAACCATAGGGAGAGGCTGAAACCCCGCGTTTGGGCTGGAGACCGCCGATGGCCGTGAACGCCGAACTGAAAACCGTCCGCGCCGTCTGCCCGCACGACTGCCCCGATACCTGCGCGATGGTTGTCGGGGTGCGCGACGGGCGGGCGGTGAGCCTGCGCGGCGACCCGGAGCACTCGTTCACGCAGGGCTTCCTCTGCGGGAAGGTAGCACACTACCTCGAGCGCGTTTACCATCCGGAGCGCCTGAAGTATCCGATGAAGCGCACCGGGCCGAAGGGAGCAGGCCAGTTCGCGCGCATCGGCTGGGACGAGGCGCTCGACCTCATCGCGGCACGTTTCCGGGCACTCGCCGACTCGGCCGACGGACCAGAGGCGATCCTCCCTTACAGCTACGCCGGGACGATGGGCAAGTTGCAGGGGTCGAGCCTGGACCGGCGCTTCTTCCACCGGCTCGGGGCATCACTCCTCGACCGCACCATCTGCGCCGCCGCCGGGTGCGCCGGCTGCGACGTGACGCTCGGCACCCGCGCCGCCCTCGACCCGGAGGCGGTCGTGCGCAGCCGCTACATCATCAACTGGGGGTCGAACACCAGCGTCACCAACATGCATCTGTGGACGCTGATGCACCAGGCTCGCAGGGCCGGCGCCACCGTCGTCACCATCGACCCGCACCGCAGCCGCACGGCCGCTCGCAGCGACTGGTGGCTGCCGGTCCGCCCCGGCACCGACGCGGCCCTCGCCCTCGGGATGATGCACATCCTGTGGCGCGCCGGGCTGCAGGATGACGATTACCTGCACCGCTACTGCCTCGGCGCCGACGAACTGCGCGACCGAGTCCTGAAGGAATACCCGCCCGACAAAGTGGCGCGCATTACCGGCCTGGCCGGCGCGGACATCGAGAAACTGGCCCGCGCGTACGGTACGACGCGGCCGGTGCTGATCCGGGTGAACTACGGGCTGCAGCGGCACGGCGGCGGCGGGATGGCGGTGCGCACCATCACCTGCCTGCCGGCCGTCGTCGGGGCGTGGCGCGACGTGGGCGGCGGCGCCCTGCTCAGCACGAGCCAGATGTACCCGTTCAACACCGCTCGCCTGGAGCGCCCCGACCTGATCCGACCGGGGACGCGCACCGTCAACATGGTGCAGCTCGCCGAGGCTCTCAGCGGCGAGCTGGCCGGGCCGCCGGTGCGCGCCCTGTACGTCTACAACGCCAACCCGGCCGCCGTCTGCCCCGACCAGCGCCGCGTCCTCCGGGGGCTGGCCCGAGAGGATCTGTTCACAGTCGTCCACGAGCAGTTCCAGACCGACACCGCCAACTATGCCGACGTCCTGCTGCCGGCGACGACGCAGCTGGAACACTTCGACATCCACGGCTCGTACGGCCACCTGTACGTGCAGGTCAACGAGCCGGCCATCGCCCCGCTTGCCGAGGCGAAGAGTAACAACGACGTGTTCCGCCTGCTGGCGCGCCGGATGGGCTTCGAGCCGGAGGTGTTCAACGCGAGCGACGAGGAGTTGGCTGCCGAGGCGCTGGTGCCCGGCGGGGGACCGGGAGCCTTCCCGCCGCGACGGGCGTTTGACGGCATCACTCTAGACCGGCTGCGCCGGGAGGGACCGGTCCGGCTCAATCTACCTGCCGGCTACGCCCCGTTCGCGGCGGGCGGATTCGCCACCCCTTCGGGCAAGTGTGAGCTGCGCAGCCCTGGCCTGGCGGCGCTCGGGCTGGATCCGCTGCCGACCTACACTCCGCCGCACGAGGATCCACAAACGCGCCCCGACCTTGCCGCCCGCTACCCGCTCCAGCTGCTCACGCCACCGGCCCCGTCGTTCCTCAACTCGACCTTCGTCAACGTCGATCCGCTGCGGCGCCTGGCCGGCGAGCCGACCGCCGAGCTTCACCCGGACGACGCGGCCCGCCGGCAGATCCGGCCGGGGGACTGGGTGCGGGTCTTCAACGGGCGAGGGGCGTTCCGCGCCCGGGCGGTGATCGGCGAGTCGGTACGGCCGGGGGTGGTGGCCGCCCTGGGCGTGTGGTGGAACCGCTACACGCCGGACGGCGTGAACTGCAATAGCACGACGAGTTCCCGCCTGGCCGACCTGGGAGGCGGGGCGACCTTCTTCGATAACCTCGTCGAGGTCGAGCGCGTGCCGTGAGAGCCCGCGGTTCGTCGTGGCTGGTTTTCCAGCCGCCGGCGGCACGAAGAAGCGTCAAGGCGCCCCTCCAGACCCCCTGTCCGTCCTTTTCGCACAGGCGTCATGGGCGGCGCCGCGTGACGATTTTGCCTGACCTGACAACTTTACCGCGCACCGAGGCCCATTTCGCGCAAATCTCCATCTCCCAATCTTGTACCTTCCCGGGACGAAATTAAGCTGGATGATGACATGCGGTCGGCCCCGCTCTGCGCCGGCCGTTCGGGGTTTGTGGTCGTCTCCAGCACACGCTGGGGCAGACTTGAGGCAGCTTTCATCACGGAACGCAGAGGAGATCGAGCCATGAAACCCTTTCCGCTTGGAGTTGGCCTGTGTGCGTTGGGGCTCGCGCTCGGCTCGGCTGGACCGGCGGAGGCGGCGTGGAACAACGTCTTTCAGGTGTCGTGCTTCCGCCGCGGTTGTCGCAGGCCGGCGGTGGTCCAGCGGCCTGTAATCGCCCAGTTCCCCGTTGCCGTCGCCGCGGCCCCCGACCCGTGCTGCAACCCATGCCCGCCGCCGCCGACGGTTTGCACGACGCGCTACATCCAGCGCTGCTACTACCAGCCGGTGACGTCGCTCCAGACCAAGACGTACTTCGAGCCGGTCACCACGTACCGGACCAGCTTCTACTACGAGCAGGTCACCAGCTACCGCTACTCGTGCGCGTTCGACCCCTGCACCTGCACGTACCAGAAGGTGGCCTGCCCGGTGACGTCCTACGCCCTCCGGGCCAAGTCGTGCCCGGTGCAGAGCTGGGTGCAGCGCTGCTGCTCGGTGCCGGTGACCACGTACCAGCGCGTCAGCTACTGGGAGCCGCAGACCACCTGCACGACGCCGTGCGCCATCGGCTGTGCCCCGGTCGCGGCCCCGGTGGTCCCGCAGGTGCAGGTTCCCGCCGTGCAGGAACAGCCCTCGACCCCGCCGCCACCGACCCCGCCGCCACCGACCGTCGATGAGAAGCGCGGCGGGAACGGCGCCCAGCCGTTCGAGAAGTACTACGGCCCGCCGAACGGCAACGGCAACGGCGGCGCGTCGTTCCGCCAGCCGCTGCCCGGTGGGGCAGTACCGGCTCGTCCGGTGAACCCGGCCCCAGTCCCGGCGGCCCGCCCGGACCGCATCGCCTCCCTCCCGAACGCCCGGCTCGAAGGCCAGGTGGTCAGCGCCGCGCACGCTCCGCGTCCAGGCGCCCAGGTGATGTTCGTCAGCACCCGGCGCGAGGCCCCCAATCAGACGGTGACCGCGAACGCCGTCGGCCGCTTCCAGGTGAACCTGCCAGCCGGCGGATGGCTGGTGTACGTCAGTGGGTCCGACGGGCGCAATGTCTTCCACAGCCGCATCGACGTTGACGGCCGTCAGCCGACCGCGCTGACCGTGATGGCGCGGTAGTCCTGGGGCGTTGTAATGGTGTGAGAGAAGATTGCCTGAAGCCCACGGGCTGCGGCCCGTGGGCTTTCATGGTTCCTGCCCCTCCGCCACTTATCCCTCGCCGATCAGCACAAGCATCGAGTGCGCCGCCACGGTGTAGCGCGTCTGCGCCGCGATGCGTGGGCCTGCGTCCTCCTCGCAGAAGTCCTCCGGCGACGGCCGCGCCGTATCGATGACGCGCCGCCACGGCCGCCCGGAAGGCGCAATCGGGATGCGGAAGGTCACCGGGCCGCGCCAGGAGTTGCACGCAAGGTAAAAGTCCCGATCCGGCTCCCGCCCCGTCTGACTTCCGTCCAGGACGAACGCCAGCGTCCGGCTCGCGGTCGAGAAATCCGGCTCGAACGGCTCGACGCCGTGCCAGATCACGTCCGGCGGCATCTGGTCGCGCGGCCCGCTGCCGCGGAAGAAGTGCTGCCGCCGCAGCACCGGGTGGCGCCGGCGCAGTCCGATCACGCCGCGCGTGAAGCGCAGGAAGTCGGCGTTCGTCTCCGCCAGCGTCCAGTCAACCCAGCTGATCTCGTTGTCCTGGCACCAGGCGTTGTTGTTGCCGCGCTGGGTGCGCAGGAACTCGTCGCCGGCCAGCAGCATCGGCACCCCCTGCGACAGCAGCAGCGTCGCCATCAGGTTACGGGCCTGCCGCCCGCGCAGAGCCTGGACCGCCGGGTCGGTCGTCGGCCCCTCGACACCGCAGTTCCAGGAGTGGTTGTCGCTGGCCCCGTCCCGGTTGCCCTCGCCGTTGGCCCCGTTGTGCTTGCGGTCGTAGGAGACGAGGTCGCAGAGGGTGAAGCCGTCGTGGCAGGTGACGAAGTTGATCGAGTGGCCGGGCCGCCGCCCTGTTGCCTGGTACAGGTCGGCGCTGCCGCAGAGGCGCGTGGCCAGCAGCGACGCCATCCCCGCCTCGCCCTTCCAGAAGCGGCGGACGTCGTCGCGGTACTGCCCGGTCCACTCCGACCACCGGCGGCCGTATGGAAAGCGGCCGACCTGGTACAACCCGGCTGCGTCCCACGGCTCGGCGATCAGCTTGGTGTCGGCCATCACCCCGTCCTCGACGATCGTTTCGACGATCGGCGGTTCGGCCATCACGTTGCCGTACTTGTCGCGCCCGAGGACGGACGCAAGGTCGAAGCGCAGGCCATCGACGTGCATCTCCGCCACCCAGAAACGCAGGCATGTCATCAGCAGGTCGCGGACGACCGGATGGTTGCAGTTGACGGTGTTCCCGCATCCGGAGAAGTTCAGGTAGCGGCCGTGCGGCCCGAGGAGATAGTACAGCTCGTTGTCCAGCCCGCGGAACGAGTAGGTGCGGCCGCGGTCGTCCCCCTCGCCGGTGTGGTTGAAGACGACGTCGAGGACGACCTCGATGCCGGCCGCGTGGAAGGCCAGAACCATCTCGCGGAACTCCTGGACCTGAGCGTGCTCGCGCGCCGAGGCGGCGTAGGCCGCCTTCGGGGCGGCGAAGGCGATGCTGTTGTACCCCCAGAAGTTGCGCAGCCGCTCGCCCGTCGTTGGGTTGACGAACGGGCAGTCGTCCTCGTCGAACTCGTGGACCGGCAGCAGTTCGACGGCCGTCACCCCGAGAGCCTTCAGGTAGGGGATCTTCTCCGCCAGTCCGGCAAACGTGCCCGGCTTGCTGACGCCCGACGACGGATGGCAGGTGAACCCGCGAACGTGCAGCTCGTAAACAATCGAGTCTTCCAGCGGGATGAGCGGCGGGGCGTCCTCGCGCCAGTCGAACGGCCGGCGGACGAACAGACTGCGGCGGTTCGTGCCGCGCGAGTTCGGCCGCAACCCGGGGACGGACGGAGATGGCGTGCCCCAGACGGTGCCGTCGGAAATGGCGGTGGCCGCCGGGTCGAGCAGGACGATGCCGGGGTCGAACCGATGCCCCCCGCGGTACGGTCCGTCCACGCGCCAGCCGTAGCGGAACGCCGGCGGCAGGCCGTTGACGACGATGTGCCAGTGGTCGCCGGTCCGGTGCTTGCGCGGATCGAGCGGAATCTCCGCCAGCGGCTCGCCGGTTTCGAGCGGGTACAGCACCAGCCGCACCGCCGTGCCGTGGCGGCACAGCAGGACGAAGTTAACGCCATCCGCCAGGGCCGTCGCCCCCAGCGGGAGGGAGCGCCCCCGGGAAGTCCGCAGGTTTTCCATGAGCACCAAGGGTCCGCGGCCCCGCTGGCGGGTCAGGCCCGGCTACCGGCCGCGAGTACCGCGACACGTCGTTGTGGGTCAGTAAATGCACGGAAAACGGGTAACCGGGTCCGCCCACCGGGCGTTTTCTGGCAGACTTCCCGCCGTCCGCCGATTTCCCGGCACGGTTACCTCTTTCCTTTATTCGGTTCTGTGCCATAATAGCGGAAATAAGTAGGCCGGTGGAGGTTCCCCTCGCCGACCTTTCAGCACCAGAGTGCTATCCCTCCAACTCGCCTGACGGGTGAAGAAAAAGCGCCGGGTTGAGAAAAAAGCGCTTCCCTTCTGCTTCGCGGTTGTTCATGATGGATATATTCCAGTACAGGCGAACGGCTCGCGACAACAACCTGACAGCAGCGGTCCGCGGCAGGATACCTGACTCGACCATCTCCGACAACCCCCGGCAACAGGCCAGGTAACGCGAAGCACCCCAGGCGTTGGAGAGTTTCGCAGCCCGCGACCGAAAGGCGTGGGCCGAACCGCAGGTAGCATCCTTGTCCCGGGCGGGTAGCCTGGAGAAGCAGTTTTTCCGCGGCGGAGGTGCCGCGACTCCATTACAAGCACGCTAGCACGACTCGAGGGGTGCCGGTCGGGCGCCGCTCCCACACCCGCAGCCCAACCCGGGGCGCGTGCTGGCCAAGGCGCGGGCGCACGCCCGCGTCGCCGCCCCCTCGGAAGAGGGACTAACCGAAAGCGCTCAAGCCCGCGGGCTGCGTCCCGTGGGCCAAGTCCCCAGCATTGCGCCCGCGGGACGCAGCCCGTGGGCCTGGATTGCTGTGCTGGTAACCCCAGGGCATGCACACCGTTCTCACCTCGGGAGGCAGACAATGGCCGTCGCCCGCAGCGACGAAGGGTCCAACGCGACCCGCAAACGTGTCCCACGCAAACCGCTCGCGGCCGAGTCTCAGGGGCCGCTGCCCAACTCGCAGCGCCTCGATGATCTCTACCGCCTGCCCATGCCCCGCCTGTTCGTCCTCGCCGAGCGCGAGGGCATCGCCGAGCACACCGGCATGAGCCGCGGCCAGCTGATCATGGCCGTCGTCCGCCACCAGATCGAGCGCGGCGCGGTCGTGCGCGGGTCCGGCACCCTGGAAGTGTTGCCGGACGGCTACGGCTTCCTGCGCAGTGTCGCCCACAACTACCTCGCCTCCCCGGAAGACATCTACGTCTCGCCCAGCCAGATCCGCCGCCTCGGGCTGAAGACCGGCATGATTGTCGAGGGACCGATCCGCCTGCCGGTCGAGGGCCAGGAGAACTTCGCCCTGATGCAGGTCGATCTGGTCAACGACCACTCGCCCGACGAGCGCGTCGCCGAGACCGGGTTCGAGGATCTGACGCCGCTGCACCCCAACCGCCGGCTGATCCTCGAGACCGACGCGGAGGACATCTCGTCCCGCGTCGTCGATCTGGTCACGCCGATCGGCATGGGGCAGCGCGGGCTGATCGTCTCGCCGCCGCGGGCCGGCAAGACGATCCTGCTCCAGCGGATGGCCCTGAGCATTCTCAGGAACCACCCGGATGCGTACCTGATCATCCTCCTCGTGGACGAGCGGCCGGAGGAAGTGACGGACATGGCCCGGACCGTCGCCGGTCCGAACTGCGAGGTCGTCGCGAGCACGTTCGACGAGCCGGCATCCGAGCACATCCACGTCAGCGACATCGCCCTGGAGAAGGCCAAGCGGATGGTCGAACACGGCAAGAACGTGGTGCTGCTGCTCGACTCGATCACCCGCCTCGCCCGCGCCCACAACACCGAGGCGCCGTCCGGCGGCAAACTGCTGTCCGGCGGCCTCGACAC
Source organism: Gemmataceae bacterium (assembly GCA_020847555.1). Next base: position 43,227 of record JADLBT010000098.1, read on the forward strand.
CAACGCCATGCAGAAGCCGAAGCGGTTCTTCGGGGCGGCCCGCAACGTCGAGGAGGGCGGGTCGCTGACGATCCTCGCCACCGCCCTGATCGACACCGGCTCGCGCATGGACGAGGTGATCTTCGAGGAGTTCAAGGGCACCGGCAACATGGAACTCCACCTCGACCGGCGCCTCGTCGATAAGCGCGTCTGGCCGGCCATCGACATCAACCGTTCCGGCACCCGCAAGGAGGAGTTGCTGCTCCACCCCGGCGAGGTGGACCGGGTGCGCATCCTCCGCCGGGTGCTGAGCGACATGCATCCGACCGAGGCGATGGAGATGCTGGTGAGCCGGCTGCGCAAGACGAAGTCGAACGCCGAGTTCCTGATGAGCATGAACATGTCCTGATAGGTGGTTGTTGCATGTACCCGTCGCGAGCGCCAGTGAGCGGTCCGCCCCGCTCGCTGGTGCTCGCGGCGGGTATCCCCTCTCGTTACCATTCCGTTACACCACTCGCGACCCGCTCGGGTACAATAGCGCAGTCGCACGTCCGGTGAGGCGCTGCAATCTTTCTACCACTCACGGGCGTCTTTCTTCTGGGGACAGCGGCCCCCCTTCACCGCGAGCCTGGCTCCCGCCCCCCGCCGCGGCAAGTGAGGGCCGCCGCCGGAATCCGGAGAAGGAACCGGGACGCCGGCAAACATGAGAAAGAAAGAACCAGGAAACCAGGAACCAAATCTCAAACGGGACAGGCGCGACGGGGGCTGGCCAACGGTTCGGGACATTGGTTCCTGGTCCTACTCATCTGTTTGGTTCCTGGTTGCCTGGTTCTTCCCGTCCAGCGGGTCTGGTTTTTTCCTTTCGCTTGAGGTTCTGCCATGCCCCGGGGCCGAATCGTTGTGGTCGAGGACGAACCCGCCATCCGTCGCGGCGTCGGCGACGCCCTCCGCGCCTCCGGGTACGAAGTTGTCGAAGCGGCCGACGGCGCCCGCGGCCAGGACGAGGCGGTTCGTCTTGGGGTCGATCTCGTCCTGCTCGATCTGCTGCTGCCGCGCCGGGATGGCCTCGATGTTCTCGCCGAGGTGCGCCGGTTCCGTCCGACCCTGCCGGTCATCATCCTCACCGCACGCGGGACGGAAGATGACCGCGTCCGCGGGCTGAAGATGGGGGCCGATGACTACGTCGTCAAGCCGTTCTCCGCCCGCGAGCTGCTCGCCCGGGTCGAGGCGGTCCTGCGCCGCTCGCTGGGCCGGCCGCGCGAGGTCCGCGGCGCCCGCCTCGGTCCGGCCCTGATCGACTTCGAGCGCCGCGAGGTGCGCTGGTCCGACAGCCAGCGGTGCGAACTGTCCGAGACGGAGAGTGCCCTGCTCGCCTTTCTGCTCGCGCACCGCGACCGGGCGGTGTCGCGCGAGGAGCTGCTCACCCGCCTCTGGGGCATCGCGCCGCAGCGCGTCGAGACACGCACCATCGACATGCACATCGCCCGCCTGCGGACCAAGCTGCGCGACCCGTCCGGCCAACCGACTCCCGAGGCCATCCTGACCGTTCGCGCTCAGGGGTACATGGCCGGCCCGGACCTGCTACCGATGAGCGACGACACCCCGGGAGGGAACGGCAAATGAAGGGGGGGCTAACCGGCAAGCGCAAGGGGCTGGTGGTCTTCCTGGTCGTCTGCGGCCTCGTTGCCGGCGGGCTCGGGTGGGTGACCGCGGCGGTCCTGCGGCTGGAGGAGGAGCAACTCGCGGATCGCCTCCGCGCCGAACACTCCGAGCGCCTGCGTCTGTTCCAGCGCGAGCAGGAGCGATCCCGGCAGGCGCGCCAGCGCGAACGTGAGCAGCAGGAGATGCAGGCTCGCGCCGAATTCGACGCCCGGCTGCGCCTGGCCCTGTGGCGCCTGGACAGCCGCCTCACCCCGGTCCTGGCGCGCGAGGACACCCGGCCGTACAACCACTACAGCGCCGTCTTCGCGCCGGCCGTCGTCCTCGATTCCAGGGGCAACCGCTACGCCCCGACTGCCGTGCTGGAGCCGTCCCCGCTCCTCAGCGCCGACCTGCCCGACTGGATGCTGCTCCATTTTCAGACCGCGCCTGAATCCGGGTGGGGATCGCCCCAGGTGCTCGTCCAGACGCAGAAGAAACAGATGGCGTCCAACAGCATCGCCCTGAGCAACGTGACCGCGACCCGGTACGCGCTGCTGACGGATCTGTCGTCCGCGGCCACCTCCCACGCGCTGCTGGAGCGAGTCCGGCGGCAGGAATTGCAGCTGACGGTGGTGAACGAAATCGAGGCCGCCCTGGACAACAACCCCACGCAGGTGACCGCCACACCGGGGGGGAAGGTCGGCAAGCTGGAGCCCCCGCCTCCCGCCCCGGGCGGGCAGAGTAAACAGCTGCAGGAACAGCAACAGCAGTTGAGGGACGGGCGCCGCGACGGCAACTACGGATACCCGAGCCGGGTCGCCACCCGCGTCCAGACGACCCAGGAGGTCAAGCCCGGGACGTATAACGACGACGCCTACACCGTCTTCCAGAACACCAGCAACTTCCTGGCCGGGCCGTGGGCGAAGCCGGGCCGCCCGCGGCCGAGCCTGCGCGACCAGGTGGTGGTGCGCATGGGACCGATGACGCCGTTCTGGCTGCCGGCCGCCAACGGGCAGAACCGGCTCATGGTCGCTCGCCGGGTGCGCGTGAGCGGACTGCTCATGGAGAAGCTGGCGCTGCTCGGCCCGTGGCCGGGCTCCGGCGCGCCCGCCGTCCTGGGGTTGCTGACCGCAGCCCAGTACAAGCAGACACGTCTGCCCGTGCCGAAGGAGGTCTGCCAGGGCATCGTACTCGACTGGAAGAAACTGCGTAAGTTGCTGACCGACGAGATCCGCGATCTGTTTCCGAAGGCCCGCGCGCTGCCGATGCGAGCCGAGGTTCCCCCCCACCCCGAGCGCACCATGACGGCGCTGCCGGTCGAGCTGGATCCCGGCGAGGAACCGGAGGAGGTGCCCCCGTTGCTCGACCCGGTCGGGGCGGCTCCCCCCGTGGCCGCCGGTCTGCCGGCCTCGCTCGGCTGGACCCCGCTGCGCATCGGGCTGGCGCTGGCGTGGGCGGCGGCGCTGATCGCGCTCGCCGCGGTCGGCCTGGGCGGGTGGTCGCTGATCGGTCTGTCCGAGCGCCGCATCCGGTTCGTGTCGGCGGTGACGCACGAGCTGCGCACCCCGCTGACCACGCTCCGCCTCTATCTCGACATGCTCACCGGCGGCCTGGTCCGCGACGAGGAGCGCAGAGACGAGTACCTCCACACCCTCAACACCGAGACCGACCGCCTCACCCGCCTGGTGAGCAACGTGCTCGATTTCTCGCGCCTGGAGAACCAGCGGCCGCGCCTGGCGAAGGAGCGCGTCGCGGTCGGCGAGCTGCTCGGCCAGGTGGCGGCGAACTGGCAGACGCGCTGCCACGACGGGGAGAAGGAACTCGTGATCGAGGACCAGGCGGAAGCGGGGGCGGCGGTCGTGACCGACGTAAGCCTGGTCCAGCAGATCCTCGGCAACCTGATCGACAACGCCTGCAAGTACAGCCGCGGGGCCGACGACAACCGCATCTGGCTGCGGGCGCGCGTCGCCGGGCCGGGGCGGTTGACGTTGGAGGTCGAGGATCGCGGACCGGGTGTACCGCGGTGCGAGCGCCGGTCGATCTTCCGCGCCTTCTGCCGCGGCAAGTCCGCGGACGTGACCGCCGGTGGAGTCGGCCTGGGGCTCGCCCTCGCCGAGCGGTGGGCAACCCTGATCGGCGGGCGGCTGACGCTCTGCGGTTCTGCGGACCGGCCCGGCGCCTGCTTCTGCCTGGAACTGCCGACAGCATCGTGAGGGGGAGCAGCCGCTTACACCACCCGCGGCCCGGGATCCTCCAGGAAGTCCGTCAGCGGCAGGTCAACCGGCTCCTCCTGCTCGGCGCTGCGGGCCACCGCCTCCGTAAACTCCATGTAGCCGACCGCCGTCGCGAAGTCCGTGAAGCGGACCGGGGCGCCGGTGCGGATCGCCTCGACGAACTCCTCCTCGACGCGCCACCCGCCCTCCTTCTCAGACGGGATCGGCATCTCGACCAGCTCGTCCGCCCGCCCCGGCTGCATTCCCTGCCGCACGCTCGCGCCGCGGATCCGGTCCGTCTGCAGGTCGTAGTGCAGAGTCCCTTCCGTTCCGTAGAGGTGGATCCCCATCTCCTGCCCGAACGGTGTGACGCCGCTGAAGTGGTACGTCGCCCGGGCGCCGTTCTCCAGCACGGCCGCCACCTGCACGCTGTCGGGCGTGCCGACCGGGCGGCGCACCCCGCTCTGCGGGTCGATGCGCGCCGGCAAAAAGGCGTGGACCTGGGCGAGGACGCGCACCGGCGGCGGCACCCAGCGCATCAGCGTCTCGTGAACGATACCCAGGGTGAGCATGTTGAACCCCGACAGGGCGACGTCCTGCCGCCACGACAGCGGGGCGGCCGGGTCGGCCAGGGCGGCGTTCAGGCTACAGACGTGGACCTCGCGCAGCTCGCCCAGGTAGCCGGACGCGAGCAACTCCTTTATCACCCGATCGCCCTTCAGCCCGAACGGGCTGGGCACGACCTGGGTGACGAGGTGGGAGTGCTGGCGCGCCGCGGTCAGCATGCGGTGGGCCTCGGCCGCGTTCATGCTGAGCCGCGCCTCGGTCAGGACGTGCTTGCCGGCGGTGAGGGCGGCCAGAGTAACTGGACAATGCAGATACGGCCAGGTGCCGATGACGACGGCATCGATGTCGGGGGCGGCGATCAGCTGTTCCCAGTGGCCGTAGGTGCGCGGGATGCCGTGTTCGCGCGCCGCGGCGGCAGTCGATTCCGGCCGGCGGTTGACGACGGCCACGATCTCGACGCCGGGGATGGCGCGCAGGCCGGGACTGTGCCGAAGCCGGGTGTTGCCGCCGGCGCCGATCAGACCAATGCGAAGTGGCGGATGTGCCATGTCAGGTTCTCGTGAGCCAGGGCCGCCCATGCCGACGCGGGCGGCGGCAGCGCGGCGGGTTCTCCGTTGTTGTATCGCGGCGCGGTGGTCCGTCGCAAGGGCCGCGCCGGGGCAGCGCCCGAGCGGATTTGTCTTCCCGCACGCCGTGATCTATGGTTGTAGCGACGAACACCTCCTGGCAGCGGGTCCGGGGACGCAGGCCGCCGGAACACCGAAGGGCGCCGGGCGCGGCTACGGGGGCAACGGCGCGGGGCCGAAACGGAGAAGAGGCGCTCAGTTTCCCTCGCCCTGTCCCTGTGCCGCGCCCGGTTCTTTTCTCCCCCCCTGGGCAGCCCGCCCTTCCCGTGGAGCCGTGGCGATGCAATTGAGTCGAGTTCGGCACTACCTCCCCAACGGCTGCACGGTCCTCGCCGTCGTCCTCCTCGGCGCCAACTATATCAACCCCTTCGGCGATCTCGATTACGCCTGGCAAATTCGCACTGGCGAGCTGATCGTCCACACCGGCACGCTGCGTCCGCCGGAGTCGTTCACCTACACCATCGCCGGCGAACCCATCCCGGATTTCGAGTGGCTGTACGAGGTCATCCTCTACGCCGTCTGGGAGGCGCTCGGGTACGGCGGGCTGAAGCTCCTCAAGACCGCCCTCGTGATCGCGCCGCTGGTGCTGGTCGCGTGGCGGCTGCGCTGCGGCGGTGTCCGCTGGCACGGGATCGCGCTGGCGCTCGGCGCGGCGATCCTGGCGATTTCGCCGGCGTGGAACCTGCGGCCGATGGCCTGCACCACCGTCGGCCTGCTGCTCGTCACCGGCTGGCTGCACGACCACTGCACCGGCAAGCGCCCGCTGACGTGGTGGCTGCCGCCGGTCATGCTGCTGTGGAGCAATCTCCACCCGGGCGTGATTCTCGGGCAAGGGGTGCTCGTGGGCGCGATCGCGTGGGAGTGGCTGAACGCGCGCGTCCGGCTCAACGCGCCGCTCGACCGCGCCCGGCTGTGGCGGCTGACGAGGGTCGGCGGACTCGGGGTGGCGGCCACGTTCCTCGCCCCGGATCCGGTGGAGCGCTTCCTCTACCCGTTCAAGCCGGAACTCGCCCACCCGATCATGCGCATGTTCGGCGAGATGCAGCCGCTGCACACCTTCTTCGCCGTCTCCCCGCTCACGACTGTCGTCCCCTACGCGGTGGCTGCCCTGGTCGGGCTCACCGTCGTGCTGCGGTTCCGGCAGTATCGGCTGTGGGAGGTGGCGACGCTGGTCAGCCTGGGCGGACTGGCGAACCTCGCCTTCCGCAGCGTGCAGGACTGGCTGCTGGTGATGCTGGCGCTGGGAGTGCCGCACCTGACGGCCCTCCTCGGGGATGCGGCGCGACACCGGCGGCGAGCGTGGGCGGCGTTCGCGCTGCGCCTGGACCTGGGGTGCAGGCGCCTCCTCGACAATCCGCTGATGCGTTTCCAGGCCGGTTGGCTGAGCGCCGCCCTGGCGGTGCTGGCGGTGGCGTCGCTGATCCCGCCGCTGGCGCGGGCCATGCCGGTACAGGACGATCCGGAGTGGCCGCGGGCAGCGACCGCCCGTATCGAGGAACTGAACCTGTCGGGCCGGTTCTTCGGCCCGCCGGACTACGGCGCCTACCTTACCTGGCGCGTCCCGGGTCGCGCGCGGACGTACACCGACACGCGCGGCTTCTTCTTCCCGCCGCGCCTCCTGGAGGACAGCCACTACATCCCGCAGCTCGGCCCGGACTGGCGCGCCCGCCTCGACCGCGTCCTCGACGAGTACCACACCGACTACTTCCTCGTCGAGGTGTCGGGACCGCGCGGCGAGCTGTGGCGGCGGCTGCGGCCGCACGTTGATGGCCCTCCTCTCCACATCGACGAGCGGGCCGTACTCCTCAGCGCCGGCCAGGTGCGCGCCGCCCTGGTCCGACTCGACCGGAAGGCTCTCGCCCCTGCCGAGGAGTGAGGAGGATGGAAAGCCCACGAATCTTTGCACCCCAGGTCGCCTGGCTCCGCCCTGGCCTGTTCCGATTCGCCCCACCTGCGTAGAATACCATGCCAGAGCGAGCGGGCGCCTTCGCCCAGGGCACCGTGAGGGCTCCGCCCCGCCCGCGCGCTCCGGGAGACTTCCATGAGCAGTGCCCCCGAGCCCACCCCGGGGCCTACCCCCGCGGCGCCCTCTCCGCCCGCCCTGCCGCACACCGCTCGCAAGTCGCCGCCCAGTTACTGGGTGTGGATTCTCTGCATCCTCGGCGTCGATTACTTCAGCACCCTCGCGTATCAGCCGTCGATCGCCGTCCAGGTCGCCGGCCGCCTGGCGCCGCTCGCCACTGTCGTCGTGGTCGTCGTCACTCTCGGCTGCGCGCTGCCGGTGTACTGGTACGTCGCCGGGAAATCGGCCCACGGGTCGGGGTCGATCGCGCTGCTCGAACAGGTCGTCCACGGCTGGCGCGGCAAGACGCTGATCCTTGGCCTGCTCGGGTTCGCCGTCACCGACTTCGTCATGGCCAAGACGCTCTCGCTGGCCGACGCCGCCGAGCATGTTATCCACAACGCCTACGTCGAAAGGGACAGACCGCTGGGTGCGGCGGCCCGGTGGGCGCGGGAAACGAGCCGGGCCTACTTTGGCGAGACGTTCACGGCGTACTTCAACGAGCAGCTGGTGGTGACGATCGTCCTCGGCGCCGTCGGCTTCCTGTTCTGGTTCCTGCTCCGCAAGGGTTTCGGCCGCAACGTCCTGCTGATCGCGGTCCCGCTGGTGGCGCTGTTCCTGCTGCTCAACGCCCTCGTCATCGGCTCCGGCCTGGTCTACCTGGCCGACCACCCCGGGCGCCTCGGGGAGTGGTTTGGCCAGGTGCGCGACGGCCGGTGGAGCGTGGACGGCATCGCCGGCTCGCCGCGCAACGGACTGCTGATCGCGCTGCTGTGCCTGCTGCTCCTGCCGCAGCTGGCGCTGGGGCTGAGCGGGTTCGAGCTGAGCCTGATCGTCATGCCGCAGGTCAAGGGCGAGCCGGGCGAGACCGAACTCGAACCGCGCGGTCGGATCCGCAACACGCGCAAGGTGCTCGTCGTCGCCGCTGCGGTGATGTCGCTGTTCTTGCTTGGCTCGTCGCTGGTCGCGACGGTACTGATCCCTCCCGAGGCACTGGCGACGAGGACGATCCTCGACCCGGCCACCCAGGCGGAGAAGGTGGTCGGGGGGGCGGCCGACAACCGCGCCCTGGCGTACCTGGCCCACGGCGGGCCGATCACCGGCGGCCAGAGCGCGGCGGCCCTGTGCCCGCTGTTCGGTCCGGGCTTTGGGACGGTCTACGACGTCGTCGCCATCGCGCTGCTGTGCCTGGCGGGCACCAGCATCATGACGGCGCTGGCGACGCTCCTGCCGCAGTTCCTGCTTCGGTTCGGCATGGAGCTGAAGTGGGCGCACCGCTGGGGCGTGCTGCTGGGGCTGTTCGCCCTGGTCAACCTGGCGGTCACGCTCTACTTCCGGGCGAGCGTCCATGACCAGCGCGGCGCGTACGCCACCGGGGTGATGGTGCTGCTGACCAGCGCGTCGGCGGTGACGTACCTGTCCGTGCGCGAGCGGCGGCGGGCCGAGGGGCGGCGCGGACCGCTGGGATACGCGCTGATCCTGATTGTCTTCGCCGCCACGACGGCGGCCATCATCGTGACGTCGCCGACCGGACTGCTGATCGCGTTCGGGTTCATCGTGACGATCCTGACATCGTCGGTGTTCGCCCGCGCCCTGCGCAGCGACGAACTGCGCACGGTCGGGTTCGCTTTCAAGAACGACGAATCGCAGTTTCTGTGGAACAGCCTGGTGCTGGCGGACTTCCCGGTGCTGGTGCCGCACCGCCCCGGCCTGCACGAACGGGACACGAAGGAGAAGCAGATCCGCACCGACCACCAGCTCGACCCGGACGCCGACATCGTCTTTCTGGAGATGGAGGTAGACGACCCGAGCAACTTCTACCAGCGCCTGCTGGTGGAGGTATTTCGGGAGGAGACGCGGGTCGTGATCAAGGTGACCGGGTGTGCGTCGGTGGCGCACGCGGTCGCGTCGGTGGCGCTGGAGATGTCGAAGTACAGCAGGCCGCCGGGCGTTCACTTCGGCTGGTCGGAGATGGACCTGCTGGCGGCGAGCTGGAGCTATTTCGCGTTCGGGGAGGGGAATATTCCGTGGAAGGTACGCGAGCTGATCCTGGAGGCGGAACCGGACGCGGCGCGGCGGCCGCGGGTGGTCATCGGGTGAGGCGGTCGGGCCGAACGGGAGGCGTCGTTGGCCTCGATGACGATCGGTCAAGCAGGAGGCGGTGCGGAAATTGTTCGACAAGACCCAGCTGCGGCGGTAATCTGAGATGAAGACCTGCCGGACCCGTTTTTAGCCTCCCTCCTCCGACCGCCCTCGCCGGTCCGGCGCTACCAGAACCAACCCCGACATCGTGTGAACGCCGACCCATGAAACGACTTCTCTTGCTGGCCAGCGTCGCCCTGCTCGCGGGTATCACCCGGGGGCAGGAGCCCGTTCCGATCGCCACAAAGGGAAAGGATGGCCCCGCCGGCAAACTCCAGTTCGCGCGGGACGTGCAGCCGATCCTCGCGGCCAGCTGCTTCACCTGCCACGGCCCGGACGCGAAGACGCGCAAGGCCGGGTTGCGCCTCGATCTGCGCGAGGCCGCCATCAGGGAACTCCGCAGCGGAGCCCGCGCCGTCGTCCCCGGCAAGCCGCAGGAGAGCGAACTCGTCGCGCGCATCTTCGCCGCCGGCCGGGAGCGGATGCCGCCCGCCAAAAGCCATGCCCAGCTCAAGGACCGCGACCGCGCGGTCCTCCGGCACTGGATCGAGCAGGGGGCCGAGTACCAGGAGCACTGGGCCTTCGTCCCGCCGCAGCGCCCCACGCCCCCGACCCCGAAGACGAAGGGCTGGGCGCGCAACCCGATCGACCGCTTCGTCCTCGCCCGGTTGGAGCGCGCGGGCCTCAAGCCCAGCCCCGAGGCCGACCGCTACGCTCTGGCGCGCCGCGCCGCCATCGACCTGACCGGCCTGCCGCCGACCCTCGCGGCGGTGGATCGCTTCGTCAACGACAGGCGCCCCGACGCCTTCGAGCGCTACGTGGACGAACTGCTGCGCTCCCCCGCCTACGGCGAGCGCTGGGCCTACGTCTGGCTGGACCAGGCCCGTTATGCCGACTCGAACGGTTACGCCGACGACGGTCCGCGGACCATCTGGAAGTATCGCGACTGGGTCATCGCCGCCTTCAACAGCAACATGCCGTTCGACCGCTTCACCGTCGAACAACTCGCTGGCGACCTGCTGCCCAACCCGACGATCGAGCAGCTGATCGCGACCGCGTTCCACCGCAACACGCTGACCAACACCGAGGGCGGCACCGACGACGAGGAGTTTCGGACGGCTGCGGTGGTGGATCGCGTTAACACGACATTCCAGGTCTGGATGGGGGTAACGATGGCGTGCGCCCAGTGCCACGACCACAAGTACGACCCGATCAGCCAGGAGGAGTATTTCCAGATCTACGCCATCCTCAATCAGACAGAAGACTCCGACAAGCCAGACAATCGCCCGACCCTGGCAACGCCGCTGCCCGAGCAGCTGCGGGAAAAGGCACGCCTGGAAGCGGAGAGCGCGGCCATCGAGAAGCGCTGGGCAAGCCCGGAGTTCAACGCCGCCCTCGACGCCTGGGAGAAGCGCGTCCGCAAGGCCGAGGGGGGCAAGCAGGACGGCGCGCCGAAAGACGGGAGCGCCAGGCCAAAGAAGGGTGTGAAGAAGGACACGCTGCCCGCGAACATCGAGAAGATCCTGGCCATCGAGGCGCCGAGGCGGAGCGCGGCCCAGCGGGCGGAACTGGCGAAGTACTTCCGCTCGACTGCGCCGGCGTTCAAGAACGCCCCCAACCGGCAGGCCGCGCTGCAAAAGCAGCTCGCGGGCATCAAACCTCTCAGCACGCCGATCATGCGCGAGTTGCCCGCGAAGCAGCAGCGCCTGACGCGCATTCACATCCGCGGCAACTTCCTCGACCAGGGCAAGCCGGTTTCGCCCGGCGTGCCGGCCCTGTTCCCCGCGCTGCCGAAGGGGCCGGCCGACCGGCTGGCGCTGGCGCGGTGGCTGGTGGCGCCGGAGAACCCGCTGACGGCCCGCGTCACGGTCAACCGTTTCTGGGAGCAGATCTTCGGCGTCGGCCTGCTGGAGACGCCCGACGACTTCGGTATCCGCGGCAAGCTGCCGACGCACCCCGAGCTGCTCGACTGGCTCGCGACCGAGTTTGCCGCCCCCTCTCCCTCCCGGTCTCCCTCTCCCCTCGTGGGAGAGGGGAGCAGGGGGGTGAGGAGAGCCTGGGATATCAAGCACCTGCTGAAACTGATCGTGACGTCGGCGACCTACCGCCAGTCGTCGCGCGTGACGCCGGACCTCGTCGAGCGTGACCCGGACAACCGGCTGTTCGCGCGCGGCCCGCGCTACCGCGTCGCGGCCGAGGTGGTGCGTGACCAGGCGCTGTTCGCGGGTGGGTTGCTCAGCCCCAGGATCGGCGGCCCGCCGGTGCGCCCCGAGCGGCCGAAACTGAAGCTGAACGCGGCCTTCGGCGGCGCCACCGACTGGGACACCAGCCTCGGCGAGGACAAGTACCGCCGCGCCCTCTACACGTTCTGGCGGCGCAGCACGCCGTACCCGTCGATGATCGCGTTCGACGCCCCCAGCCGCAACGTCTGCACGGTGAACCGGCCGCGCACCAACACGCCGTTGCAGGCGCTGGTGACGCTCAACGACCCGTGCTACGTCGAGGCGGCCCAGGCTCTCGCCCGCCGCATGGTGCGCGAGGGTGGCCCGACCGCCGAGGCGCGGGCGCGCCACGGTTTCCGTCTGTGCCTGGCCCGCCCGCCCCACGAAACCGAGCTGCGCCGCCTGGTGGACCTGTACCAGCGGGCGCGCTCGAAGTTTGCGGGCGACGCGAAGGCGGCGCTGGAGCTGGCGACGCAGCCGCTCGGCCCGCTGCCGCCGGGGATGGACGCCGCCGACCTGGCGGCGTGGACGGTCGTCGCCAACGTGGTTCTGAACCTGGACGAGACGTTCGCCAAAAGGTGAGTCGATGACCCCGCACGCCGACCATATCCTGAACATCACCCGCCGCCACTTCCTGCGCGACTGCCAGGTCGGGCTCGGCGCCCTCGCCCTGGCGACGCTGACGGGCGAGACCGCTCCGGCTGCGAACCGCAGCAGTGACAACCCACTGACACCACGCCCGCCACACTTCCGCGCAAAGGCGAAGCGGGTCGTCTACCTGCACATGGCCGGTTCGCCGCCCCACCTCGATCTGTTCGACTACAAGCCGGAACTGGTGCGCCGTAACGGCCAGGACTGCCCGCAGGAGTTCCTGCGCGGCCGGCGCTTCGCCTTTACCAGCGGCGTGCCGAAGCTGCTCGGCACCCCACAGCGGTTCGCCCGCCACGGCCAGAGCGGCGCGTGGCTGTCCGAGGCATTGCCCGAGGTCGGCCAGATCGCCGACCAGCTGTGCTTCATCAAGTCGATGTTCACCGATCAGTTCAACCACGCCCCGGCGGAACTGCTGCTGTTCAGCGGGTCGGCTCAGTTCGGCCGACCGTCGATGGGGGCGTGGGTAACCTACGGGCTCGGGTCGGAGAGCGCCAACCTGCCCGGGTTCGTCGTCCTCGTATCGGGTGGCGTCAACCCGACCGCCGGCAACGCCCTGTGGAGCAGCGGCTTCCTCCCGTCCGTCTACCAGGGGGTGCAGTGCCGGTCCGAGGGCGATCCGGTGCTGTACGTCTCCAACCCGCGCGGCATGGATCGGTCGGTACGGCGGCTGAGCCTCGACGCCCTGCGCGACCTGAACGAGATGCAGGCGGAGGAACTTGGCAGCCCGGAGACACGCACGCGCATCGCTCAGTACGAGTTGGCGTACCGGATGCAGGCGTCGGTGCCCGAGGTCATGGACATCTCGCGCGAGCCGCGCCAGATGCTCGATCTGTACGGCGCGCAGCCGGGCCAGTCGAGCTTCGCCAACAACTGCCTGCTGGCGCGGCGGTTGCTGGAGCAGGGCGTGCGCTTCGTCCAGCTGCACGACTGGGGCTGGGACTTCCACGGGACGAACCCGCGCGAGGACATCGGGCAGGGGCTGCGCACCCGCTGCCGGCAGCCGGATCGGGCGGTGGCGGCGCTGGTCCGCGACCTGAAGGGGCGCGGGATGCTGGACGACACGCTGGTGATCTGGGGCGGCGAGTTCGGACGGTCGCCGTTCCGTGAGGGGCGGACGGCTCGCAGCGCGAACCTCGGCCGCGACCACCACCCATTCTCGTACACGCTCTGCCTGGCGGGCGGCGGGATCAGGGCCGGGATCACCTACGGCGCCTCGGACGAGTTGGGGTTCGACGTGGCCGAGAATCGCGTCCACATCCACGACCTGCAGGCGACCATCCTGCACCTGCTCGGGTTCGATCACACGCGGCTGACGTGGCGCTTCCAGGGGCGCGACTTCCGCCTGACCGACGTCCACGGCGAACTGGTCGAGGGCATCCTCGCGTAGGTCCGCATTCAGCCGGCGCCGTCCGAGCCCGAAGCATCAGCGCGGGGTGAGCCTCACCCCG